>JAZRYS010000123.1:0-25399 GCA_045600865.1 Candidatus Aphodosoma sp.
GCTCTGGCTGTGCTCAAGTTTTAAAGCTTCAAACTCTTCTTTTGTCATAATAATAGCTGTTGTAGTTATTGCAAAATTGCGACTGCAAAGTTACAACTTTACTACAACTGCTACAAGATGTAGTTTACCGAATGCTTACGCTATTTTTGATATGAAGTCATATATGCTCTACATGATTGACTGCGAGTCTCTGAAGGTATCGCATATCGCTGAGAATATCAACATTTCTGCAATAAAGGCCACTGAATCAGGCTTTGTTGTGACAGAAAGCAGGGTCTCGAACTTAGAGACGGCAAAATGCAATGCTGATTATGAATATCTGTATCATGACATTACGCTTGACCTCGATGGCCGTATCCTGAGGAATGACTCGACTCACGAATATGACCAAGAGGAACTCAAACGTCGTTATGATTCTGATGACCTCTTTCCAATTGTTTGGTGATAATACAGATGGTAATTTAGCCACCAACAGGCATGATGACACAGTCATCACATTCTACAGTGAATATATTCTTAACTAATGACTAAAAAATTGGGACTGCTATGGATGTGCAGATATGGCGGTGTCTATGATTTTATCTATATATCCAACAAGGTAAAATGGTATATTGATTAGTCTGAATGGTTTGTTGTTGGGTGCAGGTGTGGCAATATCCTGAACCGAAAACTCTCCACTCCAGATTCTCACGGCTGTGACATCATTGTCGCTCAGGTTAACGAAACTATGCAACGATCGGAGATGGGCATTGTTACCTGCTTTTACCTCAATTGGGATAATCCTGCCATTATGCTGCATTATAAAATCAACCTCGGCACTTGCGCCCTTCTTGTCCCTCACCCAGAAATACTGTTCACTCTCCATCCGACGATCCAGCACCACCCGCAACTCCTGTGCGACAATCTGTTCTGCCGCATAGCCGCGCCATGTGTCCAGCAACTCTTTATTCTGAAGATATTCTATCTGGATATTTGCCATATAATTGACCAGACCTGCATCCATCATAATCATTTTCGGCGCAAAGCCGTGTGACGGCACAGCGGGCGAGTTAACTGATGTGACAGGATAATCGAGCGACAGAATGAACGCCCGTTGCAGGATATCCATTGCCTCGTGCATCTGTGTGGAACTATACTCACTGCCGGCAAAGCGGGCAAACTTAATGCTCTGTCCGGCAAATGCCCATCCATATTGCAGTATGTGCCGCAATACTGCGACCTGACTGTTGCCCTTGGCATATCGTTCGACATCCTCGCTAAAACTGTTTATCAGTGAACGATATAATGATGAGAGTGATTCTATGTCTTGATTATCAATGTATGTTGACACGACCTCTGGCATTCCTCCGATGAGGGCATACCTGTTGAAATGCGACTGCAACTCCTGATGCACCATCGGGTCAGGAGCAGTGCAGTCAGCAGCACAATTATCCAAGATTTTCACCCACTCATCACCTGCCACGGCAGCAAGATATTCGGCAAAAGAAAATGGTCGCAAGGTCAGGTACTCGACTCTTCCAACAGGGAATGAGATATGCTGCCTTACCAGCGACTGAAGACGTGAACCTGCGGCAATGACGTATAGCCATGGCGTCTGTTCATAAAAATAGCGAAGCATCTGTACAGCTTTTGTCTCTTCCTGAATCTCGTCGATGAAAAGCAATGTGCGTTTTACATCATCTTTGCGGATATGGTGCTTCAGCAACAAGAAACTGAGCAGTGCCTCTACCGAGTCATAGTTTCGGAAAAGTACTGCATTATCCTTCAACTCAAGGTTGAGATACAGATAATGGTCGAATTCCTTTCCAAAATCATTAATCAGCGTGGTCTTGCCTACTTGTCTTGCACCACGCAAAACAAGTGGCTTGCGATTTTTCTTTTTACTCCAATTGCGGAGATGGGTCAATACCTCTCTATTATACATAGTAACCTTCTAAAACATACTCAAGTTTGATGTCGTTTTTCATCTAAAACATACTCAGAATAGACGGATTTTTCGTCTAAAACATACCCATTCTTACTATGAGATAGTGGTAGCTTCTTGTTGCAAACAGAGCAAAGTATTTGATACAGTGTATGTTTAGTGACATATAACAATAGTTGTTGTGAATATGTATCCAACGTTGCAAAGGTACGACATTTTTGCCGAACCGCCAAAAGATTTCGGGAATAATTTCTTGTCTGGCAATTGAGCATTGATTGCTTTGATCATTTGTCGGGGCTTATGGGACGACTTTTCTGTAATAATGCGGGTAGTAATTAAGTTGCCAAATATCGTTTTGTCGCTGAGATACTATATTGATAAGTTTTCCTATTTTTTCTTTGCCAGATTAAAATAATGTCGTACCTTTGCAACCGCAAACCTTGGAAACAGGTTCACTCCATTTTTCACATGCAATATTAAAATCAAACAATATGAAAAAAAGAATTTTTCTTTTGCTGGCAATCGTTGCTGGCTTTGTAGGGTGTAACAAGAATGAGATGTCTGTAGCACCCGTTGACGAAGAACGTGTGATGGAAATTTCTGTTCTTGAGGAATCGGATGTGTCGAGCACTGATTTCTTCAATGCAGTCACGAGTCCATTGAAAGCAGTTGAGGGTGTTGACCTTAGCGAACTCAGCCAGGCGTATAATACGGCTGTAGGCGGGATGGAAATGGCCGACAACAAGACGATGTCCCTTCCGCTGTTCTACCGCATCGCACGTATCACATACGTAACCAAGGATGCTGCCAATGAGGATGTGACAGTGTCTGCACTGGTTATTTATCCGCTTCTGCGCAAGATTAACAAGGTCATGCTCGTCAACCACGGCACGCATATTGGCGTAGCAATGGTTCCGACATATATGACCTCTGTCGAGGCAATCGTCGCTGCTTCTGGCGCGCTGTGTGTCCTTCCTGACTATATCGGTGTGGGTGCCTCATCGAGCCATCCCGATCTTTACCTGAATGCCGAGGTTCACGGACGCACAAGCACCGATGCGCTTTTCGCCCTGCTCTCTTTCGCAAAGCAGAAAAAAGTCAATCTCGACAAGAAGTTCGATACTTATATCCTCGGTTACTCTCAAGGCGGCTCCGTTTCTCTGGCAACCTTGAGGACCATTCAGTCCCTTCCTGCCAGCCAGCAGGCTCAGCTCAGAATCAAGAAGGTTATCTGCGGTGACGGCCCATACGATTTGAGATGTACTTTCGAAAGTTTCGTGGCTGACGAACAGGCGGGAAAGGTTATGGGTCTCGGCTCTGTCGTCCCTTTGGTCATCAATAGCATGTTCAACAGCTATCCTGACGAGATGGCTGAGTTCAATTATGAGGATTTTTTCACTCCTTGGGCTCTTTCAACAGGTGTGCCACAAGCTGTACAGAACAACGATGAGAACATATACGATATGATACGCAGACTGAATGATGCCAAATTGAGCGACATTCTCAATATGGACTACATTGAAAACAATCCCGAAGCCTATAACACACTGCTGGCCATGATGGACAGGCAGAACCTCTGCAGCGGATGGCAGCCATGCTACCCTCTCCAGTTCTTCCATTGCAACCCTGACGGAATCGTCTCATACAACAATTTCGTGAATGCTTACGCCGGCTTGCGAAACAATTATGTCCTCACGCCTGACACCCCAAGCTCAGCGATTATGGGCGGCAAGCCTCTTCTTGAGCACGTTTATGGCATGACCATCCTGATGGCCAATGTCCTTATGGGAAAATATTATTAACAATCAATCCCCTTGTGTTTCAACGAATAATCCATTACGAAAAATTTCGTAACGAAATTTTTCGTAATGGATTATTTCATAACTTGCTTCTGCCGTATGGCAAACGTCAATTAATTCTACTCGGCAGCCTCTATCTGCTCGACAATCTCGTCGCACATACGGCAGACTTTGCGGTGCATACTATATCCCCATATTCCGCCAATAGTACCGCCAACGATTGCGCTTATAACGAGCGTCCAAAACATTACCATCTCGCCATCAGCAACCTTGTAGAACTCGTAGGCAAGCCAGGCAAGCCACACAATCATCATTGGGATGCTGTATTTTATCCACTCGTTATAACGGTGTTTCAGGCGGCTGACATTCTGCGCCACTGTGAGCAGGTCTTCGTTCATGGCCTCGTCTGATACATCACGATGAAACCAGTTTGTCATTGCACAGCAGAAGACCATGAATATTGACGTGCCTATGCAAAAGCCCCAGGAACAACCCATAGGACGGAATGAGGTAAACATCGCGGCTATCACGAAGCCTGCGGCAATGCAGCTTATCCAACGCTGGCGGTTGATGACGCTTGCCTTCTGTTTCATCGACGAACGGAGAAGCTTCTCGTTTATTATCTTTTCCTTGTCAAGTCTATCCTTAAGCACAGCAAGCTGCTGACGCATTTCTTCCAATTCTTCCATATCATTCGTTTTTAGACATTTCGATTAACTGTTTCTTGATTCTGACGAGTTTGACGGAGACATTCTTCTCGGATATTCCTACGATGGCTCCTATCTCCTCGTAACTGAGGTCTTCGAGCCAAAGAAGCACCAAGGCTCGGTCAACCGGCTGAAGGCGTTTTATCCGCTCATGCAACTGACGTATCTGCTTGGTCTCTGCATCATGGTCTTCGAAGAAATCTCCCGCAAGTTCAAGCGGGACTTTCTCGCCCCTGCGTTTCTTGCGGCGGTCGGCAGAGATGCAGGTGTTGAGTGCGACACGCCACACCCAGGTGCCCTGTTTTGCCTCTCCGCGAAAGCCATCAAAACCCCGCCAGAGGTTTATCAGTGTGTCTTGAAAGAGGTCCGCCACCTCGTCTGCATCGTTGGAGAACATATAGCAGACCGTGTAGATGGTGCTGCGCTGCTCCTTGACCATCCGCTCGAAATCGGATTCTTTGTCGTTCATTTTTTTAATTGAGAATTGAAAATTGAGAATTGAATAATTGGTTTATAGATTAGACTGCGTTTAAACTTGAATAACTACAAAACAAGACGCAAAAATTTGCGCCTTGTCTAATTAATAATTGATAATTGTCAATTATCAATTTTCAATTTTCAATTGTTCTACGTATTTGTCGATTACCGTCATCTGGTATGGAATGTCGATTTTCTGAGGACAATGACCTACGCATTCGCGGCAACCTATGCAATGGTCAGCCTGTCGTATGCCAGGAACTGCACGGTCGTAGCCTATGAGAAAGCGACGGCGTGCCTGGCGGTAATTTTCATCACCTGCCATAGCCACGTTGCCTGTATTGATCATCTTGTTGTAGTGAGAGAAGATGCCCGGGATGTCAAGTCCGTAAGGGCAAGGCATACAGTAGCGGCAAGCGGTACATGGCACCAACGGATAGGTGAGGTATATTTGTGCGATATGCTCAAGCAGCTGCAACTCGTCGTCAGAGCATGGTTCGAGAGGGCAGTAGGTGCGAAGGTTGTCCTGCAAGTGTTCCATATAGGTCATACCGCTGAGGACAGTGAGCACCTTGCCATACGTTCCGGCAAAACGGAATGCCCATGAGGCTATGCTCTGCTGCGGACGGCGAGACTGAAGTTCCTTGTTAAGATTCTCGTTGAGCGTTGCAAGCTGACCGCCAAGCAGAGGTTCCATTATGACGACAGGAATGCCAAGTGCCTCAAGTTTGCCATACAATGTCTCGGCATTGACATTGCCCTCCTTCAAGTCCTCGGCATGACGCCAGTCTATATAGTTCATCTGTATCTGCACGAAATCCCAGTGGATTGTCTCGTGCAGCGAGAGCATGTAGTCGAACACCTTGATGTCGCCATGGAAAGAGAATCCGAGATTGCGGATACGTCCAGCCTTGCGTTCCTCTATCAGAAAATCAAGCACTCCATTGTCGAAATAGCGGCTCTTGAGCATCGTCATGCTGTCCATATCCTCTTTCTCGCCACCAACGGAATGAAGCAGATAGTAGTCTATATAGTCAACACGCAGATTCTTGAACGAATTACGGTACATCTTTATAGACTCCTCGCGCGACCATGTGGCAGGGTTGAAGTTGGAGAGTTTCGTTGCCACGAAAAACTTGCTGCGGTCGTGATGAGAGAGAGCCTCGCCAACGGCAGCCTCAGACTTTCCTTTGCAATAGACAGGGGCTGTGTCGTAATAGTTCACGCCATGCGCCATTGCATAATCCACCATTTCGTTGAGACGTTTCTGGTTGATAGGGTCGTCACCATTACGGGCAGAACCGCCGTAGATGGTCGGGAGGCGCATCATGCCAAAGCCCAACAACGAGACAGTATCGCCTGACGTTGACGTGCGGTAAGTCATCTTTGAGCCATCGATAGGGCCGAGAGCTGTCTCGCCAGAATCGTGTTCTTCAGCGAAATCTTCCTTTATCTTGTCACATCCAGTAAGTGCAGCAGCAGTTACCACTGAGCCAGCACCGAAAACTTTCAGAAATTCCCTTCTATCCATAACAATCAGATTTTTCTATGTTCTTTATGACCTTCAACGTAAATAGCAGAATAAGGGCGTGATGGGCAGAGGTGCTCGCACGCTCCACAACCTATGCAACGCTCTGTATCAACCGAAGGAATGCGATGCCCGTCATGCTCTACCATGCTTATTGCCCCGACAGGACAATGACGTGCACAGTTGCCGCAAGAGACGCCATCGGTCAGCACAACGCAATTCTCAGGAATCCAAACTGCATGGCCTATCTGGATAGAGGATTTCTCCTCGCGTGTTATAGGCTTTATCGCCCCAGTTGGACAAACATCTGCACAATGCGTACACTCTGGGCGGCAGTGGCCAACCTCATAACCCATGACAGGTGTCATCAGGTCTTGCAGGTCACCCGAAGGACGGAGAACGCCATTAGGACAGTTCGATATACAAAGTTGACAAGCTGTGCACTGCTTTGCGAAACTCTCGGCCGACCATGAACCGGCAGGACGGATTTTGACAGAACGATGAGGAGCTTTCTTGTCTTCCAGCAAGGCAAAACCGCCATCTACAGTCTTCGTTATAGGACGGGCGGCAGCCTCGACAGCCATGACAGAACCTGTAGCGACAGCCCCTACAACGAAGTTACGACGAGAAGCATCGACTGTTGCCGTTTTCTTGTTGAAACTTCTAAGTCTGTATTTTATCGCTCCCTGACGACAATTGTTGATACAGTCAAAGCAAACGACACAGTTTGCCATGTCAATTGTATGTTCCTTAGGATTGATACAGGATGCCTTGCAGTTGCGGGCACAGAGCTGACAGCCATTGCATTTGGCGGTATTTATGACAGGACGGAATATCGAAAAACGCGAAAGTAGCGAAAGAGTAGTACCCACAGGACAGACATTGGAACACCACCAGCGACCACAGAAGAACGAGAGAACAGAAAGCAGGACAAATGTGCCAACAGCAACACCGAAAATTGTCCATGAAAGAATCTGGTTAGACACCATGTAATAATCGTACGTCCCTGCATTTTCAGATTTTGCAGCCAAGAAGTTGTTAATCGCACGGTGGAGATAACCGAACAGGTTTGTCGCCATACGCCCAAAAGCCCCGTATGGTTCTATAATCGAAGCTATAGATGCCATGCCAAGCACAAGCATTGCGATATATATAATGAGGACAGCGCCACGCAACCATGGGTTCTCTTTACGATACGAATATTTGTTGCGACGCGCTGTCTTAAGACCGATGGCAACAAAAAAATCCTGAAACATACCAAGCGGACAGACTATGGAACAGTACAGACGACCGAAAAGCAACGTTGCTATGACCAAAAGCACCAACACGACAACATTAAGAGACAGAGCAGCTGGAAGTAACTGAATCTCAGCTAACCAGCCGGCAAAAGGAGCCACTGTGCCCGAGAAATCAACAAACAATGCCACTATGAGGAGAAAGACAATAACCTCGATGGCAATTCTTACATATTTCAACATAATTAACCAATTTATTTCAGACTGCAAAATTACAACAAAAATTTCAAATGAGAGATTTTTTTGCGATTTTTTTTTGCCGTATCAGAAAAAATGCCTACCTTTGCACCCCAAAACATATTATATTAAGTTTTTATGGACGAGAGAATCAAACCTATCATTGACAACGCCGCAGAAGACATGGAAGGCGCAATCATGTTCCTTGACGATGCACTGGCACACATACGTGCAGGCAAAGCTTCTGCTCGCATCATCGACAGCGTACGCATTGATTACTACGGCACTATGTCACCTATCAGCAACGTAGCAAACGTCACCGTACCTGATGCAAAGACTATCCAAATCCAGCCTTGGGAAAAAAACATGCTCACACCTATCGAGCGTGCACTGCAAAATTCCGAGATAGGCATCACACCTATGAACAACGGCGAAGTGATACGACTCTGTTTCCCTCCTGTCACCGAGGAACGCCGTCGCGCACTGGTGAAGCAGGCAAATAGCTCAGGTGAAGATGCTAAGGTTTCTGTACGCAATGCCCGTCGTGACGCAATCGACAAAATGAAGAAAGAAGTGAAGAACGGCTTGCCTGAAGACGTTGAGAAAGACGGTGAGGCAGAGGCCCAGAAACTGCACGACAGCTACATCAAGAAGATAGAAGAACTTCTTTCTGCAAAAGAGAAAGAAATCATGACCATCTGATCTTGAAGGCACTGATAACAAAAACCGGAAGTACTGATTTCACCCTTTTTGCCGACAACAAGGAATACACAGGCAAGATAAAGGGCAACTTCCGCATAAAGGGCATCAAAAGCACCAACCCACTGACAGTCGGAGACTGGGTCGAGTTTGACCCTGTCTCTGGCTTTATCACTGAACTTTACGACCGCAGGAACTATATTGTCCGCCGTCCGACAAACCTCAGCAAGCAACTGCATATCATAGGTGCAAACATCGACCAGGCACTGCTGGTTGTGACCTTGCGTGAGCCTGAGACTGACTTGGGTTTCATAGACCGTTTCCTAGTCACCGCCCGTGCATACAGGATTCCCGTGATAATAGCATTCAACAAAGTTGACCTGCTGACTGACGAAGAGATGCCCCTGCTGGAAGGAATGGAAAACCTATACCAAAGCATAGGGCACAAGACCATACGGCTGAAGGCTTCTGACGAATGTTTCGCAATGGACGAACTCTACGAGTTGCTGAAAGGCAAGATAACACTTCTCTCAGGCAACTCAGGCGTAGGCAAAAGCACAATAATCAACCGTCTGATTCCCAACGCAAATACACGTACAGGCGAGGTATCGTCCTCGCACCACAAAGGTATGCACACCACCACATTCTCGCAGATGTACCCTCTGCCTAATCCTGGCAATTCTCAATTCTCAATTCTCAATTCTCAATTCTTAATCGATACTCCCGGAATAAAAGGTTTCGGTGTGGTTGACATGAAGCCAGAAGAAATTTCGCATTATTTCCCAGAGATTTTCTATTTCTCGAAAGAATGCCGTTTCAGCGATTGCACTCACACCAACGAGCCAGGATGTGCCGTACTCGAAGCACTTGAAAAACATCAGATTGCGCAGTCACGCTACCAGAACTACCTTGCCATACGCTCAGACCTGAACGATGGAAAATACAGAAAATAAACACATGAAGAAAGTCCTCCTGCTCATAATCGCAATAGTGATAGTTATCTTCTCACACCTGTTTGCCATCCGCATTTCAAAAACAATTGCAGAGGCTGAAAAACAAAGAATACAGATGTGGGCCGAAGCAACAGAGGCTTTGCTTAGCGATGACTACTGCGACCTCGCTTTCGAAATAGTCGAGCAGAACGACAACATCCCGATAATCATCATTGACGACAACGGCTCTGTAGTAACATTCCGAAACGTATCAGAAAATGAAATCAATGCTGACTGGGTTGAAGATTTGAAGAAAAAACATGACCCGATAGTGATAGATATTTCAGACACAGAACATCAATACATATTGTATGACGACTCGTTCATACTCAAGAGTCTGAAGATCTTCCCATCAATACAGATTCTGCTGGTAATAATATTCATAGTACTGCTACTATGGATTCTCTCAGTCGAAAAACGCAGCATTCAGGATAAGCTATGGGTTGGCCTATCGCGCGAAACTGCACACCAACTCGGCACACCAATATCCTCGCTCTCAGCATGGTTAGAGTTGTTGAAAGCCACAGCACCTTCAGAGACAATCGAAGAGATGAACAAGGATGTGATGCGTCTGCAGACCATAGCTAACAGATTTTCGAAAGTCGGTTCTGCACCGAAACTCGAACCTACCGACCTGCCTACAGTAATCAGAAACGCAGTAGAATACATGCGACGCCGCACGTCAAGCAGTGTGCAATACAACATAACAGACAACACAACAAATCCCATTGCCCCTTTGTCTGAACCACTGATACAGTGGGTAATAGAGAATCTATGCAAGAATGCCGTTGATGCCATGAATGGTTCAGGTTTCATCTCAATAACCCTTGGTAATCAGGAAGGACAGATTTACATAGAAGTGTCTGACACAGGCCACGGCATAGACTGGAGAAACTTCAAACTCATCTTCAAACCAGGCTACACTACAAAGAAACGCGGTTGGGGGCTTGGACTATCCCTTGCTTACCGCATAATCCACTCATACCACCACGGGTCAATATTCATAAAATCATCATCACCGTCAGGAACGACTTTCCGCATAGAATTGCCACAATAAAAAAAAATCGGACTACGCTCGTATGCATAGTCCGATAGTTCTCTTAAGTCAATCTTCACTTAAGCCTCATTAGCATCCTTTTTCTCGATAGCCAGTTTGCCACGATAGTAACCACACTCTGGACATACGGTGTGATAGATGTGCAATGCACCACAATTTGAGCAAACGGCAAGCGTAGGAGCTACTGCCACGTCATGAGTACGACGTTTCGCAGTACGTGTTTTCGATTGTCTTCGTTTAGGATGTGCCATTTCGAATCGTTATTAATTTATTTGTTAATTATATTTTTCAAGGCATCCCATCTGGGATCACTTGACTTCTCTTCGTTGTTTGATGCACTGTGTGCCTCAAGTATTTCTATCATCTTCTCGTTGCAGCCACCATCTTCGTGCACGCAGACAATAGGCATAGCCACCAGACACATTTCATACATACGCTCGCCCATCTGCAGCATTCCGTCGTCCTCTGCTATCGTTATCATCTCTTCGTCCTCGTAACTTGTTTCTGCACCAACCTTCACACCGAATTCCTCTTGGTTTTCTATCTCAACCTCCATCTCCTCCAGACAACGGTCACAAGTGGCCTTAACAGTGCCATCAATTCTCACGTCTGCACGCATCTGAGAGCCCGTCTTTTCGATATTTACAATGGCTTTTACGTCACCTCCCAATATTTTTTCGCCACCCATCTCTGCGAAAAAAGCATCTCCAAGTTCATATTTGAACTCGTTGTTGCCGTTTTTCAGTCCTGCCAATTGTATCGAAAAGTCCATAACCCTCTATATTTCAATCATCGTAACAAAAACACTATTCCCCCACAAATCGGCTGCAAAGGTACGACTAATATTTCAATTCTCCAAACTTTTATTCAATTATTTTTTCCACAATCCCATCAGCCAACTTATATTGCTCTCCTGAGCCTGGGCAGACAGCCATTCCATCAGCGTTAAAAGCAAGTTTCTCGCCATGCTCAGAGACCCATCCTATCTGCTGCGCAGGATTGCCAACCATCAGTGCGTATGGCCTTACAGACTTCGTGACGACACTGCCTGCCCCTATCATGGCATACTTTCCTATCTCGTTGCCACACACTATAGTGGCATTTGCACCTATTGACGCCCCACGACGTATCAAAGTCTCACGGTACTCGTCTTTACGCGAGACAGCACTTCGTGGGTTTATCACGTTGGTGAAAACAACAGATGGCCCGATGAAGACATCGTCCTCACATACCACTCCTGTATATACACTGACGTTGTTCTGTATCTTGACGTTACGTCCTATATGCACACCTGACGACACTACAACATTCTGTCCTATGTTACAATTCTCGCCTATCGTACAACCGCTCATGACATGACAGAAATGCCATATCTTTGTTCCCTCACCTATTGTGCATCCCTCGTCAACGTAAGAAGATTCGTGAATGAATATCATCTGCGTTTCATCATTTTCTTCATACCTCCATTCTGCACCATTTTCATCATCTTCTGCATCTCAGAGAACTGCTTGATTAGACGGTTTATCTCGACAAGCGAACGGCCTGAACCTTTCGAGATTCTGTTCTTGCGCGAACCATTGAGCAGCGATGGATTCTTGCGCTCCTCTGGAGTCATTGACAAGATTATAGCCTCAATGCCTTTGAATGAATTGTCGTCAATATCAACATCCTTGAGTGCCTTGCCGACACCTGGAATCATGGCCGCAAGGTCCTTGATGTTACCCATCTTCTTGATCTGCTGTATCTGCTGATAGAAATCGTCAAAGCCAAACTGGTTCTTTGCTATCTTCTTTGAGAGTTTGCGAGCCTCCTCTTCGTCATACTGTTCCTGAGCCTTCTCGACCAGAGAGACAATATCACCCATGCCGAGGATACGGTCTGCCATACGTGCAGGGTGGAAGAGGTCTATAGCCTCCATCTTCTCGCCAGTACCCACAAACTTGATTGGCTTCTCTACAACAGAACGTATCGAGAGCGCGGCACCACCACGTGTATCACCATCAAGTTTTGTCAGCACAACGCCCGTGAAATCAAGGCGGTCGTTGAACTCTTTGGCAGTATTTACAGCGTCCTGACCTGTCATTGAATCTACGACGAACAGGATTTCCTGAGGATTGATAGCCTTCTTGATAGCCTCTATCTCGTTCATCATCTGCTCGTCAACAGCCAGACGACCAGCGGTATCTATTATCACGACATCCTTTCCGGTCTTCACTGCGTGTTCAATAGCACGTTTTGCTATACCAACAGGGTCTTGAACCCCCTCCTCAGAATATACTGGCACGTCTATAGACTCACCGACAACCTTCAGCTGGTCGATAGCCGCAGGTCTATAGACGTCGCAAGCCGCCAACAGAACGTTCTTGCCCTGCTTAGACTTGAGCATGTTGGCAAGTTTGCCAGAGAAAGTCGTTTTACCAGAGCCCTGAAGACCTGACATCAGAATCACTGCAGGTGCGTTGCTTTTGCCCTTGACGTTTATCCCGACGTTCTCACCGCCCATCAGACGCGTCAACTCATCATGGACAATCTTGACCATCATTTCCTGTGGCTTGACGGCTGTCAGAACATTCTGTCCCATAGCCTTTGCCTTAACCTCGTCGGTAAAGGTCTTAGCCACTTTATAGTTCACATCAGCGTCCAACAAAGCCTTGCGAACGTCTTTCAATGTCTCTGCAACGTTAATCTCGGTGATTTTTCCCTCACCTTTCAAGATCTTGAACGACCGTTCAAGTCGCTCACTCAGTGATTCAAACATATATTTTTCCTATTGTAAATTTCAGCCTGCAAAGTTACGAATAATTTTTGAAACAGACGTATTTTTTCGCTGAAATCTTTATAACTTGTCCAATGTGCAGTAGAGCAACTTGCCATTTGCATCGCGAAGGTGCATTCCACCACCCTTGCACCACCTCCAATACTTGCAATCCGAACACTTACCCTTCTTTCTCATCCACTCTCTGTCGCGATACTGACTGAAGCCTCTTTCCCACACATCCATGAAGTTGTCCTTGTAAATATTTCCCTGATGACAACCCATTCTGATACTGGTACAGGCAGATATAGAACCATCAATAAGCACAGAGGCCACTTTTTTGCCTGCATCGCAACAGAAGTAATAGTCGCGAACCTTCCCTTCGTACTCTCCGACAAAACCCTCGCAGGTAAATTCCGCATGGATTTTTCCTTCCTTACGTGTGGCAATGATGAATCTCATCAACTCGTGCATCTCTTCCTTAGTCAACCTGAAATCAGGAACATCTGCTGCCCTGCCAACTGGAAATATGGTAAATAGCCGCCAATTGCGCAACCCCAAGGAAACAAGAAAATCTTTTGTCTCACGAAGTTTCCCGACGTTGCGCCTGTTAACACACGTGACGACGTCAAACTTTATTGCATCCGTGGGTTTGAGATTTGAGAAACCGAATATCTCACCGCACTCTTCGCAGGTCTTGTTGAACCTGCAAACCATCTCGATGGCTTTCGAGGCATGGTCGAAACTGCCTTCACGTCCCCTGATCCAGTCGTGTTCCTCACGAAGGCCGTCCAGACTTATGGTCAGACTGTGTATTCCAGCCTTCAGCAAACCGACAAGCCTCTGTTCCGTTAGTGCATAGCCGTTTGACACAACACCCCATGGAAAGCCTTTGTCGTATATCATCCTGCCACATTGTTCAAGGTCCTGACGCATGAGAGGTTCGCCACCTGTTATGACAACCATTATTTTATGAGGATCCAGGCGTTCTCTCACTTGGTCAAGCACACGCATGAAATCCTCGGCAGGCATATCCTTCTCGGCAGGATTCACTTTGCAGTCACTCCCACAATGGCCACAGCAGAGATTACATTTCAATGTACATTCCCAGAAAATCTGTCTGAGCGGATGGCCTTCAACCTCTCTGCCAATTCTGGCCAGTTCCAACCCCAAGATATTCATTTCTTATGCAATTTAACATCGAATGTTGCTGCATAAGTACCCAAGGACCATTCGCCATCACCATCTTTGGTCATCACAATCTCAGGAGAAAGAACCTGAGACTGGAATTCACCACCATTTGCCTCGCCATCAACATCATCTATTTTAACAGAAACGCTGTCTGGTGCATAAACAAAACCAGTATCGACTGAAACTTTTCCATCAGCATCTGTGCATGTCGTCTTCTCATACATTTGGCGTTTGTCATTTCCCGCAACGCTCCATACCTCAACTGTCACTCTGATGTCCTCTAAAGGAGTGTTTTCTTCCGTTGTCACAGTGCCCTTCATGGTGAACTCAGCACAAGGACAGCCATAGTCAACAGCATGAATGTCACAGCCATGAAAGCCAAACACTGAAACAATGGCAGCAACAATTTTTCCCCACAATGTCAAAAATCTTGCTTTCATAATATTCTCATTTTTCAACATCAAGATATCGTATCATTATCTCGGCAATCAGGTCGCGGAGCAACTTGACCTCGTACTCCCCTACCGTTGGTTCAAGGTGCGAATCGCCAATGCCACTGTCATCGGTTATGAAAATGTATGTGCCGTCAGTTGCCATAGCCATATATCGAAGCAGGAACTCCGTGCTGCGGTCTATGCCTGAAGCAGATACGGGAATTAATCTTATTCCCCTGTTTGCATACTCCTTTATGCTTTGACGGACAGATGCCTTAATCTGTTCATCCTCGTGAGGAGGTGCATCGAGTATCAGGAATACCAAACGTGCACGACATCCATCCTGCCAAGACAGGTCTGTCAGCGACTTTTCCAATGCCGTATGTACAGCCTCTGGCCAGTCGCCACCGCCATTAGCAGACTGTTGGTTTATGAACGATTGCGTTGTACTGAGGGTTGTGGTGAAATCAGAAACTTTTGTAAGATATTCATCTTTAGTATCACGATATACCATAGCAGCGGTCTGTATCTCTAACGAGGCATTCCAACTCTGCACAGAATTTATTATATTAGACAAATCTTCCTGCAGAAAGTCCATTTCATCACTCATAGAGCCTGTTGCATCGACAATGAAAGCCACCTGCAAAGCAAAGCGTGCCTCATAGTGCGGATAATTATATACATTGATTATCATCTCGTCGCCCCATTTGGTGACAATTGGCTTTTCAGCCATTCGCATTGTATCAACTTTCACCCAGAGGGAATTCTCGTCAACAGCACCGCCATATAGATTTATCCAAAGGGCAGCCTCGCCATGATTGTTCGTTCTCGACTGCCATATAATGCCGTCATCATCAGTACAGAGTGCCACAGGCACATTGCATATTGCCTTTTCATTGTCACCCACGACTACAAGGCGCACAACGCCATCGGTATTGAAACCCCACACTCCGTTATATTGAGAATAGTTTCCCTCGTGCTCACCTTGCATGAGGTCTGACCAGAAATCCCAGTTGTCAAGGTCATTCCACTCACCTGCAGTAATAGATTCCCACTGTGTAATTGTTGAGTCTTTGCCATTAGACGAATAGTCTCCTGGCATTGCTTCGTCATAAGCACCATTTGGTGAATCCATCTTTGCACATCCTGCCAACATGGCCATTGCCATAATTGCAACAAACAAATAAATCTTTTTCATAGTTATCGTTATTTTATTATTTTCACTACTATATCATCTATTCCGAAATCATTGCCAGGCGAGAATACCTGACGGTTGCCAAACACGAACCACAAAGTCCCGTCTTTTGGCACACGAAAGCCGAATGTATATTGCATCCACTCGTTGGAGCACTCATAATCCGTATGACCGTACAGATAACTGCTGAACGGCACAGGGCCTATGCGGAACCTTGCTATCTCAGCCGTAAGTGCAGGACGGTCAAACACAAGCAAATCTATGTCGGGCATAGCAACAAACATGTGTTTGATGTTTTCAAGGTAGTATTTTGTATATTGAGTAAACAAGTTCACCACCCACAGGGAAATCTCGACAGAGTCTCCTTCATGAAATCCAGATACACGGAATGAATAGAACAAATCCGTCTCAAGCGAACCGTCAACCTGCAGGAAATAGCCTCTCGTGTAATCATTAGGGTATGTATGGTCATCCTGCGCATACCATTGCGATGGCGTTGACTCCAACACTCCCGTACGGTCGCCATTGTAGAAGGCCTTCTTGCGAACTGAGAAAAAGCCAACCTCACTTCCGTCGTCATTACGGAACACCTGACGGTATTTGCAGTCGCGGAACACTTTGCGGGATATGCTGTCATCTTTCACGCGATTGCCGCCAAAGTCTTGACGATAAACCACCTGACCTCTCACTGTCAGAGACAACATCAGTAGAGATAATATGTATATTGCTTTTCTCATAACTTAAAATTCAACGCCCCATCGGAAAACGAACTTCTCACCCACGTCACGATTGGTACATTTCCACATGAACTGTATCTTGAACATGCCAAGGAGGTTGGAGAATCCGAAACCCGCCTCAACGTGCGGTATTTTTGACTGTTCGCTCAGCGCAATGCCTGCATAGACATCTTCTCTTATTCCCAACTTCTTGATATATGGAATCCAGCCGAACAGATAGCCGTGAGTCTGCCATCGCAATGTTGCCGACCATAGGGCAAAGCCTCCGAGTTCGTAAGGATCCAGAATCACCATATCATCACAGGCGTGCCACCAACTTCTTGATGTCCTCATATATTCTCCTTGCGAATTGAATATCAGACGTGTTGACCACATCAGCTTGTCAAATCCGACAAGAGCCGCCTGATGGGCATAAACGCCAAATCTTATTGCCGGAGTATATTTTGTCCCTATGTATGGTATTCCATGTTCCACAACGCCCAAATCTGCAAAGATGTGTATTACTGGATATTTGCTCTGGAGATAGTAATTCGAGAAATAGCGTTCCAGGTATTTCTCCTCCCACGAGAGACGGAAATCACTCTTCAGCATTATCCCTGAATTATGGAGTGCCTCGCTTTCATAACGGCTATGTTCCAGGTCTGCACGGAACTTAAAGCCAGTTTTACCAAACTTGTCCTGATATATATAGCGTATCGTTTCACGTGTGCCTAACTCAGTTATCATTCGCACCTTGTTTATCTGCGACAGCGAGTTATACATGTTCATTGCATCAACAACGGCATTCTCGACAAAGATATACTGGTCGTCATAGCCGTATGCGAATGTCTTATGGTCATATAAAACGCCTACAATATGTTTGCGATTTTTCGACATCCATTGCAGGCTGCCGCCATACAGATGCTCCTTCATCTTGTGGGCATAACCATAGTAACCGCCTATCATGAAATGTCCAGCCTTGCCGTTCAGTCCAGGGCATTTATGATTTGTATGAAGTTCCAGCATAGGTGTTGCACCATCTATCTGGTTGTAATGAAATAGGTTGCCTAATGGCCCGATATCTATTGGTCCTGCATGGAACATCTGTGTCATGGCAAAATCGAATGCCCAATATACGACCTTCACGAGTTTGTTGTTCTTGATTGAGTCAAGCGACTGGTTCACCTGCTCGCGTCTTACGCTGTCTCTTTCACTGACAATTCCGTTAGTGCCATTCACAAAACCCATTGCGCCAAAGAGTCTGGTACTCTCGAAGTTCAAAGGATTTATCTCCATGGCTAACGACTCCTGTTTTGTCGAGTCGTTCATAGTCAGGTGATAGTGGTTCAGCAGGTTGACATTCGAATACTTGGAAGTGTTGATGTCCATGCCCACTATGCGTTTTGTGGCTGAATCGACATCCAGGAAACCCTCCAGATACAATCCGTTAGTCCCTTTTGGCCTGAATTTTATCTTATAGAGTTTATCATTGCCAGTGATGGTTGAGTCGGTCAGATAGAGGTTGTAATACATCTGCGGAGATTTCATCACAGGCGAAGCGAAATTGCCGCCAAGTATAGTGATGTATGGTTCATAGATATCTACATCTGGCACGTAAGCATTTACAACGTTACGCCATTGTTCACGTTCCATAACTGGCAACCAGTTCTCGCTGACAATCTCGTCACCTTTCTGTTCCGCATAATATGCTGGCAGAGAGACAGTAGAATCTTTTCTGTCAATTACGCCATTCTCAAGACCCTTGAACAACTTCTTACGCAAGACCTTCTCTGGTATGTCAGTCATGTTCACCTGCGTTGTCTTGTTGGAATACCAGGTCATCGCATTCTGCTCCTTGTTTTCATAAACCCCACGCATGATGGATATGGCCTGATTGTTGTTCGGCAGCACCACGATGTCGTCCAGAAGCGAGACATCCTCCTCCAGCATCACCACTATCATCTCGTCATGACCATAGTTAAGTTTGATTTTCTTGGCTTTATAGCCCACAACTGAGACATGCAGCGTTTTCTGAGGATTTGGGCTTCTCAGATAGAATATGCCGTCAGCGTTTGTCGAAGTGCCCAACCGTGTCCCGCCAAACCACACATCCGCAGACGCCAACCCGACAGAATCCTCATTCATCACCTTGCCCACAACTACTATATCCTGAGCCATCAGCCCGAAAGACATCACCAAAAAGGATAACAATATGTATATCTTTATTTTCATATTAAGCCAGCGGCAAATTGTCAATTATCAATTGTCAATTATCAATTCGACCATCGCCCCTTCATTCGTCTCTTTCACTCTATAAGTTCCCTTCATCACCGTGACATTCAGCCCTGTGACAAACACATCCTGCTCAATCACCATCTTCCCCTCTTTTATCATCTCCATCAGCCTGTCGCCACCTTCCTGTATGTTATTCTCGTATGGCAGCACCAACGCCAGGTGTCTTGGATCCTTAAGGTTTCCCTCTTCGGTCAGCGTCATGTCAACAACCCCCGTCAGCACATTGCATTCACCCAGATATCCCTCATAGAAATACTCGGCACGCCAATACTTTTCTTCCATGAAAATTACAACACCCTCTTTCAAGTCTGCTTTTTCAAACGGCAACAGTGCATATCTTCCATAATTTCTATCTTTATAGAAATCGTATTTTCCCGCCTTAATCAGAACTGGCGCCTTAAGGTTAAAATCCCTCAGTATCTCTTTGTCCCATATAATCCAGTCCTGCTCAACGGCATACATATCCTCCTTGTAATCATCATCCACAGCGACAAACAAATATTTATTGTCATACCATCCCATGTTCACTACAACATCATTGCCCACGCTCACATAATCTTTACCCACCTTGCTGACACAACGTCCTTTCTTGCGCGACGGACAGTCTGTGCCGTTGTTGGTTTTCATCTTCTCGGTGTCATATATGACATATTTCTTCAGTTTGGTAAACTCACCACCATCAGAAGGGTCATGCTTCGCACATGCAGACACCACAACAGCCACCAAAACCAACATCAGAATCTTTTTCATAGGAAATAGAGTTTAAACATATCATCATCCTCGCCAAGTTCTATCGTCTCTACCTTGCCGAAATCAACGCTGTCGAGATTTTCAGGCAGCATTTCCATCGGCACAGGCAATATCTGGGCCTTGCAGGCAACACCCTGTTCGCTATGGAACAATGCAAGCTTCACCCGTCCCTTTTCGTCTATCACCATGCTGTTCTGCATGGCCATGTAGTCCGTCACGATGTCTGCATTTATCGTCCATCGTCTGAGCCTTGGCGTCATTTCGCTCATGTAATAATCGCTTTTTCGCGCTTTCTCCACTCGCCGGTCATGCTCATCCCTTATCACATATCTCGGGCAGTTAATTTTGCGTTTCACAAAAAAACTGTCCATCTCTTCAAGATATGCGCAATCGTATGCCACAAGATAAAGGCTCACCAGTGTTGTGTCCATCTTTAGCCATCTCGGAACAATCTCTGATGCAATATATTCACTCCAGTTTGTTCCCTCAATGAAGGCATCATTCACTACAACGACCTTGTATTTATGATAATCGCTGTGTATCAGCCGTCCGAACTCCTCTACATTAACGTACGTGAGTTCAGGATATTGAGCTTCCGCCTCATTGAATTTCCTGTCAGTTTCGCTCACGTGGATAACCTTCCCGCAACTTGTCATCAAAAAGCATGCCACGACAACAACCTTGAACCAGCGTCCTGCCTTACTGACAATACCGTTTGCCATCTCCTTCGAGCTCTCATAGCCGAGCATTTTCGACAGACGTCCGACCTTCTGATAGTAGTAGTTGGTTGTCCAGCTCATGTTCTTCACTATCTGGTCGCGACTGAGCCCCATGCAGAATTGCCATACAAGCGTCAGGTCGCTCTTGGTCAAGCCTTCATGCTCACCAATCATTTCCCCGATATGCAGTTCCGCATCTTCCGCCAGACGCATCATGTCGTAATCCTTTGAATATTGCTGCATGAAAGCAACCAGCATCTTCTTCCCACGCTCCTTCTCCTGCAGTTCGGCAATGCGCTTACGCTTTCTCACGTACCATACAGCCATTATCGCCATTCCCACGACCAGCAGCAGAGCCATCACGCCATACGCAATGCTTCGCCATATCCAAGTCTGTTTTTCCTCCTGCGCCACTCTCTCGCTGTTCACCAGTTCTGCATATTCGTCCATTGCCTGACTGGCATAACGTGTCGCCATTTTCGGGTTGCTCTGCATGGTGAGTTGTGCCAGGTAGAAGCGCACCATCCAGCGTGCCGGTGGGCATTCATCCAGATGACGGTCAGCCTGCTGGAACCATGCAAGAGCCTGCTCCGTATTGCCGGCATAGTTCATCGCCATACCCATGGCGCACTCTGCCATCACAGCCTTGCCCCACTCGCCGTTCTCGCGATAGACACGCTCCACAAGGGCACTCTTCATGGTGTCAATCTCCTCAGCCCTCCATTGCCCGCATTTCACGAACGTCTCGCCCACATACTTATCCCTCACATCGTCCAGCTCCACACCTGCAATCTCTTGAGCCCTCAGCCCTAAAGACACTATCAGAAAAAACAATATGTATATTGTATTTTTCAATTATAATAGTATTCTTTCTCAAATATTATTTCATGTCCGCCGTGAGTAGCGGGAACAAGAGGTACTACATAATATACTACCTGACTACCTTTAATCCCTATCATGCATGAACAGCTATCCTTGTCACTCTCTTCCATTCCTTCAATCACCAGCACTCGCCTGTTCACCTCTTCTATATATTCGATACAAATCTCCTTGCCCACATCTTGATCCTTTGTGTCCAACGATATTTGTCCATAACGAAATGATTCATGTTCATATCTCGTTATATTATCATCTAATCCCTTCTCCTGGGCAACAAGATAACATATGCTGTCCAACAATGCCAACTGGCATTCCTCGTCAGCACGAACCTGCCATTCGATATTGATCTCACGCCTGTCTTCTTTAGTACATGCCGTCATAAGTGCGACAGCAATTACTGCAAATAAAATTTTCTTAACCATAAATCTGATGTTTTGGATTTTGACACTGCAAAATTACTACATTATCCCCATCCCCACAATACTTTTTGCACCATCAGCACCATTATCTAACATATCTGACAACCCCGACCACTGTTATTCAAGATATTACAAATTCATGATATTCCATTTATCTAACACTTTCCGATTAAAAAAACAGCTCACAAAACAGCATGACGCACACCAAAACGACCTTTGCAAGCCCATTTTTCCGCAGATATCCCCTGCAACCAAGCCCCAAAGTCAAAGGCGCTTTTTCAAACCAGCTGCAAAGGTACGAATAATTTTTCAATCGTAACTAAAATAAAGAGGAATTTATTGCATTCTGAATATTTCGTAACGACGAAATATCATCTACTTGGTTGAATTTTTCGGTTGTAACCGAAAAATTCAACCGAATTTGGCGGTTACAACCGAAAAAATTAGTAACTTTGCAGCCGAAAACAAAAACTGGATTATGATAGACAGAACCATTGCCAACAACTACCTTTATCGCGACTTGCTTGGTTATAAAGGGGTAAAAAAGCCCGAACTGCTCCAGAAACTGGTTGTAGCACTTGCCCTTCAGGTAGGTTCTGAGGTATCATACAATGAATTGTCGAAAACTCTGTGTGCCGACAAGGAAACCATTGAGAACTACATTGACCTCCTTGAAAAATGTTTCGTCGTTTTCAAATTGAGCTCTTTCAGTCGCAACATGCGTACGGAGATAAAGAAAGGCAAAAAAGTGTATTTCTACGATAACGGAATACGTAATGCTGTCATCAACAATTTTGCGCCACTGGAACTTAGAAATGACAAAGGCTCATTGTGGGAAAACTATATAGTGAGCGAGCGAATCAAGAAACTCAGGAACACAGGCAACTACGCTCAATGCTATTTCTGGAGGACAAACACCCAACAGGAGATTGACCTGATTGAGGAACTGGACGGACAGATTTTTGCATACGAGTTCAAGTGGAAAGACGAAAAGGCTAAAGTTCCTGACAGCTTCATCCAAGCATACCCAGGAGCATCATTTCAAGTAATTAATACTGACAACTACCTCAGTTGGCTTGAATAATGTCTTATAAAAATATTTCCGTAAAAGTTTGGCTATATGAATATCATGTTGTACCTTTGCAAATCGAAAACTTGACATCCGTTTTGCAAATTATTTATATAAAACATTGATTATGAATAGCATAATTCCTCGCATAGATAAGAAAAAGGTTCTGAAACTGCTGAAAATATTCCCAGCCGTGACTATTTTGGGGTCAAGACAGTGCGGAAAATCGACTTTAATCCGTTCAATGAGCAACGAAATACCCGATTTCCTATATCTTGATTTGGAAAACAGAAGCGACAGGGCAAAACTTCAGGAACCAGAACTTTTTTTTGAATACAATAGTTCAAAAACCATCTGCATTGACGAGATTCAGACAATGCCAGAACTGTTTACTATTCTCAGGTCTGTCATCGACAATGACCGTAAGCCGGGAAGATTCATTCTGCTCGGTTCTGCATCAAGAGAAATCATCCAGCGGTCGTCTGATTCTCTTGCGGGAAGAGTAGGATTGATAGAACTCACACCATTCACGAATTGCGAGGTTGAAACAGCAAAAGATTATTCACTGTTCAGATACTGGTTCCGGGGTGGTTATCCCGACAGCTATCTTGCGGCAGACGATGAATCATCAGCAATTTGGAGAGAAAACTACATACGTACGTACACGGAGAGGGATATACCCCAGTTGGGATTCAACATAGCATCACCGAGAATGATGAGACTGCTGATACTGATGGCTCATGAACATGGAGCGATACTGAATCTCGCAAAACTTGCATCGGCAATGGATATGAGTGCTCCGACAATACGAAGCTATATAGACATACTGGAGCAGACATACGTCGCCAGAATTCTGCCCCCATTCCATAAAAACCTGAAAAAACGACTTGTCAAGACACCTAAGATCTATCTGCGTGACTCTGGGATACTCCATCAGTTGCTGGGACTGAAAGACTACAATGCGCTCCTGTCGCACACCGTAATCGGGGAATCATGGGAAGGAATGGTAATTGAGAATGTTTGCACTTTGGCAAAAAATGCACATTGTTCGTTCTACCGAAGTGCAACAGGAAGTGAAGAGATGGATTTGGTGCTGGAATACCCAGATAAGACTGTCGCTGTCGAATGCAAGAGCTCTTCAGCGCCAAAAGTCACAGAGGGTTTCTGGAAAGCGATGGCAACAATAAACGCAACTGAAGCATATATAGTTGCACCTGTAACAGAGGGTTATAAAATCCGGGATAATGTTTCGGTAGTCAATCTGTCAGAAATATGCAATATCCTGATTACTAAGTGACAAATTGTGGTGTAATGGACATTTTTGGTGATAAAAGTATTTATAACTGATTGAATTTATTATCTTTGCATCCAAAAAATGAAGGATGCATCAGAAATGCTTTTTTTTGCGGGTCAAAAGACCTAGTTAAAGATGGCTTTATTAGAGGTCATCAGAGATTAAAATGTAAGACATGCGGCAAACGGTTTGTATATAACAGACGTTTATGTGACAGTAAGTTATACAAAGAATATTTGGATGGCAAACAAAATGTTTCACAATTAGCACACAAATATGGCAGGTCGTCCAAAACCATTATCAGGCACCTTGAAAAGCACAAAGGAATAGTATGTAAGAGGCATTATAATCGCAATGTCATCCTGCTCATGGATGGAACTTATACATCGAATGCATTTGGCGTATTGGTATTCAAGGACAGCATAACTAAAGATATACTTTGGTATAAATTTTTAACCAAGCACGAGACAATAGGCGATTATATGGAAGGCATAGAATACATAAGACAACATTACAATATAATCGGAGGAGTTTGCGATGGTCTTCGTGGATTGATACAGTCACTTCCACAATATCCGATACAATATTGCCAGTTTCACCAGGTAAAAACCATACGAACATATCTAACTCAGAAGCCGGAATGTGATGCAGGTAAAGAACTGTTACAATTAGCTTATACACTGACCGATAAAGATAAGGATTGTTTTATTGCAGACTTTAACAGCTGGTATGATAGGCATAAGCCATTTATCAACGAGAGGAGTGAACCTGATAAAATGGCAAGACACATTATGTGCACAAACGGTTACGAAGTGCTCGGTTAAGTCTAAAAAGGAATATGCCTTATCTCTGGGTTTGGTGCGATAACAAGGAGTTGGGAATACCAGATACGAATAATGGAATCGAGTCTGTTTTCACCTCCATGAAAACTCATCTGAGACTCCACAATGGGATGAACATAGAACACAAGAAAACCTTTATAAGGTCTTTCCTTAAAATGAGTCTTCCTCCTGAATTGGAAGGCTAGC
>JAZRYS010000124.1:0-1412 GCA_045600865.1 Candidatus Aphodosoma sp.
TGCAACGTATTTCTACCGCGGAGAATTTAGGGAGCTTTTATTTTGCTATTCCGTGGACGGAGTTGACAGAGGTTTACATGCATGGACGATGGTTGACTCACGGACGGGAGGGAAGCAAGTAAGGAAGTGACTGAATTTGAAAGCCGCAACATCGTGGAATGAGTTGACGAACGTGGTCAATGATTGACAAGTGTTGACTTCGCGGTGGAATACATGAAACAGAATGTAAAACCACCAAAATGAAGTCAGATGAGAAAGACAAGAAAATGTGCCTTCTGCGGAAAGGAGTTCACCTGCAACAGCGGCTCGCAGAAGTATTGCTCAGAACATTGTGCCGAGAAAGCAAAGGCTCAGCAAAAGAAGAAACGACAGGACTTTATCAAGGCTGCCGGACCGGTTATAGACCTCGCAAGCCAGGAGTATCTTTCCTTTTCAAAGGCAGCCATCCTCATGGGATGCACACGACAGTACGTTTACAAGTTGGTAAACGAGGGGAAACTGTCTGCATCACGCATCAGCAGCAGGATGGCATTCATACGCAAGGCAGACATCGAACAGATGCTTGCAGGAAATCCATACCATAGAGTGTTGCCAACAAACAAACCGAAGAAACTTTCTTCTTCCCTTTCGTCAAAGAAAGGCAAGAATCACATACCCGAAACAAGTATGCGGTCAGCAGAACCGCTTGACTACATCTCCGGCGAGGATGTCATGACCATCTACAAGGTGAAGAAGTCATGGCTCTACACATCAGCAAAGAACAACCAAGTACCCGTCTGCAAGATTGCCGGCAAGAACTATTACAGCCGAAGGCACATGGATGAGATCTTCGGCTCACCCTTTGACCTTGATTCTGTCAACGAATGGATTGTAGCCAAGGAAGCCGAAACTCTCTATGGCATGAGCCGGGGAGCACTCCGCAGTTACGTCCATCACCATACGATTCCGACCAAGCGAGAGTACGGACAGACCTACTATTCAAAAGACCATCTTGACGAACTCCGCAGAACCGACCTCGTTTCCGATGACCGCTACTACACCACAGCCGAGGTGGCAAAAAAATACGGCATGACCAAGAGCAACATCTGCGTTATCATCAAGAAAGAGAACCTGACCAAGGTAAAGGTCGGAGTACGGAACCTTGTCATCAAGGAAGAAATAGACCGAATAATGGAGGACAGAATGGCTCAATTTGGCTCGTACCGTCTGCAATAACGGCAAATAACATGGCATATCCGCGTGAAAGAGCAATTATCCACGAATGACGGAGCACAACCAAGTCCACGCATCCGTCATTCAGTACCTTTGCCGCCGCAATGAGAGCCATTGCCTTCGATTATTAACGAATAACATGATACAATTATGAACAACATCTGTAAGACCGTCACCCTCCGCAAGCGTCCCATCAAGAA
>JAZRYS010000125.1:0-39479 GCA_045600865.1 Candidatus Aphodosoma sp.
AAGTATGTCCTCTTTCAAATTGAGAGCAATCAGCACCCTGAAATACATCCCAATTGCTACCCCTTCGTCACCTTTTTCAATCTTAACCAACGTGCTGCGGGATATTCCTGCACGTTCGGCTATCTGCTCTGTTGACAGGTCCCTGCGCAAACGAGCCATTCTCATCTGCTCACCCAATTGGATCATAATTCTCTGTTGGTTAGGTAAAAGCGGCCTTTTCATGATAATGTTTTATATTATAGACAAAAATACACAATATTGTTTGTTATCCTAAACATTATTGCGCTGCAAAGGTACGATGTTTTTCTGACATGACAAAAGGATTTTGAACGAAATTTGTGTTGTGGCGATTTTCTTTCCTAAATGTATTGCCAATTCAAAAAAATGTTGTAACTTTGCAAAATCAAATTTGCATTGGCTTTTTCCGCTGGTACAAATCGTTAAACGCATACAAATCAATGTATTAATATTTATTATTATGAAAAAATCAATCTTTGCCGTGATGGCATTTGTGGTTGTGGCCATATTTATTGGCTGCAACAAGGACAAAGAGAACAGCGAGGTTGCTATGACCGTAAGCGAAATTACTGACTCTACCGCTGTGATAAGATGCGTGTACAGCCCTGTAAAGTCAGTGTCATACCAACTGTTTGCGGGCAAGTCCGGAAGCGAGAAACGTAGCGAGAATGCTGAGTTTACGCTAGCAAACCTTTGTAGTGGAACAAGGTATGAGGTCGTAGCAATATCCTACGATTCAGAGAACAAACAGGTAGGCTCAAGCGTGGTGACATTCATGACCACCGGTGAGCCAGAGAACAAAGAACAGGTACATTTCCCTACTGAGTCAGACGAAGACAGTGTTCCACCGGGTTTTCACCCAGGTGATGATGATGAGGATGATCCATACGGCGGAAAATATGATCCCATCTGGGTGCATTAACTATAGTGGCAACTGACACCAACGACTGATTATTGCCAAAAAACGCTCAAAAAGTTGCAGCGTAAAGACGCATCCAATATCCTGACCTGGGGCAGCAATGCCCTGGGTCAGTTTGTAAAATCCATTATGATTTGACAACCAGTAAATCACAGAGCAGTTGTATATAAGCATAAAAAACAACATCACTGAGAAACAGCAGACAATCTTTATAGAGTCAAAAAAAATCGGAAAAAGTAGGTGAAAATTGGCATCGAAAATCGGAAAAAGTAGGTGAAATTGCACGTCAAAAATCGGAAAAAATAGGTGAAAAGCCAGTTTCCTTCACTGTTAATCACTGAAAATCAGAAATTAAAAAAATATCCAAACCAATAATCTAATATAAGTTTTTTTTGTATCTTTGCAGCAGAAAAAAAAACATCATCAAAGACAAATATGCTACAGAGAAAATTCGCCATCGAGATTGAGCAAAATCTAAAGAACGCAAAGAGCAAGATTATGCTTGTGAATGGAGCACGGCAAATAGGCAAAAGCTTCCTAATTCGCCATGTTGGCAAGCGGCTGTTTCGCAACTATGTTGAAATAAACCTTAAAGAAGATTTTGAAGGCGACCGCATATTTCAGAACGTTCGCAGCACACTGGATTTATACATGCGCCTTGGTGATTTTGCGAATGGCAAGTTGGGAGATGCTCGTGACACCTTGATTTTTCTCGATGAGATACAGGCATATCCTCATTTGCTGACAATGCTGAAATTTCTGCGCGAAGAAAACCGTTTCCGCTATATTGCGAGCGGCTCACAGCTGGGCATAGCATTGGCCGAGACTCCTTCAATTCCTATTGGCAGCATCGACATACGTCAAATGTTTCCCCTTGATTTCGAAGAATTTCTATGGGCAACAGGAACGTCTGTAGAGACGGTTGAACTGTTGCATGAAAAATTCGGCAGAGAGGAAAGCCCTTCCGAAGACGAACACCGCATGATGATGAAGCGTTTCCGATATTACCTGCTTATCGGCGGATTGCCAGAATCGGTCAACAGTTTCCTGAAAAACCGTAACATGGTGCAAGTAAGAAAAATCCAAAACGAAATCCACGAATTGTACAAACTTGACGCCTCGCAATACGATTCTGACCGCAAACTGAAGATACGTAAGATTTACGACCTCATTCCAAGCGTGCTTGAGAATCGCAAGAAGCGCATAATTTTCAAAGACATAGAGAACAAGAAAGGCAAGGATTACATGGATTATGCAGATGAATTCGAATTTCTGCTCAACAGCGGGATAACACTTGGCGTGACTGCCATAAGCAACCCTGTCTTTCCATTGATGGAGAGTGAGCGTAAAAACCTGATAAAGCTCTATCTGAATGATGTGGGGATATTGACCAGCCTGCTTTATGGATTGAACGTCAATGCAGTACTGGATGACCAAAAGAGCATAAATCTCGGGACAGTATATGAATCTGCCGTGGCCCAGGAACTTCACGCACATGGATTTCCTCTGCATTATTATGACAACAAGAAGTCAGGAGAGGTCGATTTCCTCATAGATGAATACGACAGTCTGAGCGTGCTTCCCGTTGAAGTAAAGTCTGGCAAAGATTACCGCATTCATGCGTCACTTGCACGTTTCATGACAAACAGCAGCCACATCGTGACTCGTGCAATAGTTTTCAGCAACGACCGCGAAATAACCCACGATGGCAGAATCTCATATATGCCTGTCTATTACTCAATGTTCCTGCTACACCCAAATGGACGACAAGATGAACTTATACTGCCAGAATTGTAACCGAGATAGTTCGTCTGTTTCTGACAAACAATTTTGAAAGGATATTGAAGAGCCTCTGAATACATATTGAATGGTGATTACATCAAAGACACGATGAGCTGTGAATGGGCTGTGACAAGAGTATGGATGGTGCATCAAAAGTCACATAGACATTGTCGAAAATCAACAAATAAAAAATAATTCAAATTTTTCATTGCCAATTCAAAAAAGTGTTGTATTTTTGCAGGCTGATTGACGAGGGTGTAAACGATGTGTAGAGACGTGGCATGCCGCGTCTCTACGGCGATGGACCGAAAACCCTGAAAAAGAGACGTTGCATTGCTCCAAGCCCTGAAAGGGCGACACGCACATAGCCAAAGGCAACGCCTTGGGTATCAAGGATTGCCAAAACGCCCTGAAAGGGCAAAAGCTCTATATTTGATTTTATAACACAATTACAAATATGAAAAAATCAATCTTTGCCGTAATGGCATTTGTGGTTGCAGCAATGTTTGTTGGCTGCAGCAAGGACAAAAAATATTTCGGATTGGTATGGCTTTACATGTTAACATAGAGGATATTCTGAATAAACGCAAAGTGGAATCTGACCGCATTGAGTTTAAACTCGGTTGGAATCCTGTTGACGTATATCACTCAATATGCGCCTTTGCAAACGACATTGACAATCTTGGCGGTGGATACATCATCATTGGTGTAAAAGAGGCAAATGGCGTTGCACAGCGTCCTGTACAGGGAATACCCATAGAAAAGCTGGATGGCATTCAGAAAGACATGCAGCAGTTTAACCAGTTATTCACACCTTATTACGCACCAAAGATTTCAGTAGAAGAAGTAGATGGAAAATATGTGTTTGTCATTTGGGCTAAGGCTGGAATGAACCGTCCTTACACAATACCTGCCGACATCACATCAAAATTAAAAAAGCCTGTTTTCTATATTCGTTATGGTTCAACAAGCGTTGAGGCAAAGGGTGAGATAAAGGACGAGTTGATGAACCTTGCCCATCGTGAACCATTTGACGAACGACCAAATCCGAAAATAAAGATTGAAGATATCAGCGTGGTACTCCTGCGAGACCATCTTGTAAAAGTTGGCAGCAAATTGGCTAATGAATTGAGGAAACATCCATTAGAAGAAATTCTTGAGCAAATGGATCTATATGCTGGGCCATCTGAGGAACGTATGTTGAAAAATGTTGCAGCAATGATGTTCTGCGAGAATCCATGTAAGTTTTTTCCATATACACAGGTAGATGTGGTAACATTTCCAAATGGCAAGATTTCAGACCCTGATAATTTTTCAGAAATGACAATCAAAGGAAGCGTGCCTCAAATGATCAAACAGACTATGGATTACCTGAAGAGCACAGTAATAAAAGAATATGTTCATAAGGTTGCAGGCAAGGCTGAAGCAGAACGTTTTTGGAATTATCCGTATGAGGCATTGGAAGAAAGTGTAGTCAATTCTCTATACCATCGAGATTATCAAACATATGAACCTGTAGAGATTACGATCGAGCCTGATTGTATCAGCATATTGAATTGTCCTGGACCAGATAGGAGCATTTCAAAAGAGGCTATCGAAAAAGGACGTATGCTTAAAAGCAGACGCTACAGAAACAGACGCCTGGGTGATTTTCTTAAAGAATTAGATTTAACAGAAGGGCGTTCAACTGGTGTGCCTACAATACAAAGCAGACTTGAGGCTAATGGTTCGCCACGTGCCATTTTTGAGACTACCGACGACAGGTTATCATTTCTCACCACACTTTATGCCAGATATGAACCTGACAGCATAGTTAGTTCGGAGAAAACAGAAAAAAGTTCGGAGAAAATATTGAAACTCATAGCTGGCGAACCCCAAATCACGATTGCCGAAATTGCCGTTAGGGTGGGGATTTCTTCCCGCGGTGTAGAAAAGCATCTTAAAACTCTGCGCGAGGCAGGATTACTAAGACGAGTTGGAGCTGACAAGGGAGGTTACTGGGAAATCGTGAGAAGCAACGTTGCAGAGAAATAGCAATCGGTATTTCTGACAAACATTTTGAGATTCCTGACACTTTTCGCCAAAAACATTTTGAGATTCCTGACACTTTTCACCAAAAACATTTTGAGATTCCCGCATATATGGCACCATTTTTAGGCTCAACATTTTTGGAAGAATATTGAACAGACAAAAAGAAAGCAGCCGTTTTTGCTGGAACATACAAGACAAAGAAAAAGCCCACTCTCCGGACTGGAGAGTGGGCTGATTATATCAAGAATCACGTCAGGATGTTACTTGACGATAACTCTTGTTGCAGGAAGGTTCTCTACATGGATGATATATACGCCGGCAACCTGAACGTTTATGCGCTCGAAGTCTGAAGCGTGAGGTACCATCTGTACGAGGTGGCCAGCCATGTCGTAAACAGCAACGTTATGCTCGCCGGCACCGTAGATTACGATGTCGTTTCCTTCAACGTATGCAACATATTCGACAGTCTCGACATCCTCGACTGCAGACTTGACAATGAATGTTGCAGTCAATGCAGTATCGCTTACGATTACGAACGAGAGAGTATCTGATGTCTCACCATTGCTCCACTGGCTGAACTCGTAGCCCTGTGCAGGAGTAGCAACAAGTGTGACAACGTCGCCATAGTGGTATGTGCCGTCACCGGTTACAGTGCCCTCACCGACAACCGAAACAGTTACTACATGTTCTTCAACAACGAATGTTGCAGTCAATGCAGTATCGCTTACGATTACGAACGAGAGAGTATCTGATGTCTCACCATTGCTCCACTGGCTGAACTCGTAGCCCAGTGCAGGAGTAGCAACGAGAGTGACAACGTCGCCATAGCGGTATGTGCCGTCACCGGTAACAGTACCATCACCAACAACCGAAACAGTAACGACATGCTCTTCACCAATGAATCCAGGAACAAGGACAGTGTCGCCGACAACAGTGAATTCAACAGTGTCAGAGAGTTCCTCACCATTATTCCAAGATGTGAATGTGTAGTGTTCCTCAGCTGTAGCGATAAGCTTGACAGGAGTGTTGTAGTCAACGACAACGAGCGAGTCAGAGAGGATGAGAGTTGTATCCTCCTCAGCAATGAAGAGAACGGTACCCTCGCCCATCTTGAGACGGAGGTCGATAGTGTCGCGCTCAACGTCGAAGTTAGCTACGACTGTAACTGAAGAATCAGGAACGGTAAAGAGGAATACAGGGTCAGTCGAGACAACCTGGCCATCAATAGTCCATGTATCAAGACGGAAGTGCTCTGCAGGAGTAGCAGTAAGGGTAACCTGGCTGCCGTATTGATATGAACCATCGCCAGTAGCAGAACCCTTTGCAGGGTCGTTTACTGCAGTTGCAACATCATATACATTGTAAGTGAATACAGCGTTTACAATTGAGTCGCTCACGAGAGTGAGGCTGACAGTGTCAAGTTCGCTGATAGTGTCACCGGCAGCATTCTCCCAGTGGCTGAATGTACGGCCTACGGCAGCATGTGCTGCAAGAGCGATTGTATGATCCTTCACAAAGAGGCCGGCAGGAGTTGTGTCTGCAGCATTGCAGATAACTTCGATTGTACCGCAAGTTGTGTCAGGAAGAACATTACGCTGGAGGTCAACTACAGGAAGAGCCTCGATGTTGAGATTGTCAATGTAATAGTAGTAGGAAGACTCGCCATTCCACTTGTCGAATACAAGATAACCTACAGTATCACCAATCTGGCAATCTACATACAGGGTGCCTGATGCAGAAGCATTATATACTTCGAGAGTATCGAATACAGAATCGTTCTCAAGGTCTGTCGTGAACAAGACATTGAAATCGCTTGCAGTAGTCGAACTTGTTGCAAAACTGAATGATGCTCTGAAGCCACCTGCTGGTATTGAGAGAGCAGGAGATGCAATTTTTGAGTCGAGATAAAGTGTGAGAGCCTTGCTCGAACCATTATTTCTTACAGAAGGATATACCGTGCTGTAACCTGATGCCTCGAGAACTGTCCAGCAAGATGGAGCCTCTCCAACCGTAGTGGCCTGCTCGAAGTCTTCAACGTATGTAAGGTTATATATGCCACACATACGGAATGCATTACCTGCAACCCAGCGGCTTGAACCTTCGTCGTCGCCAGAGCAGTTAGCACGTACCTCCCAGCTGTAAACGCCACCCTCGAGGCCGACAACATCAATATGAGATGTCTGACCTGCTACTGTAACGGTGTCGGCAGAACCTGCCTTCCAGTAGCGGTAGTCGTAAGTACCCTCAGTACCATATTGTCCTGCAGTGACATCGAATGAAACTGTGTCATTATTCAAAGTAGCAACAGCTGTTGCAGGGGCAGAGCATGATGGAAGAGTAACAAAGTCAACTCTCATCCATACAGAACTATCGCCCTCCTGGCAGAGTCCTTGAACATAGAAACTGTACTCAGTCTCTCTTGCAAGAGAAGTGAGGTCAACAACGTTTGCAGTGATAGGAGCAACAGTTGCAGTTACAGAGTCGAGTTCCCCGGCAGTCATGCCTGGTGTTCCGAGGTAGTACTTGAAGGTCTGGCCATTTATTCCAGGATACCAACGTGCACGTGCAGACGAATAAGTGATATTGTCAACCTTCAGATTAGTTACAGGACGGCAAGATACTGGAGTAGCACAGAATGTAGTCTTAGGGATAAAATTCTTCGAAGAAGGAGTGACTGCGCTCAGGCTTGTATAAGAATAGCCCTGCACGCTGGCATTTTCAACTTCAGAACCATAGAACGAGCAGCTTTTGTAAGTTCCTATAACAGTGTTGTACACAGCTACGAGCAGATTTCCACCATTATAACTGTATGGAGTTGAGAAGTTGACAGACATTGTAGAACTTGTTCCATCAAGAGATCCTTCATAGACCAAAGTTGCATTAGTTTCGACATCCTCAAATGCTGAAATAGACGTGTAGTCAACCTCCATCAAATAGACCTTGAAATTGGCACCTGTCCAAGCTGCATCAGCAGGAGCACTCGTATAGTACGTCAGGCCTGTAAGCTGGCTGCCAGCTATGTTTTGAAGTTGGGCAGCAGGATAGACCGTCTGACACTTGAGATAACTATCAGCATACAAACCATACACAGGCACATACACATTCGTTTCAGTATCATCGAACAGAGTGATGCAGTTGTCAGGAATAGCAGTTGTGTTGACGCTATCCATTGTAGCGAGGCTATAATGTGCAGCACCGTCGTTTGCGCGAACATAGAAGTCGTAAGCTGTTTCAGGCTCAAGGTTGAGAGCGAAATACTCAGCGACAGTCACTGTCTCCCATGCAGCAGGCTCTTCGCCGTGAGCAACCACAGCAACGTCCCAAGCAGTCTCGTCAGCAAACTTCTCGACATCAGATTCCCATGTAGCATAGAATGCGTTCGAAGCAACGTCAGAGATCTGGAGGTTGATTACTGCAGGCATCTCTGGGTGCATTGTGAACTGACAGCTGTCCCAAGGAGATGAACCGTACGAAGTACCGCACTCGTTGCGAACATAGAAGTGGTAAGTAGTCTCGCTGAGGAGGTTAGAGAGAGCAACCGAAACAGCTGCTACGCCAGTAGCGGTAGGAACTTCACTGTCGAGGTTTTCAGCAGCAATAGGAGTTGTGCTGAGGATATATGTGAAGTTGTCGGCCTGCTGAGCAGTATCAGAAGTGTTGGTCCAAGTCACAGTAGCAGTGTGCTTGCCGGTCAATGCAGGAACAGGAGTTCCAGGAACACGGCATGGAGCAAGAGTACGGAATGATGTGCCTGTCCAGCCAGAGATACCGTCATCCCGACCTTCACCGTCACAGTGAGTACGTACATATACATAGTAAATAGTGTACTGGTCAAGGTTTGCAAGTGGAGCAGAGTTGCCGGTTACGCCTGTAATCTGAGGCTCTACGCCAGTGAAGTCTTCAACCTCGACAGTGCTGTAGTAAATGTCAGAGGTGTTTGCATAGTCACCGGTGCTCTCGGTCCATGTAACCGTTGCAGAGTTGACGTCGATGTCGGCAATGACAACATCGGTAACCTCAGGACATGGAACATTTTCCTCGCAGAAAGAGAATGTCACCTTTGGAAGGAAAGACTCGACAGAGGAAGTAGTCCCGTACTCATAATAAGAAGCATCTGTCTTCTCAACACCATAGAAGTATGCAGATGAATAGTTGCCTGCTTGAGTCAGCATGTATTCAATCAAGAGATTGCCACCATCAACAGGATAAGTGAACGGAGCATCGAATTCGATTACATGTTCATTGTCAGAAATGGACACATTTCCTGTGAAGACAACCTGAGATGGAGATGGTTTCAACTCTTCTTCATCAAAGCTTTCAGCTGAAGTTATTCCAATCGAAACCCTGTTAGTACCAGTGTATGATTTAGAAGCTGAAGATGAGTAGAATCTCATCTCTGAGATAGTCTTGCCACGAAGTTCAGTCAACATGTCAGAACTATAAATGAACTGAGATGTCATGCCTTCCGTATCCTGATAATTTCCGTAGAATGGGAAATATGGAGATGTGGTAGTACCATCACATATAGTCACGCCATCGCAGAACGTGAGAGCTTTGGTAGTAAACTCATCATTGCGCCACTGTCCGAATGACTCGCCACAGTTGGTGCGGAGATATACATAGTAATGTGTATCGCGTGTGAGACCTGCGATAGCATAAGTGCATGCGCCACTGTCGTTCACAGCCGTGATGTTCTGAACGAGACCTGCAGAAGGGTCTTCGAGTTCTTCCTCAGATATCACAAGGTCGAACGATGTCGAAGCGTCACCGAGAGCCCAGACGAGATCAACAGTGCGACGTTCAATGTTTTTAACCGTCACATTGTATGGAGTAGCGCAAGGCTCTTCAACGAATGTCAGTGTCCAATCCTGATATACCGCAGTATCTTCAGCGAACACACGTACTGTTACAGGTGCCGAGAAGTCCCAAGGAGATGCGAATGCAGCTGTATCGACAGCGGCAGTACATCTGCTGTCTGCAAAAGCATGATTGAACTGGAGATGAGCAAGGTCAGTGCCCTTGCGCACTGTAGCATGGATTTGCTGATGCTCGACATCGACAGAAACAGAATCCATAATCTCTACACCACCGATGATTTCGAAAGATTCGAAGCCAGTGATGTTGCTGAGGGTAGTAATCAGAGGAGAATCTACTGCCAACTGGCTGATGCCGTCAACACCGCAATCGCCCTGAATCTTCAGACGATACTGAGTCTCTGGCTGAAGGCCGGTAAGGAGATAATGTATTGTATCGCCATTGACTGTGCAGTCAGCAATTGCAACGTTTACTGTAACTGTATCTGATACGTAAACCATCCAGTTTGTTCCAGTGCTCTTGTTTATCCAAGAGAGCTGAACCTTATCGCTATAAACATGTTCATAAACAAAACCGGCAGGTTTCATACATGGAAGCTCGGTAAGGAACTCGCAAGCAGGAGACCAGAGGCTGGAGCCATCGTCATAGTTTTCGTTGACGCAGTTTACGCGTACATAAACATAATAATTGGTGTTTGCATTCAGACCTGTAAGAGCGTATGTAGTATTTGTAAGTCCGGCAGCAGTAGGCTCGATGCCATTGAAGTCAAGGATAGCGGTATCAGAAAGAACCACGTCATAAGAAGAAGCGAAATCTCCCTTGCCGACATTCCAAGAGATGGTTGCAGCAGTGTTGGTGACATCTGTTGCAACAGGTGCTGCCTCGAGTGCTGGACATGGGTCAGCCACATGGTTGCAGACAGAGAATTTGATATTAGGACGTTCGCTGTTGCTATTACCAGAGCCAACATCAGAAAGACCATTAATATCTATTGCGTAACTATCCTGGTATCTGCGAATTGATCTTGTCAATCCGATTGAAGTTCCGTATACGCTCCACCCGGTGGAAGAAGATTGACTTGTACCAGGTTGATTTGTGAGGACACCAACAACGATGTTGCTTTCACCATCCCATACGAAAGGAGTGGCGAACTCATACCTATACCAACCAGAACCAGGATATGCAAGCTGCTGTGGACCATAGACCAAAGTCAGGCCAGTCTCGAAATATTGTGCGGAATAGCCTCCAAATACATTTTTTTCAGTAGTTCCTATATAGATAGACTGCTCCTTTCTATAAGTTGATGATGAACCTGAATACTGGAATTCGATAGCATTGATTGGGCCTGCTTCAAGGCCAAGTTCGGCAAGTTCGGCAGCTGTGTATATATGCTGAGAATATGTATTGCCGTAGCTGGTCTGAACCACATAGGCCGTAGATGTTCCTGTTCCCAATGTTATAGTTTCACTCGTCTCGCAGTCAACATCATACGTAGTTGTTGCAGAAGTCGAAATCCATTCTGTAGTACCAAGAGAAGTGCCGCAATTTGTGCGAATGTAAACATAATACATGGTATTGCGGTCGAGGATGTCAAGAACCTTTGATGTACCTGTAACGCCAGGATATGTTATTTCTGCAACAGAAAGGTCTTCGATTTCAGTTTTACTGATTATGATGTCGTAAACATCGGTAGCATCAGCATAAATCGAAGGAGTCCAGTTGAGAGTCATCTGATACTTCTGTACGTCAGAGATATTGACATTGGTAGGGGCGATGCAGGCATCTGGCATAGTGAACTCGAAAGAGATATATGGGCTATAGCCATCAGAGCCACCGCAATCGTTGGAGATATAGAGGTAGTAAACCTGACCAGGAGTGAGACCATCCAGCAAAACAGTGTCGCCAGTCATGCCTGTTGAGTCTGGGGTAACCACATCTGGATTCTCAATCTCGGTTGTGCTGAGAATGTAACGATAACTTGAAGTCTGGTCTGGGTAAGGAGTCCATGAAGCCTTTGCAGAACGTTTGGAGAGAAGTTCCACGTTGAAGTCCGTTGGAGTCACACAATACGAGAGAGTCTTGAACTGTGCAGCCTCCGACCAAGCCTCGCCTTCGTCATGGCCATAGCCATCGCAGTTGACGCGCACATATACATAGTAGTCAGTATATGCAGAGAGGCCTGTAAGCACCTGGCCTGTAGTGTCGAGGTTGGAATAAGTAGGAACAACGGATGTGAAATCATCCACAGGGGTTGTGCTTACGAGCACATCATAATCGTTTGCATAATCACCCATACTTGCCGTCCACGAGAGGTTGGCTGTTGTCTGGGCAATGTCTGAAACAGCAACGTTAGTCACTGCAGGACAAGCCTCAAGATTCTGGCAGAAGCCAACATTTGCACGTCCTGTTACCGCACCGCCACCTGTTTTTGCTGATGTCTCAAAAGGATCAATACCATACACGTAACTGTCCTTATACATATAGCAACTGCGGTTAACGCTGCATGTCGTACCTATTGCAGAGAAACCTGTTGAACCCGTACTGGAACCACCAGTTGTCTGGCCTACAATAGTTGCTATAATTACGTTGCTCACACCATCCCATACAAAAGGAGTGCTGAAAGTATAATTAACAGTGCCTGCACCAGTTACCTGCATGTCATCATCATCATAATACTGAGTAAAGGCAGAAGCCGATTCCCAATCAGTAGCACTGCTGAAGGCCTCTTTTGTTGTATGTCCAAGGAATATGGTCAAATGCTTTGTGTAAGAAGAAGACTGATTCCAGGTATAACTGATTCCTTCGATAGCGCCGGGAACAACGCCAGCTGCAGTAAGTTCCTCTGCAGTGAATATCTGCTGAGAATATGTATTTCCATAACTGCTATACGTAGGAACACCACTTACAGCAGATGTACCGTCACCTATGACAGCGCATCCATTAAGGCTTTTCGTGGTAACAGAAGTCGAAACCCAGGTGCTGTAGCCATCTTCGACACCGCAATTAGAACGTACATGAACGTAATAGGTGGTATCACGCTCAAGGTGCTCGAAAGTATAAGTCAGGACACTCGTGTCATTGATGGTGACAGTTGTACCTGCATCGTCAGGATTGCTGCTGCCTGACAGTTTGAGTTCATATCCTGTGCAATTGGCAGGAACAGGAGAGACCTTATTTTCCCATGTAACAGTGAACCCAGTACGAGTCACGTCAGAAACGGTGACTCTTTTGAGAGGAATACATGCAGGAGGAATAGTCTGGAATGTGAACTCACATTTTGGAAGGACATTATCAACTGTTCCTCCAGAGGTAATAGAGGTAGAGCCAGATTTATAACGGCCAGCTCCATCGACACTCTTTCCATAGAAATAGGTGGACGCCCAGTCTGAACTATTGGGCTGAGCAAACTGAATCAGGAGATTACCTCCTGTATAGGTGAAAGGAGTGGTAAACGTGACCGTCATGCCTGCCGCATCAGTTGCTGAGAGGAAACCGCTGTAAACCAACGTGCTTTCCGTCTGGTCGAAAGACGAGGATAGATCGTTCTGAGTGGTATTAGCCAAACTCACGTTAAAAGTAGAGGCATCCCATTTGCCTGTGTTGTCTCCAGATGAGATAAAGAAATGCATCGCCGTGATAACATCGCCATTAGTCAGGTCTGTGAGCTCTGAGGCAGGATAAATCACTTGCGCAACATTAATGGCATCGCAATAATAAGAATAAACCGGCACATTGCGGGAAGTTGATGTGCCATCCGCGACTATTGCAGTCATAGTCACAGTGGTTTGTCCATGTGCCCAAGGGACGCAAAGTGCCAATAAAAGCACTACTGATAATAAAAAACGTTTCATAAATGAATTGTTTTAGTTAATAATATTGAGTTAATTAAATAAATATCTGAGCACTCAAAACACCCATTACGGATATTTATCGCACTTATATACAATGCATTAACAACACGCCAATCACCAGCAAGCCATTGCGGGAGACTGAATGTATTTGAGTTTGCAAAGTTACTACATTTTTTTTTAATCACAAAACATTTGGGACTTTTTTTTCATCAGAGACAGGAAAAATTCATCCCGGGTGCAGGCAACAATGTAGATATGACAGATTCTGCTCGCAATATCTTGTGTTAAAATACACAAAGCGACTGCAAAAAAAAAATCACTGCAGGAGATAACCCGAAGGAGAGCATTGCCTAAGCGGCACCATCGTGATGACACAGAAATACCAAAAAACCACCCTCGAAAGTCTCATTGAAAATGGGACCATGATGGGAGGTAGATGGGAGGTGGATGAGACATGCAGTTATGCCGTGACGATTTTTGTAGTTTCCTGATTTAGGTTGACTATTCTGCTCTTATTACTGATACTGGTTGACAAAAATTAATATTATTCCTACTCAAGTTTCGCAAGTTATAACCCCGAAGGGGTGAAATAAATTAGCACAGGGCGTAAGCCCTGTGCTGGTATGTGCCGCCCCTTCAGGGCTAATACATGCGAAACTTGAGTTAACTGAACAAACAAAAGGAACAGTCGTTTTTGGACTGCTCCTTTTTGTTGTTATAGCAATTAGGACAATTACTTCTTGTTACGCTCGTGACGCTCAAGGTCGGCTGGCTCGATGGAGAGCTGCTTGCCGGCAAGGAGCTTCTCGACACCCTCGTACTTGCGGTTCTCGCAATCTGGGCAATGGCACTCCTCCTTGTAGTCAGTAGGCTCGGTATAGGTAGTGATGACACCCTCGTAGTTACGCAGGATGACGCGGTTAGGCGACTGCGAGATGACGTAGTTTGGCATGACAGGAGTCTTGCCACCGCCACCAGGAGCATCGACAACGAATGTTGGCACGCAATAGCCCGAGGTATGACCACGGAGAGCCTCGATAATCTCGATACCCTTAGATACAGGAGTACGGAAATGCTCGATACCCATCGAAAGGTCGCACTGGTAGATATAGTAAGGACGCACGCGAATCTTGACAAGTCCCTGAACGAGACGTTTCATGATGTGTGTGCAGTCGTTGATGCCACGGAGCAGCACTGTCTGGTTGCCCAAAGGAATACCTGCATCGGCAAGGCGCGCACAAGCTGCTGCCGACTCCTCAGTAATCTCCTGTGGGTGGTTGAAGTGTGTGTTCAGCCAGAATGGGTGGTACTTCTTGAGCATGTTGCAGAGCTCAGGAGTGATACGCTGAGGGCAAACGACAGGAGTACGTGAACCAAGGCGGATAACCTCGACGTGAGGGATTGCGCGGAGTTTCTTGATGATGTACTCAAGACGTTCGTCAGAAACCATGAGTGCGTCGCCACCAGAAAGGAGGACGTCGCGCACCTGTGGGGTCTTAGCGATATACTCTATACCCTTCTCGATGTTGTCCATTGGATTGTCGGCATCTTTCTGACCTGCGAAACGACGGCGGGTGCAGTGACGGCAATACATTGAGCACATATCAGTGATGAGCAGGAGTACGCGGTCTGGATAACGGTGTGTCAGACCAGGTACCGGAGAGTCAGAATCCTCGTGAAGCGGGTCAAGAAGGTCTGCCTCAGCACGATGCAACTCCTTGATTGTAGGGATGCACTGCTTGCGCACTGGGTCATGAGGGTTGTTCTGGTCAATGAGTGACAGATAGTAAGGAGTGATAGCCATACGGAGAGACTTGAGCGACTCGCGCACACCCTCTTCCTCCTCGGCTGTCAGCTTGATGTATTTTTTCAGGTCTTCCAATGTCTCGATGCGGTTGCGCACCTGCCAATGCCAGTCGTTCCACTGTTCATCGGTGACATTAGGGAAGAGTTCTTTTCTATGACTTGCCATAATGATAATAATTTTGTAATTATGTCGCCCTTACAGGGCTTATGTAGTTGTTATGCAATATACACAGGGCTCTCGCCCTGTGCTATATTATGCCGTCCTTTCAGGACTATACTGGCCTCATTCAAAATTCAATTCTGAGCATCCCTACCCTTCAAGGACTTAAAGCAAACTAAGGAATAAGAATAATCATTAAGCGTAGAGCTCTTCGAAGATTTTGCGAAGCTTCTCGCTCTCACGGAGTTCCTGGAGAGTGAACTCTGCGTGGCCCTTGGTGTAGCCGTTACCCATAATCATGTTGACGTCAGCTCCGATACCCTCAGCACCGAGAGATGCCTTCGTGAAGCTTGTTGCCATTGAGAAGAAGTAAACGATACCGTCATCCTTTGTGCAGAGGATTGCTGTCATCTCCTGATCTGGGACATTGACGCAGTTGATTGTAACATCTGCCATCTTGCCGCCTGTAAGCTGGCTCACGAGTTCGTAAATCTCAGCAGGGGTCTTGCCTGCAACAGACTCAACTACATCGCAGAAGCCGAGTTCCTTGATACGGTTTGTTGATTTAGGAGAGTTTGCGAGACCGATAACCTTACCGGTAACGCCTACGCGCTTCTTAGCCTCGTAGCAGCAGAGCATACCAGACTTGCCACCAGCACCGAGGATGACAACATTCTGGCCATACTGGCAGAGTTTGGCAGTCTGAGCAGGAGCACCTGCAACGTCGAGTGCAGAGAGAGCAAGTTTCTCAGGCATATCTGTAGGGATTTTAGCATAGATACCGCTCTCGAAGAGGATAGCCTTACCCTTGATGTCAACCTGGTCAATCTCTGGACGGATTTCGAGAATCTCGTCGATGCGGAGAGGAGTAAGTGACAAAGAAACGAGAGTTGCTATGCGGTCGCCTTCCTTAAGGTCGATTTTGCCTTTGAGAGCGTCACCAATCTTCTCGACCTTACCGAGGAGCATACCACCAGAACCTGTACGACGGTTACGATGTTTACCCTGGAGTTCTACGTTAAGAAGCATCTCTTTCTTGATCTCTTCCATGATTTTCTCCTGGCTTGCACCCTCGCCAGCCTGCTGCTTAGCGTAGTTGTGGATGTCAGTGAAAGATGCAGAGTCAATATTCAATGTCTGGACGTCGATGAGGATTTCGTTATCCCAGATTTCGTCCATGTTGTTGTTGAGTTTGTTTGCTGGCTGTGGAAGCACGCCAAGTGGTTCGATTACACGGTGAGTACCGAATTTGTTACCATGTTTCTGCATAATTGTATTCTATTTTAAATTATTAATTCTTTTGCCCCTTCAGGGCGTTATTGTTTTAATTACCATCCCCCAGGGTGTTACCCTGGGCTATGTTGTTTTGCCCTTTCAGGGCGTTTGAAGCAATTCAAAAAAAATCAATTGCGTTTTTTAAGACCGAGGATTTCGCGAGCCTCGTCTGATGTTGCGACCTCACGGCCGAGTTCGTGTGCAAGGCGGACAACCTTTGCGACCAACTCGCCGTTGGATTTAGCCTTGACGCCACGAGAGAGGTAGAGGTTATCCTCGAAACCTACGCGAACGTTACCGCCCATTGCTATTGCGGCAGCAGCCATCTGGAAAGCCGAACGGCCAACGCCTGTGACTGTCCATGTAGAACCGGCAGGGATGCCTTTTACGAGCCAGCATAGGTTGTCAACCGTAGCAGGAGTACAGCCAGGTACGCCAAGCACGAAGTTGAACTGCATTGGGTGGCCAGGAACCTCGCCCTTGCGAGCCATGGTGAGAATGGTGTCGAGATGACCCATCTCGAAGCACTCGTACTCTGGCTTGATACCCTTCTCAATCATACGCTTGCCGAAAGCACGCATTGTAGGCATTGTATTGTCGAATATCTCGTCACCGAAATTGCAGGTACCGCAATCGAGTGTTGCCATCTCAGGGATTGGAGTAGTGTTTGTAGAGTCAAGGCGCTCGTCTGGGGTCATACCCACTGCGCCACCAGTTGACGGGATGAGGATTACATCAGGGCAAGCCTTGAGGATTGCCTCTTCGCACTCCTGGAAACGCTTGTGGCTCTGGGTTGGAGTACCGTTGTCCTCACGCACGTGAAGGTGAACTATTGCTGCACCGGCATCAACTGCAGACTTTGCCTCGCGTACAATCTCCTCGACTGTGTAAGGAACTGCCTCGTTCTGCTCTTTGGTTACCTCAGCACCGCAGATAGCGGCTGTAATGATAAGTTTTTCCATAGACAATCAACGTTTAATGCGCTGGCACTCTTTTGGGGTTACACATGTGCCTGAAGCACGGCAAACGAGAATTGGCTCTGCCAGTTCGTCGGCAGCAGAAGCAGAGATGTCGCCACGGGAAACGACCACCTTGTATGCTTCAAACTCCATCTTGCGTGAAGTGTTGCCAATCTTAGTGATACGGCCGCGAGCCTCGATATAGTCGCCAGCGTATGTAGGAGCCTTGAACTCAACCATGTCGTATGCGCAGAACAAGCCTTCATCGCCATCGCACTTGATGAGCAACTCTGTTGCAACATCGCCGAAAAGCTCAAGCATCTTTGCGCCATCAACAAGATTTCCACCGTAATGAGCATCTTTTGCGCCCATTCTCAAACGTATAACTGAAGTTATCTCTTCCATAATTGTATTTAACTTTTTATTAATAAACCATGTAATCTACGAGAATGTTTGGAGTGCGGACAGTCTCGGGAGCAATCTGACCTACAGGAACGACTTCGTCGACCTCTGCGATAACGAGGTCTGCCGCAGTAGCCATCAGAGGGTTGAAGTTCTGGGATGTTCCTTTGTAAACGAGGTTGCCACTCTCATCGCCAAGAGATGCGCCAATCAAGGCGACATCAGCATGGAGAGGCTTTTCCAAAAGATAGTCACGACCGTCAACGTTGATAATCTGCTTGCCCTCAGCAACGATTGTGCCAAGGCCTACTGGAGTAAGAACGCCACCAAGGCCGGAACCACCGCAACGAATGCGCTCTGCAAGCGTGCCTTGAGGAACACATTCCGTCTCGATTTCTTTAGCATTCATCTGGTTCTGATGGAACGAGCAGCCACCAATCCAAGAAGCGATAACCTTCTTGATTTGACGTCTCTCGAACAACATTGCCACGCCCTTGCCATCAAACGAAGAGTCATTGCAAATCAAAGTGAGGTCCTTTACGTCAGTTTTGGACAAAGCCTCGATGATTTTGTTAGCCGAGCCATTGGCCAAAAAACCACCAAACATAATAGTCATTCCGCTGTGAATCATAGCCACAGCTTCCTCAACTGTAATACGTTTCTGTGCCATAATCTATATTATTTTTATTATATTTTTCAGCCCCCAAAGTTACGAATATTTTCGGACATAGACACTATGTTTTGCAAAAAAAATTAAGGCATCTGTTTTTGGATGCCTTAATTTCATTTATACTCTTTTAAGATATTAAAGTTTTGTACCCGTAATATCCTCAATATCAGTTACGCAGCTGCTCAAATCTGTCAGTTTCCTATGATCTTCGCAAGACGAGACAATCAGGTTGTCATATTCACGCAAGCCAGTACCTGCAGGTATCTTATGTCCACAGATGACGTTTTCCTTCATACCTTCGAGGTAGTCAACCTTCGCATTGATGGCAGCTTCGTTGAGCACACGTGGTGTCTCCTGGAATGAAGCGGCAGAAATGAATGACTTGGTCTGCAATGCTGCTCGCGTGATACCCTGAAGAACCTGAACAGATGTTGCAGGTTTAGCATCACGTGTCTCGACAAGTTTCAAGTCCTTGCGCTTGAGGATTGAGTTCTCATCACGAAGTTTGCGCATAGTGACTATCTGACCTGGCTGGAATATCTGAGAGTCGCCAGCATCTGTCACTACTTTCTTACCCCAGAGACGGTCGTTCTCCTCAAGGAAGTCAAGACGGTCAACAAGCTGGTCCTCAAGGAAGCGGCTGTCGCCAGCATCTGCAATCTGAACTTTGCGCATCATCTGACGTACGATAACCTCGAAGTGCTTGTCATTAATCTTAACACCCTGCAGACGATAGACGTCCTGAACCTCGTTCACGATATACTCCTGAACAGCGGTAGGGCCTTTGATGGCAAGGATGTCGGCTGGAGTGATGGCACCATCAGAGAGTGGAGTTCCGGCACGCACATAGTCGCCATCCTGAACCAATATCTGCTTGGAGAGAGATACAAGGTATTTCTTTTCCTCGCCCGTCTTTGAAGTAACGATGATCTCACGGTTACCACGTTTAAGCTTGCCAAAGGTTATCTCGCCATCAATCTCGGCCACAACGGCAGGATTGGATGGGTTACGAGCCTCGAAAAGCTCGGTCACTCGTGGCAAACCGCCAGTGATATCACCGGTAGAGCCAACAGCACGTGGAATCTTGACAAGCAAGTCGCCAGGCTTGACTTCCTGACCATCGTCAACAGTCATGTGCGCGCCCACAGGCAAATTGTATGTCTTGAGGACATTTCCTTCTGCATCGACAATCTTAGCAGCAGGAGCCTTGGTCTTTTCACGGGACTCGATGATAATCTTCTCGAACAAGCCAGTAGCCTCATCACTCTCGGCCTTGAATGTGGAATTCTCAATCATCGACTCAAATGAAATCTTACCGCCTACCTCTGTAACGATTACAGCATTGAAAGGATCCCATTCACAAAGCTTGTCGCCTTTGGAGACAAGTTCACCCGAATTCTTGAAAAGCTTAGAGCCGTATGGCAATGGCTGGATTGTCAATGGAATATTCGTATTCAAGTCAACAATACGAAGCTCGGCCAGACGGCCAACAACCATCTTGTGCGAGAAGTTGCCCTGTGCATCAGTGACATCGACTGTACGAAGTTCGTCTATCTCAAGGCGGCCATCATACTTGGATGTGATGCCGTTGTCAACTGCAATATTGGAAGCAACACCACCGACGTGGAACGTACGCAATGTCAACTGCGTACCTGGCTCACCGATTGACTGCGCCGCAATGACACCTACAGCCTCGCCTTTGTTGACCAAACGTCCTGTTGCCAAGTTACGTCCATAACACTTTGCACAGACACCGTGACGGGCCTCGCAGGTAAGCACTGAACGTATCTCAACACGCTCGATTGGTGACTCCTGTATCTTCTTGGCAGCAATCTCCTCAATCTCATCACCTGCCTTAACGATGATCTCACCTGTGCGAGGGTCAATTACATCATGGACAGAGACACGGCCAAGTATTCTCTCATACAATGAGGCAACTACCTCCTCGTTGTTCTTTATCTCAGTTGCGACAAGTCCACGGAGCGTACCGCAGTCCTCTTCCGTAACGATGACATCATGAGAGACATCGACGAGACGACGGGTAAGATAACCTGCATCGGCCGTCTTCAACGCGGTATCAGCAAGACCCTTACGAGCACCATGGGTAGAAATGAAGTACTCCAACACAGACAAGCCCTCCTTGAAGTTTGCAAGAATTGGGTTCTCGATAATCTGACGTCCCTCAGCACCTGCCTTCTGTGGCTTGGCCATCAAACCACGCATACCAGACAGCTGACGAATCTGCTCACGGGAACCACGGGCACCTGAGTCAAGCATCATATATACTGAATTGAATCCCTGGTTGTCTGATGAGAGTTTCTTCATAACAACATTGGTCAAATCACTGTTGACACGTGTCCAGGTATCAATAATCTGGTTGTAACGCTCGTTGTCGGTAATATAACCCATGTTATAATCTGCAAGGATGTTCTCGACCTCATCATAGCCCTGATTTACCAAGGTCTCTTTCTCATCAGGCACGATTACATCGGCGAGATTGAACGAAAGTCCACCCTTGAATGCGTTATAGTAACCCATATTCTTAATCTTGTCAAGGAACTGGGCGGTACGAGCAACACCACATTTCTCGATGACGTCACCAATGACGTTGCGGAGAGATTTCTTTGACAAGAGTATGTTCAGATAGCCACACTCTTTTGGAACGAATTCGTTGACGAGTACACGGCCAACTGTCGTATGCTCAACAATATGGTTGATGTAATTGCCATCTTTGTCGCGGTCATCGACACGCACATTGATTATGGCATGAACATCCACCTGCTTCTCGTTGTAAGCAATCTTCACCTCCTCTGGAGAGTAGAAGGTCAATCCCTCGCCCTTGACTCCTGGACGTTCCTTTGTGATATAGTACAAACCGAGCACCATATCCTGAGAAGGAACTGTGATAGGAGAGCCGTTTGCAGGGTTCAATATATTATGTGATGCCAGCATCAGCATCTGAGCCTCAAGAACGGCATCATTGCCGAGTGGCAAGTGCACTGCCATCTGGTCACCATCGAAGTCGGCATTGAACGCCGTACATGCCAATGGGTGCAGCTGGATAGCCTTACCCTCAATCATCTTAGGCTGGAACGCCTGAATACCAAGACGGTGCAAGGTAGGGGCACGGTTGAGCAATACAGGATGACCCTTCATTACATGCTCAAGGATATCCCATATCACAGGGTCCTTACGGTCAATGAATTTCTTTGCAGACTTGACAGTCTTGACCATTCCACGCTCGATAAGTTTGCGGATGATGAATGGTTTGTAAAGCTCTGCTGCCATGTCTTTTGGAAGTCCGCACTCGTGCATGTTGAGCTCAGGACCAACGACGATAACAGAACGTGCAGAGTAGTCAACACGCTTACCGAGAAGGTTCTGACGGAAACGACCCTGTTTACCTTTAAGCGAGTCAGTGAGTGACTTCAAAGGACGGTTCTGCTCAGACTTCATTGCGTTGCTCTTGCGAGAGTTATCGATAAGAGAATCGACTGCCTCCTGAAGCATACGCTTCTCGTTACGAAGGATTACGTCCGGAGCCTTGATGTCAATAAGTCTCTTCAGACGATTGTTGCGGATGATGACTCTACGATAAAGGTCGTTAAGGTCTGATGTGGCAAAACGACCGCCATCCAGAGGAACCAATGGACGAAGCTCTGGTGGGATGACAGGAAGAGTCTTCAATATCATCCACTCAGGCTTGTTGTATTCTCTTGATGCACGGAACGACTCGACAATGTTGAGACGTTTCAAAGCTTCGGTACGACGTTGCTGTGAGCCATCGTTGTTTGCAATGTCACGTAATTTATATGACAGTGTGTCAAGGTCAAGACGCTTGAGCATTTCAAGAATTGCGTCAGCTCCCATCTTGCAGATAAACTTGTCAGGATCAGTGTCGTCAAGCAACTCGTTGCCCTTGTATTCTGTCTCAAGTTTCTGCATCAACTCCTCATAACGTTCCTCTTCAAGAAGTTCACCGGTTTCAACGCCCTCTTCACCGGCAAGAACACCAGGCTGAACAATTATATATTTCTCATAATATATAACGGCATCAAGTTTCTTTGATGGCAAGCCAAGCAGGTAACCAATCTTGTTAGGAGATGAACGGAAATACCAGATATGCGCTACTGGCACAACAAGCTGGATATGACCGGAACGTTCACGACGGACTTTCTTCTCTGTAACCTCAACACCACAACGATCGCAGACAATTCCTTTATATCTGATTCTCTTGTATTTACCGCAATGACACTCGTAATCTTTAGTAGGACCAAAAATGCGCTCGCAGAACAAGCCGTCACGCTCTGGCTTGTATGTGCGGTAGTTGATTGTCTCTGGTTTCAACACTTCGCCATACGACGCCTCCAAGATCTCCTCAGGAGATGCCAGAGTGATTCTTATCTTGGTAAAGTTGGTCTTTGCCTTATTATCATGTCTAAAAGCCATATATCAAATAGTATTATTCAAGTTTAATACTCAATCCCAATCCCTGAAGTTCGTGTATCAACACGTTCAATGACTCTGGAATGCCAGCCTGCGGCATATTCTCGCCCTTGACGATAGCCTCGTATGCCCTTGCACGTCCCATAACGTCATCTGACTTCACTGTCAAAATTTCCTGAAGCACACTGGAAGCACCAAATGCCTCAAGTGCCCATACCTCCATCTCTCCGAAACGCTGACCACCAAACTGAGCCTTACCACCAAGAGGTTGCTGCGTGATGAGTGAGTATGGACCGATTGAACGGGCATGCATCTTGTCATCAACCATGTGTCCCAATTTGAGGAAGTAAGTAACACCTACAGTAGCAGGCTGGTCGAAACGTTCACCTGTCTCACCATCATAGAGATATGTCTTGCCATATCTTGGAATGCCTGCTTTGTCGCACCAGAGGTTCAAGTCATCAACTGATGCACCATCGAAAATTGGAGTTGCAAACTTGACGCCCAGTTCACGGCCTGCCCATCCAAGCACTGCCTCGAAAATCTGACCGAGGTTCATACGAGAAGGCACACCCAGTGGGTTCAAGCATATATCTACAGGAGTACCATCTGCAAGGAATGGCATATCCTCCTGACGAACAATCTTTGAAACGATACCTTTGTTACCATGACGACCTGCCATCTTGTCACCGACACGAATCTTACGCTTCTTGGCAACATATACCTTAGCCATCTTTATTATTCCTGATGGGAGTTCGTCACCAATATTGATAGCATATTTCTTACGTTTGAGTTGAGCGTCAAGCTCCTTCACCTTGCGGAGATAGTTGGAAACAATCTGACGAACCAGTTCGTTTTTCTTTGCATCTGTAGTCCACTTCGTCAACTGCACGCTGTTGTAGTCCAGGTCGTATAGCTGCTTGAGAGTGAACTTCTGACCTTTCTGAATAACCTCGACATTCATGAAATCCTTGACACCCTGAGAAGTCTTTCCAGTGATAGTTGCCATCAATTTATTGACAAGCAATTCCTTGAGTTGGGCAACCTCTTGGTTGTATTCGGCATCCAGCTTCTCAATAATCTCCTTGTCAGCCATGTGATCCTTACGGTTCTTGATAGCCTTGCTATAAAGATCTCTGCCAATAATTACACCAGAAAGTGATGGTGAGGCCTTGAGAGATGCGTCTTTGACATCTCCTGCCTTGTCACCGAAAATTGCACGGAGCAACTTCTCTTCTGGAGTTGGGTCAGTCTCTCCCTTAGGAGTAATCTTACCAACCATTATATCACCTGGTATAATGTGTGCACCGATACGAATCATTCCGTTAGGGTCAAGATTCTTCGTTGCCTCTTCGCTGACATTTGGAATATCGGATGTGAACTCCTCCATACCACGCTTGGTTTCACGAACCTCAAGCTGATACTCACTCACATGAACCGATGTGAAGATGTCCTCTCGGACGATACGTTCATTGAGCACAATAGCATCCTCATAGTTGTAACCCTTCCAAGGAATATAAGCAACCTTGAGGTTTCTACCCAATGCCAGCTCGCCGGCCTGAGAAGAATATCCTTCAGTCATTATCTGACCTGCATGTACCCTGTCGCCACGTCGAACTATTGGACGAAGGTCTATAGTAGTATCCTGGTTAGTACGCTGGAACTTAGGAAGCATGTACTCCTTGGTAGAATCATCGAATGCGACGAAATCCTGTTCCTCAGTACGGTCATAGACAACACGAATCTTTGAAGCATCGACGAATTCAACAATTCCATCTCCTTCCGCAGCAATCTGAGTACGGGAATCCTGCATCATCTGACGCTCGATTCCTGTGCCAACGATAGGTGCCTCTGAACGCAACAATGGAACTGCCTGACGCATCATGTTAGACCCCATCAATGCGCGGTTAGCATCATCATGTTCAAGAAACGGAATCAACGCAGCTGCGATTGATGCAATCTGCTGAGGAGCCACGTCCATGAGATTAACCTCATTTGGTGCAACCAATGGGAAATCAGCCTCCTGACGAGCCTTTACCTTGTTACGGACAAAGGTACCATTCTCATTCAGAGGAGCATTGCCCTGAGCAACCACAAGATTCTCTTCATCTTCAGCGGTAAGATATACGACGTCTTCGTTCTTCAAGTCAACCTTACCATTAGTCACCTTACGGTATGGCGTAGTAATGAAACCGAGTTCATTTATCTTTGCATATATACACAATGAAGAGATAAGACCGATGTTTGGTCCTTCAGGTGTCTCGATTGGGCAGAGACGGCCATAATGTGTATAGTGAACGTCGCGGACCTCAAATCCCGCACGGTCACGGGAAAGACCACCAGGTCCTAATGCTGATAGACGACGTTTGTGCGTAATTTCAGCCAATGGGTTAGTTTGGTCCATGAACTGAGACAAGGCATTGGTTCCAAAATAAGTATTGATAACCGATGAGATTGTCTTTGCATTGATAAGGTCTATTGGTGTAAAGACCTCACTGTCACGAACGTTCATGCGTTCACGGATTGTGCGGCTCATACGCGCAAGACCCACACCAAACTGATTGTATAATTGTTCTCCAACGGTGCGTACGCGACGATTGCTCAGGTGGTCGATATCATCGACAGTCACCTTGGAGTTAATCAATTCTATAAGATATTTGATAATCTCAATGATGTCCTCATGGGTCAAGACGCGTACACTCATGTCTGTCTTGAGACCGAGTTTTTTGTTAATACGGTAACGTCCAACCTCGCCAAGGTCGTAACGCTTTTCGGAGAAGAAAAGCCCATTGATGACTTCGCGAGCCGTTTGGTCATCAGCAGGTTCTGCGTTACGCAACTGACGATAGATGTGTATAACCGCATCACGCTCGTTGTTTGTCGTGTCCTTCTGGAGGGTATTGTAGATTATCTGATAATCGGTGATATTCTGATCATCCTTGTGCAAGAGGATTGTCTGGCAACCTGAATCAACAATAGCTTGAATATGACCATTTGTCAGAACAACGTCGCGGTCAACGATGAGTTCAGAACGAGGTATTGAAGTCACCTCGCCTGTTGCCTCGTCAGAATACTCCTCATAGTACTGACGCAGCACACGACCTGCAAGACGACGTCCAACGTAACGCTTCAGGTTTGTTTTGTTAACCTTGATTTCCTCAGCCAATCCGAAGGTATCGAGGATGTCTTTATCTGTCTCATAACCAATGGCACGGAGCAAAGTGGTTACAGGCAGCTTCTTCTTACGGTCGATGTATGCATACATCACATTGTTGATGTCTGTTGCAAACTCTATCCAACTGCCGCGGAATGGAATGATACGGGCTGAATATAGTTTCGTACCGTTGGTGTGGACGCTCTGTCCGAAGAACACACCTGGTGAACGATGCAACTGTGATACGATGACACGCTCAGCACCATTAATTACGAATGTACCCTTATCAGTCATGTAAGGGATCGGTCCGAGATATACATCCTGGACAACTGTTTCGAATTCCTCATGCTCTGGGTCATTGCAATAGAGCTTCAGCTTGGCCTTCAAAGGCACGCTGTATGTCAATCCGCGACGAATACACTCCTCAATGGTGTATCTTGGTGGCTCAACATAGTAATCCAGAAATTCGAGCACGAAATTGTTACGTGTATCCTGGATTGGGAAGTTCTCTGAGAACACTGAATAGAGTCCTTCGTTCTTCCTATGCTCAGTTGCCGTGTCTAATTGAAAGAAATCTCGGAACGACTTAAGTTGTACCTCCAAAAAATCTGGATAGGGATACTTACTAATCGTCCGAGCAAATGTTATTCTTTGATTATCAATTTGTTGCAACATTGGATTTCTTTAGAAATATTAATTTAAACTGGCGAGGTTCACACCTCAACTGACCCACTTATCTTTTCACGTAAAAAGGTTTAGACCTTGCCTTTTGCTCGGCAAGAGCCTAAACCAATGTTCCTGGATAACAGGATGGCTATTACTTGAGTTCAACCTCAGCACCAGCCTCTGTGAGCTGCTTCTTAAGGTTCTCAGCCTCTTCTTTAGTCACGCCTTCTTTAATTGTTGAAGGAGCACCATCAACCAAATCCTTAGCGTCCTTGAGACCTGCACCTGTGAGCTCTTTTACAAGCTTAACAACAGCCAACTTATTAGCACCTGCACCCTTCAACACTACGTCGAAAGAAGTCTTCTCCTCAGCAGCAGGAGCAGCACCGGCAGCAGGGCCAGCAGCAACTGCAACAGCTGCAGCAGCTGGCTCAATGCCATACTCATTTTTAAGGATCTCAGCCAACTCGTTTACTTCCTTAACTGTAAGGTTTACCAATTGTTCAGCAAAAGCTTTCAAATCTGCCATTTTTGTATAATTTTTAATTGTTTTTTAATAGTTTGAGGTCGAGCGTTACTTATACCTCATAATTAATTCTCACGCTCTGACAGTGTCTTCAGGACACCATGGATAGTGTTGCCACCACTCTGCAATGCAGAGATAACATTTTTTGCAGGAGACTGCAGGAGAGCGATAACGTCGGCAATGAGCTCGTTTTTGCTCTTGATTGTTGACAAAGCCTCAAGCTGATTCTCGCCGATATAGAATGATTCTTCAACGTAAGCAGCCTTCAATACCGGCTTCATTTTCTTGTCGTTGAAAGTCTTTATCAGACGTGCAGGTGCATTACCCACATTGGCCAACAATACAGCAGTAGTCTCTTTCAGTGAGCCATAGATCTGAGAATAGTCAGTGTCAAGCTGGTCAAGGGCCTTAATCATCAGCTTGTTCTTGACAACAAGCATCTTGATACCCTCTTTGTAGCAAGAGCGACGGAGTTCGCTTACCTGTGCAGCATTCATACCCTGAGTCTCGGTGAGATAGAAGTGTGGGTACTGCTGGATAGTCTCTTTGATCTGCTCAATAATTGCGCCTTTATCTTCCTTTTTCATACTTTGTCTGATTTATTAATTCTCTTCGAATGATTTAACATCGAGCTTGATACCACGACTCATAGTCGAAGAAAGATAAATGCTCTTTACATATGTACCCTTTGCAGATGATGGTTTGAGCTTCATGATTGTGTTCATGAACTCTTTTGCGTTACCAGCAATCTGTTCTGGTGTAAATGACACCTTACCAATTGAGGTATGTACGATACCGGTCTTGTCAACCTTGAAGTCAATCTTACCTTGCTTAACCTCTTTTACAGCTGCACCAACCTCCATGGTTACGGTACCGCTTTTAGGGTTTGGCATAAGACCGCGAGGACCGAGAATACGACCAAGGGCACCAATCTTACCCATAATCTGAGGCTGTGTGATTATGACATCTACGTCTGTCCACCCGCCCTTGATTTTCTCGATATACTCGTCCAATCCAACATAATCTGCGCCTGCAGCTTTTGCCTCTGCCTCTTTGTCAGAGGTACAAAGCGCAAGAACGCGTACCTGTTTTCCAGTTCCATTTGGAAGAGAAACCACACCACGAACCATCTGATTAGCCTTACGAGGGTCAACACCCAAACGTACGTCAATATCTACAGATGCATCGAATTTAGTAGTTGTTATCTCTTTCACAAGCTGTGCTGCCTCCTTGAGTGTGTAAGCTTTTCCTGCTTCAATCTTGTCAGCAACCAACTTTTGTTTCTTTGTAAGTTTACTCATAACGTGAATTGAAGTTTTAAAGATTACTCATTAGGGAATTCACCTTTTACAGCGATACCCATACTCCTAGCCGTACCAGCTACCATTCGCATTGCAGACTTAACCTCGAAGCAATTCAAGTCAGGCATTTTGTCCTCTGCAATAGTTTTAACCTGATCCCAAGTGACTGAAGCAACCTTCTTGCGGTTAGGTTCTGCACTACCACCTTTAGCCTTTGATGCCTCAAGCAACTGAACAGCTACAGGAGGAGTCTTAACTACGAATGTGAATGTCTTGTCTGCAAAATAAGTAATGACAACAGGCAATACCTTACCTGCCTTGTCTTGCGTTCTGGCATTAAACTGCTTACAGAAATCCATAATGTTAATACCCTTAGAACCAAGTGCAGGTCCTACAGGAGGAGATGGATTTGCTGCGCCACCTTTAATCTGTAACTTAATAAAACCAGCAACTTCTTTTGCCATGATTTTTTTGATTTAAATTTGTTTGTTAAAACAACGTAGAAAAAGGAGGTGCGTTATTCCTTTTCTACCTGATTGAAACCCAGTTCCATAGGCGTACTACGCCCAAAAACCATAACCGCAACTCTAAGTTTCTTGCGATCGTCAAAGACTTCTTCTACTACGCCAGATGAACCATTGAAAGGATCGACAGTAATCTTGACTGTTTCTCCTATTTGGAAGCTAACACCTGAATCATCTGGCAATTCGAAATCAGTCTCATAACTCTTCAGACGACGGACTTCAGTCTCAGTCAATGGAATAGGCTCTTTAGTGACCGGATTCCCGACGAAACCCAAGATGTACGGAATATTGTCATGGAGCAACGAAGGCAATTCCTTGGTGTAGTATGCCTCAATAAAGACATAACCAGGGAACAGCAATACATCTTTTTCCAATTTCTTCTTGCCGTCTGACGACAACCTTAGTTTTTTTTCAGTAGGAGACAACGCCTGAGTAACATGCTCACGAAGAAGTGATTTCTCCTTAAGAATCTCTGCCTCCAGATATTCTTTGACTTTACACTCCTTGCCGCTTATAGTATGCACAGCATACCATTTTGTTGCTTTCTCAGCCATTGCACCGTCCTCCTACTTAAATAATTTTGTAAACTAAAGTCATCAAGTTCTCAAAACCGAGATCCATTACCCATACAATCAATGCAATGACAATGGAAGCAATTAATACTATCACCGCACTGTTAGTAAGTTCCTTACGAGTAGGCCAAGAGGTCTTTTCCTTAAGCTCGGTATAGGATTCTTTTAAGTATTTGGTAAGTTTCATATTCATCATTCTTTATAGCACGGGAAGAGAGATTCGAACTCCCGTCAACGGTTTTGGAGACCGCTATACTGCCACTGTACTATTCCCGTAATCAGAGCTAAGGGGAATTACACCCTTAGCTCATTATGGTAGTTAAGTCTGTAATTAGTCAAGCAATGATGTAATCTGACCTGAGCCCACTGTACGGCCACCCTCACGGATAGCGAAACGAAGACCTTCGCTGCAAGCTACAGGGTAGATAAGCTTAACAGAAATTTCGAGGTTATCACCTGGCATTACCATCTCAGTTCCCTCTGGCAAAGTAATCTCACCAGTAACATCCAATGTACGGATGTAGAACTGAGGACGATACTTGTTGTGGAATGGAGTGTGACGGCCACCTTCCTCTTTCTTCAAAATATAGACAGAAGCCTTGAATTCAGAGTGAGGAGTAACCTTGCCTGGGTGAGAGATAACCATACCACGACGGATTTCATCCTTGTCGATACCACGGAGAAGCAAACCTACATTATCGCCAGCCTCACCCTGATCGAGCAATTTACGGAACATCTCAACACCGGTAACAGTAGATTTCAAGTTCTCTGCACCGAGACCAAGAATCTGAACCTCATCACCAACCTTGATGATACCAGTTTCGATACGACCAGTAGCAACTGTACCACGACCTGTGATTGAGAACACGTCCTCGATAGGCATCAAGAATGGCTTATCAATGTCACGCTGTGGCAACTGAATCCAAGTATCAACAGCATCCATGAGTTCCATAACCTTATCTTCCCACTGAGGCTCACCGTTCAATGCGCCAAGTGCAGAACCGCGGATAATAGGAGTATTGTCGCCATCAAACTCATAGAATGAGAGAAGTTCACGCATTTCCATCTCAACAAGCTCAAGCATTTCCTCGTCATCAACCATATCACACTTGTTCATGAAAACAACAAGACGTGGAACGTTTACCTGACGAGCCAACAAGATGTGCTCTTTTGTCTGAGGCATTGGACCATCAGTTGCAGCAACAACGATGATTGCACCATCCATCTGAGCAGCACCAGTAACCATGTTCTTCACATAGTCTGCGTGGCCTGGGCAGTCAACATGAGCATAGTGACGAGTAGCAGTCTGATACTCTACGTGTGAAGTGTTGATAGTAATACCACGCTCTTTCTCTTCTGGAGCATTATCAATAGAATCGAATGAACGAAGCTCAGAGAGACCTTTCTTTGCCAATACAGTTGTGATTGCAGCTGTCAAGGTAGTCTTACCGTGGTCCACGTGACCGATTGTACCAATGTTTACGTGTGGTTTCGAACGGTCAAATTTTTCTTTTGCCATAACTTTGTTCTTTTTTAAATTGTTAATGGAGCTGTTGACGAGGATTGAACTCGTGACCTCTTCCTTACCAAGGAAGTGCTCTACCACTGAGCTACAACAGCATTTTTTTGTGGGCAGTGATGGATTCGAACCACCGAAGGCGAAAGCCAGCTGAGTTACAGTCAGCCCCATTTGGCCACTCTGGTAACTGCCCCGATTTAAGTGTTATCTTTTTGTTAGTCACTCTTTTGAGCCTCTTGTCGGATTCGAACCAACGACCCCGAGATTACAAATCACGTGCTCTGGCCAGCTGAGCTAAAGAGGCGCTTACTTTCAGCGTGCAAAGGTACTGCTTTTTCTCGGACTGACAAAATATTTTGAGGATTTTATTTCAAAAAATATCATATTTTTACACAACAATCTATCCATCAGTATTTTACACACCAAAAATCGTTTCTAAATATACTATTCTCCCCCTCTTGGATGAGATTTTTTGTATTCTTTCTGCAGTTGTTCAAAGGTTACATGGGTGTACATCTGCGTCGTAGCAAGGCTTTCATGGCCCAACAACTCCTTTATCACGTTGAGGTCTGCCCCTCTGTTGAGCATTGCCGTTGCAAAAGTATGTCGAATCACATGTGGGCTGATCTTGCTCTGTTTGCTGACAATTCCCATCATCTTTTTCACTACATTATATATATGTGTTCCGTTTATGCTTTCACCTGTCTTGTCGACAAAAAAAGTGTCGTCACGTTCAGCAATCTCCTCATCTCTTATCCGTCTGTAATTTTCGATTTTCTCTGCCAGGTCTTCTCCGAAAGGAACTATTCTTTCCTTGTCGCCTTTTCCCAACACTTTCAATCTGCGTTGTTCAACGTCAACTTCGACATCCTTCAATCCTGCAACCTCACTGCGTCGCAATCCTGTCTGGTAGATCATTTCTATAATAAGCATGTTTCTCACGTCTTCGAAATCCGTGCTGTCACTCCAAAGTTTCAGGCAATCGTCCATCTCTTTTTCAAGAAAGAATTTTGGCAGGTTCTTTGGTTTCTTTGGCAGCACCACCATTGACGTCGGATTCATGAAAGTCTCTGGGATAATATTCTTCACATAGAGGAACCTGTAAAAGGAGCTCAGTGCTGATACTTTTCTATGGACTGAGCTTGGTCTCTCTTTCATCTCATTCATCAACCAGAGCACCCATTTTCTGACATGTTCGGTCTTTACATTATCATATTGGACATCTTCCCCTGATTGTCGGACCCAGTCAAAGAACTGGTTAAGGTCCTTCTGATATGCAAAAACGGTATGAACAGAATAATTTCGTTCATACCGTAAATATTCTAAGAACCTGTCAATCATTAATCCTCATCGAGGTGCATGTGCTGTACGTAAACAGCATGCTGCATCTTCTCACGCTTGATAACAGATGGTTTGTCAAATTGCTGACGGCGACGGAGCTCTTTAACCACTCCTGTCTTTTCGAATTTACGTTTAAATTTCTTGAGGGCTCTTTCGATGTTCTCACCCTCTTTGATTGGAACAATAATCATTTTTTGTTATAAATTTTTTTAGTGGAACCGCCTGGTTCCGGTGATTAATTAATTTTCCTGCAACCCCATTTTTTGGGACTGCAAAGTTACATACTTTTTGTCAATCGGCAAACGTTTTTCTCAGAAAAATAAAAAAATCACCTCCTTTATAATACAAAAGATTTATTATCAATTATTTAACAGGCATCTTATCTATGCGTCTTTGATGTCTTCCACCCTCAAAATCGGTAGTGAAGAAGGTTTTCACCACCTCTATGGCGTCATTTTCTGCGATAAAACGGGCAGGAAGAGACACAATGTTCGCGTTATTATGCTGACGTGCCAGTGCCGCAATCTCAGCACACCAACAGATAGCATCCCTGCACCCCTGATGTTTGTTCACGGTCATTGAAATGCCATTTGCCGTACCGCAAATTGCCACACCATATTCACATGTTCCATTCTCGACAGCCTCGGCAAGTGGGTGTGCGTAATCAGGGTAGTCACAACTCTCAGCCGAGTTTGTCCCGAAGTCCTGAACATTCGCACCATTAGCCTCAAGCCAGGACTTGATTGTTTTCTTGAGTTCATAACCTGCATGGTCAGATGCCATGCCGATAGTCATTTCTTTTATCTCTTTCATAATTGTATCAAAAAGCCTTCCAGCCTTGTGCCTTTATTTCTATTGCCTGTCCGTCTCTGGTGATAAACAGTCTGCCTGCATTGGCATCTGTTATATGGCCTATGACATGCACTCCCTCAAGGTCTTTGACTTTATCGTAATCAGCCAGTGGCACAGTGAACAGCAACTCGTAATCCTCACCTCCGTTTATTGCAGCGGTGGTCAGGTTCATGTTGAATTCTTCAGCCATCGTCGCTGTCACATAGTCAATAGGAATCTTTTCCTCATAGACTGCGCACCCCACTCCACTCTGTTTGCAGATATGCAGAAGTTCTGACGACAAACCGTCGCTGATGTCCATCATTGCAGTTGGAATAATTCCCTTCTCTTTCAAGAACTTGACTGTATCAATGCAGGCCTCAGGTTTGAGTTGTCTCTCTATGATATATTCTTTACCCGCAAAGTCAGGCTGAAAGTCCGGGTCACCTGATTCCAAAAATATCTTTTTCTCACGTTCAAGCAACTGAAGTCCCATGTATGCTGCGCCAAGATCGCCTGTGACACATATCAAGTCGTTCTCCTTTGCCCCGCTTCTCATCACAGCCTTGCCTTTTTCAACAACGCCCATGCAGGTTATGCTTATGGTAAGTCCATTCAGCGAAGCGCAGGTATCACCTCCCACGACATCAACTCCGGCTTTCTCGCATGCAAGATATATGCCCGCATAAAGTTCTTCAAGCTGTTCAACGCCAAACCTGCTCGACACGCCTATGCTCACAAGCATCTGTGTCGGCTGGGCATTCATGGCGCAGATATCAGAGATATTCACCATGGCAGATTTGTAGCCGAGATGTTTCAGCGGCACGTATGTCAAGTCGAAATGTACGCCTTCCAGCAGCATGTCTGTCGTGGCCACAACCTGCTTGTCACCATAGTCCATCACCGCACAATCATCACCCACGCCCTTTATCGTGCTTGGATTCTGTGGTGGAAAATCTTTCGTAAGTCTCTCAATCAGACCAAATTCACCTATTTCGTCAACCTTCATGATACGTCTCTGAAAATTCGGTGCAAAGTTACAGCAAAAAATTCAGAAAAGAGACCTTTTCTCTCAAAAAAAATCACTACCTTTGACAAAAATTTTTCCATATTGCATGAAACGCTGTTTTTTCATACTGATTTTACTCATTCCTTCTGTTTTTTTATACTCACAATACATTGACGTTGAGTACATTAAATTGATGCAGGTGTTGAACACCATTGATGCTTGCTACGTTGACACAGTCAACCATAAACACATCATGCGTACAGCTGTCAATGCAGTTCTTAAGGAGCTTGACCCTCACTCTTCATACGTTCCTGCCGAGGATGTCGAGCGCAGTCACGAGGCTCTTGAAGGCAATTTCGAAGGTATTGGGGTACAATACATGATGATTAACGACACTGTAGTGATAGACCGTACAATCGTAGGTTGTCCTGCCGAACAGGTAGGCATTCTTCCGGGCGACCGTATCACACACGTCGATGGCAAACTCATTGCCGGCAACAAGACAAAGCTCAACGAAATACCAAAACTCATTCGTGGGCCTAAAGGTTCAACTGTCGAGATAACAATCCGTCGTCCCAACGAAAAGGACGCCATTGTCTTCAAGGTTACACGCGACAAGATTCCGATCAATTCTGTCGATGCTGCTTTTTTCGTTGCTCCCGGAGTAGGCTACATCAAGGTAACAAGTTTTTCCAAGACCACACCTCAGGAATTTGATGATGCCATCAAATCCCTGCGCAATCAGCAATCCCTTGACCATCTGATTATCGACCTGCAGTCCAATGGAGGTGGCATCATGCAGTCTGCCGAAGACATGGCTTCCCACTTCCTGACGTACGGTCGTGAGATAGTATCTATGCGAGGTGTCCATCTTCCGACTCAGACAAGCCTCTCTTCTGAGCACAAACCACTGAACATACCTCTGTACATTCTAATTGACGAATATTCAGCTTCTGCCAGCGAGATTGTTGCCGGAGCTCTTCAAGACTGGGACCGTGCAATCATAGTAGGTCGTCGTTCATTCGGCAAGGGATTGGTACAAAGAATTTTGCCAATGCAAGATGGTTCAGAGTTACGTCTGACCATTGCACGTTACTACACTCCTTCAGGACGAAATATCCAGAAGCCATACGACGGCGGCACTGACAAATATTTCCACGACATTGAGTCTCGTTACAAAAATGGGGAACTCGTCAACCCAGATTCCATACAGTTTCCAGACTCGCTGAAATATCATACCCGCATAAAGCATCGCACCGTATATGGTGGTGGTGGCATCTTCCCTGACATTTTCGTTCCGCTGGACACAACCAAGGTCACGCCACTTTATCGTCAGATTTTCAACAAAGGGGCACTCAACCGCGGTGTCAAGTCGTATGTCAATTCTCATCGCCGGCAAATGTTACGCAAATATCCGGATTTTGCCACATATAACGCCAACAGACCTGATATCAAGCCAGTTCTCGATGACATTCTGAAGATTGCAAAAGATGAAAAAATCGAATTTACAGACGAGCAGTTGACTGAAACAATGGAACTTCTCACACTCCAGATTCATGCCCTCACTGCCCAGTCGCTCTACGGAAATGAATACTTCTACCACATTATATACCCTCTCAACGATGCCCTTACCACCACATTAAAAACAATCAATAAAGAATGAATTTACTTGCAAAAACTTACTACGGACTGGAGCAGGTGCTTGCCCAGGAATTGATTGAGCTTGGTGCCGACAATGTAGAGATTTCCAATCGTGCGGTCTATTTCGAAGGAGATCGCGCACTGCTCTATCGTGCCAACCTGCAACTCCACACCGCCATCAGGATTCTTCGGCCTCTACTGACATTCAAGGCCAAGTCTGCCGATGAAATCTACGACAATCTCCGTCATTTCAATTTCGATGAGGTGATGAACGTAAGCAACACATTCATAATCAACGAGACCGTCAACTCCGAGACAATGCGCAATTCTCAGTTCGTCAAATATCGTACAAAAGATGCCATAGTTGATTTCTTTCAAGAGAAATACAACCGTCGTCCAAATGTCTCTGTTCAGAATCCCAACATCTATTTCGACATTCATGTATCGCATGACATTGTAACCCTTTCTCTCGACTCATCTGGCGAATCGCTTCACTTGCGCGGATGGCGTACCGACCAGACCGCTGCACCTATCTCAGAGGTACTTGCTGCTGGAATGTTGCGCATGACAGGCTGGAAAGGGGAATGTGACCTCATAGACCCAATGTGCGGTTCCGGCACAATTCTCATCGAAGCTGCACTTATTGCGCTGAACATGGCACCTTGCATCTATCGCCGCAGTTTCGGATTCATGAACTGGGCAGATTTCGACAAGGAACTCTTCGACGACATCTACGATGATGACAGCAGTGAGACTGGGTTCAACCATAAAATTTACGGCTATGATGTTGATGCAACGGCAGTTGCCATCGCCGAGCGTAACGTAAAGTCGGCTGGTCTGTCTAAATATATTGAAATAAAGCGACGTCCTATCGAAGAGTTCGAAACACCTGCAGCACCTGCAATAATCGTAACGAACCCTCCTTATGGCAAACGTATCGTTACAGACGATATGTTCACATTATATAAAAATTTAGGTTCAGCCTTCAAACATCATTTTGCAGGCAATGTAGCTTGGGTTATCTCGTCGGAGAAGAGCCTGCTTGCAGCTATAGGCATGAAACCTTCCGAGAAAATCGCCCTTATCAATGGTTCTCTGGAATGTGAGTTCAACAAATACGAGATATTCCAGGGCAAACGCAACGACTTCGTGCGCAAGCAGCACGAAAGCGGCGAGCGCAAGCCAAAAGAAACCAGACCATTCAGAAATCCCAGAGATTCTAGACCATCAAGGCCAGACAGAAAGCCAAGAAGACCATCAACAAAAAAGCAATAACTATGAAAAAGACATTAGCAACCACATTGCTGTTCTTTGTCGTGATTACGATGGCAGCACAGGATTTGATTTTCAAACGCGATGGTTCAAAGATAGAGGCAATCATAGTTGAGCGTAATGAGTTCGACCTGCGTTATCGCCGCATCAACTATCAGAATGGCCCGCTTTTTCTCGTCAACCTTGCCGACCTTGATTCCATCATCTATGCAAATGGCGACATCGAGGTTTTCGTGCTTGAAAGCGAGATAGAGCCACCTCTTGTCAAAGACTCTAAAAACCACTATTACTACCATGGCACACGCATATCCACCACAGAAATGGTAAAACTCCTGAAAGTCAACTGTCCTGATGCGTATGTCCAATACAGAAGCAACCTCCGCGACGAAATCTGGGGAGCCTGTCTGACAGGAGCAGGAATCGTCATGCTCGGTTTTGGCATAGGTATGCCTCGATATTATAGTGCACGTGGTTATATCTACCACCCTGCCGGATATTCTCTCCTGACAACATTTGGTTCCATATTCACCGTTGTCGGCATTCCTTTATGGGCAATAGGTTCTATCAACCGGCAAAACTCATACACATACTACAATGATTATTGCAAGACCACAGAGTTGGTCAATTTCACCATACAGCGTTCCGAGAACGGCATAGGGCTGGCAATGAATTTCTGACATATACCGAATGGCAAATTTCGCACTCATAGGGGCAGCAGGTTATATAGCCCCACGTCATCTCAAGGCAATAGCCGACACGGGCAACAACCTTGTGGCCGCTTTCGACAAATTCGACAGCGTAGGCCGCCTCGACAGTTTTTTCCCCGACTGTTTCTTCTTCACAGAGCAGGAACAGTTCGATCGGCATTGTTCCAAACTTATGGACACTCCCGAAAGCATCGACTGGTTGAGTGTCTGCACTCCGAACCATACTCACGATGCCTTCATACGTTACGGTCTTCGCCTTGGTGCAAATGTGATATGCGAAAAGCCTGTCACGCTCAATCCCTGGAACATCGAGGCACTGATGAAAGTCGAGGAACAGACAGGCCGTCAGGCATACAACATTCTCCAGCTACGCCTTCACGACAGCATACAGGCATTGAAAGAGAAAATCGACAACGGACCCGCCGACAAGATTTACGACATCGACCTCACCTACATAACATCCCGCGGCCGCTGGTACTACGCCTCATGGAAAGGCGACAACCACAAGAGCGGTGGCGTGGCAACAAACATTGGAGTTCATTTCTACGACATGCTGCAATGGATTTTCGGCCCTGTGCAGGAAAACATTGTCCATATCTCAAGTTTCGACCGTGTGGCAGGTTATTTAGGTCTCAAGCGTGCCCGCGTACGCTATTTCCTCAGCATCAATGCCGACTGTCTGCCAGAGAATGCTGTGAAAGGCGAGAAAACCACATACCGCACGCTCAACATAGATGGCGAGGAATTTGAGTTCAGCCAGGGATTCACCGAGTTGCATACACGCTCGTACGAACAGATTCTTGCAGGCAATGGTTTCCGCATCTCCGAGGCACTGCCTTGCATCCAGATAGTCCACGACATCCGCAATGCTCGTCCCGTAGGACTTGTAGGCGACTACCACCCTCTTGCCCGCCTTCCTTTGGCCAGACATCCTTTCGGATGGGACGACATTCGTTACTGACAATATCAAATACGACTCAATATGGCAACAGGCAACACGAAAATCCAGAGACTGATCGACAATCGTCAGGTTCGCGAAGCTTTCAGCGAGGCTTCAAAAGATGTGCTGACCGACAAGACAAGTCAGACCTATTTCCTGCGGATTCTGCGTGAAATAAAAATAAAAACCACCACGCCAACAAGCAACACCCAGGGAAGCCAGCGGAGAAACGGATGCCCCTCACTTGGAGGGGAACATCCGGCTGAGGATTTGGCTGTTGCTGTTGCTACGTGGTCGATGCTGTCGGTGATGTAGGTTGTGTCAGCACGTATTGTCACGATG
>JAZRYS010000126.1:0-39668 GCA_045600865.1 Candidatus Aphodosoma sp.
CTGTATGAAGTCGGCATATAGGCAAAAATGGTGTTATTGTAGAGCGGAGAAGTTATGCCAGTGCCATAGAAAGCATAAGTACCAATACTCGTGACACTGTTAGGTATCGTCACGCTCGTCAAGCCTGTACAGCCATAGAAAGCAGAAGAGCCAATACTCGTGACACTGTTAGGTATCGTCACGCTCGTCAGGCCTGTACAACCACGGAAAGCCCAACTTCCAATACTAGTTACACTGTTAGGTATCGTCACGCTCGTCAAGCCTGTACAGCCCATGAAAGCACGTTCGCCAATACTCGTGACGCTGTTAGGTATCGTCACGCTCGTCAAGCCTGTACAGTCACGGAAAGCATAATCGCTAATACTCGTGACGCTGTTAGGTATCGTCACGCTCGTCAGGCCAGTACAGCCATAGAAAGCATAATTGCCAATACTCGTGACATTGTTTGGTAGCGTAATGCTTGTCAAGCCTATACATTTATAGAAAGCATAATTGCCAATACTCGTGACACTGTTAGGTATCGTCACGCTCGTCAAGCCTGTACAGTCACGGAAAGCATAAGTACCAATACTCGTGACACTGTATGTCCGTCCAGAATACGAGACTGACGACGGAATAGTGACATTTCCAGAATAGGAATTATAGTTAATGTTTCCATACGTAACCTCCACACTGGTATTACCACTCAAAATATTGTAAGAAATACCATTATGGACAAAGTCACGTCCCCATAAGCTGATGCTCATGGTCAACGACAGGAATAACAAAACTAATGTTTTAGTCCTCATAACAATATGATTATAAGTAATATACAATAAATATTCAAGACTACTGGCAATACAGCCATATTCGGCTGCAAAGTTACGAATAATATCCTATTCTACCAAATATTATCCCGTTTTTCTCTCAAGCATAGCAAAAAGTCGTGCAGTTTATACGTCGAACCTCCATCGTGCTTCCATCGTGTCTCCATTGCTCCTCCGCTGTGAACTCGATTCAAGTGCAGAAGGGCAGAATTCATGGTCCGACAGGCAGGCGATTACCCAGTCCACGGGTTGCGTATAAATAATTGGCAAAATGTTTGGCATATCCATTATTTATTCTTACCTTTGCACCCAAATTCTAAAAATTTTTCAGTATGATTGAAAAGGTGGTGGTTTTCTGCAAGAACACCAGTACAAGCAAGGAGTTGCCTCAGGGTATGAGTCTGGAGCAAATAAGGAGGCTATTCAAGGTTAAGATGGGTACGCAAATTCTCGGTGCCTTGGTTAACAATAAATTACAGCATCTGAGCTACAGGGTCTATGAGCCAAAGACCATCGAGTTCATCGAGGTGCGCAGTGCAATTGGTGCAAACATCTATGCAAGGACACTGTGGATGATGGCGGCAAAGGCTTGTCACGAAGTGGCGGGAAAACGTCTCTGGGTTCGCTATCCGATAAGTGCCGGCTTCTACTGCACTGTAGAAGGTGGCGTTACGGACGAGATGATTGCCCAGATAAAGGAAAGGATGATGGATTATGTTCACAAGAAAATCACAATTGAACTCAAGAGAGACCTCAGTGCCATTGTTGCCGAAAAGTTCCGCAGCGTCGATTCTATGGATGTCGTGAAGCTGATTGAATCGACAGGCAAGCACTATACTCAATATTACGAGATGGATGGTTATTTCGATTTCTATCCATACGTGCTGGCTCCTAATACAGATTGCATATCTGTATTTGACGTGGTGAGGTACGAAAATGGCATAATGCTCGTGATGCCTGATGCCAAAAACATCAAGGTGCCCGGAGTGCCCGTCAGGCGGCCTCTCGCCTTTGCCACCCACGAGGAGTACTACGAATGGAACAATATGATGGGGCTTCATTCCGTGGGTGACATGAACGAGCTGGTCATGAACGGTGGCATAAAGAATATGATGAAGGTGGCCGAGGCCCTGCACGAGAAAAAGATTGCCTCGATAGCCGAGGCAATCAAGGAGCGTGCTCCCAAGTTCGTGCTGATTGCCGGCCCTTCGTCGTCAGGCAAGACTACATTCTCAAAACGTCTTGAGGTGCAGCTGCAGGTTTGCGGAATACGTCCTCAGGTGCTCAGCCTGGACAACTATTTCGTGGAACGCGAAAACACACCGAAGGATGAAAAGGGAGAGTACGATTTCGAACATTTCAAGGCTCTCGACATCGACCTGCTCAACGACAACCTGCAGAGAATCATGAAGGGCGAGGAGGTGGAAGTGCCGACATACATATTTGCCGAAGGGAAGAAGAAATACCTCGGCAACACTGTGAAACTGGAGGAAGACCAGGTGCTGATAATGGAGGGTATCCATGCGCTGAACCCTGACCTGCTGCCTGACATTCCTGACGACATGGTGTTCAAGATTTACATCGCCCCAATGACTGCCATTGCCTTTGACGACCATAACTGGCTGCCTGTGGCAGACATACGACTCATCAGACGAATAGTGCGCGACAATAATTTCCGTGCCTACACTGCAGCAATGACCATCAAGCGCTGGCCTTCCGTCAGAATAGGCGAATTCAAATGGATCATGCCTTACCAGGAGAATGCCGACGTGATGTTCAACTCTGCACTGATGTATGAACTGGCAGTCATGAAAGACCATGTGGAACCTCTGCTGCGCCAGGTGCCTGAGACTGCAGACGAATATGTACAGGCTCGCCGCCTGCTGGATTTCCTGGAGTTCTTCAAGCCAGTGGCAGACAAGGAACTTCCTCCAACATCACTGCTGAGAGAATTCCTTGGTGGCAGCTCTTTCCATTATTAATTAGAGAAACTAGAAAAACCAGAGAAAATAGAATTTCTAAAGCTTCTATAGCTTATAGAACACTATGATAGAATGCCAATAAGCCCAAAGGAGATACTGAAGGAATACTGGGGTTACGACAGTTTCCGTGGTCAGCAGGAGCAGATTATCGAGTCTGTGCTCAATAATCGGGACACTCTTGCCATCATGCCGACAGGTGGCGGAAAGTCCATCACGTTTCAGGTGCCTGCTCTCATGCGCCCTGGCACCACCATTGTCATCTCGCCGCTCATTGCCTTGATGACAGATCAGGTGCAGAACCTCCGCAAGCGTGGGATACGTGCAGTGGTGCTTCATTCAGGACTTTCCCATGGCCGTATCTTTGATATTCTGGAACAGGCTCAGTTTGGTGCTTACGACTTGATCTATGTTTCGCCTGAACGTCTGCAGAGCGAGCTTTTCCGCACACGTATCGGCTATATTGATGTCAACCTCATAGCTGTTGACGAGGCTCACTGCATATCAGAATGGGGCTACGATTTCCGCCCCTCATACCTCAAGATTCCAGAGCTCAGGCAACTGATGCCCGATGTGCCGGTGCTTGCGCTCACCGCCTCTGCCACAAAGCATGTGGAAGAGGATATCTGCAAGAACCTGAAGATATCTGACGAGAGAAAATTCAGAATATTCCGGCAAAGTATCAGGCGTGACAATCTGGTCTATGTAGTGAGGCAAACTGAAGACCGTGTGGCAGAGGCCGCCCATATCCTGCACAGTGTCCCTGGGACTGCGATAATCTATACCCGCTCTCGTGAGAAGGCGGAACTGCTTGCCCGCAATCTCAAGGATGACTATTGCCTGGCAGCAGATTTCTATCATGCAGGCCTTGACGCCCAGGAGAGAACCAACCGCCAGTTGGCATGGATGAAAGGCACTACCCGTGTGCTGTGTGCTACGAATGCCTTCGGCATGGGCATTGACAAGCCTGACGTGAGGCTGGTAATCCATTATGACGTGCCGGACTCGCTTGAGGCTTACTATCAGGAGGCTGGACGTGCAGGACGTGACGGCAAGAAATCGTATGCCGTCATACTGACCGACAACACATTGACAGAAAACATCCTGCATCGTCACGAGAATGTCTTTCCCCCGAAGGAATTTATCTGCAAGGTTTATCAGAAGCTGGCTGAATATTATGTAGTAGGTGCAGATTCCGGCCTTGGTGCCGTCTTTCCTTTTGAGCTTGAAAAGTTCTGCCGCACGACGAAACTGCAGTATGGTCTTGTGTCGGCAGCTTTGCAGGTGTTGGAATGGGCTGGATATATAACACTGACCGAGGCTCGTTCTGATGCTTCGAAAGTGAAAATCCTCATTTCTCCCAAGGATTTATGGCAGTGGAAAATGTCGAATCTTGACGATGACCTTGTCATGGAGTACATAATGAGAATGCACACTGGCGTGTTTACTGATGCAGTGCATATCAACGAGGAGGATATCGCCATCTATATACATTCAACCACTGATGCTGTCTATCGCCACCTCTCGCATCTCGCAAAAAAAGGGGATATACTGTATATCCCCTTCAAACGTACACCTCTGATTATCTACGAGACTGCCCGTGTTGACGTTGACAAGCTCGTTATTCCTGCTGAGGCATACGACAGTCGCATTGCCCACATGGCGAAACGTCTTCGCAAGGTGTATGAATATGTCGTGTCAGACAGATGCCGTACGGAATTGCTCGAAGAGTATTTTGGCGATGATGATGTGCAATCCTGCGGTATCTGCGACAACTGTTTAAAAATCAAAAAGTGACAACTGCTCTACAGGCTTTTCAACAGGTTTTTCCACCGCCTTTTTAACAGCTTTCCTGACAGGTTTTTCCACAACCTTCACCTCTTGTTCTGGTGTTGTGTCCTGCTTTTCCACAAGTTTTTCAACAGGTTTTTCCACTGATTTCTCCACCGGTTTTTCAACAGGAGGAACCCAGTTCTCGTCAGTTTCTTTCGAGAGGTGCTTCTCGCCATGCCTGTAATAATAGACTACTCCGCATTTCTGACATGCCACCATCTTGGCGTATGGCTTCAGGTCTGAATAGAACTCCTCGATGTTGTCCCATACTTTCAGCAACAGGTCATCAATGGTCTCTCTCATCTTTGCCAGCGTGTCATGTTCGCGGTTGGCGGAACTCTGGCTTGTCTTCTTTTCTTGGCGACGCTCGCTGAACATCTCGTAATGGACTTTGACACGCTGAATTGAAGGACATGTGATTGCAATACCTCCCTCGGCTATCCTGCGGTTCTCGCCATCCATCACTTTCTTGCCCCAGAGGAAGATATCGTCATCAGAGACAAGACGCGGTATGGTGTTGGATTTCTCGTCCAACCCATAATAAGCTTTCTTTGCACGCTTGATTTCTCCCCTTTCCACTGCCATGTTCAACACTTGGATGAAGTGTGACAGATACATGCGTGCATTGCGTGTGGCCTCATTGACCCTGCGGTTGTTTTCTACACGCTGGTTGTAGTAGAAATGGAAGTTCTGCACCTGTGTCTCAAACTGGTTGATTATGTTCTTAATCTGTTGGATATAGACAAACGGCACTGGCTGTCTCTCTCCGTAGTTTGAGCTCTCGGTGTCGAGTGCTTTGCGCATTGCTAAGATGCGGGAAGCGTCTGTTTTAGGTAATCTTCTGTAAGGCACGGTCCAAAAGAATTAAGTTGTTATAAATTTCTACCCATCAAGTTGTTGGCAAACTGAATAAAGATTTTCTTCTCCTGTTCAGGTCTCTTTACTTTGGCAAGATACTCAAGAGCCTTGTTGTAATACTCTTCCATTGCCTCTTTGCAGCGTTCTGGCAATCCCAGCTGAGTATATATGCCTATGATGGTCATTATTTTCTGCTCTCCGGCTATCTTGGAAGAGGCGAGTAATTGCTTGATTGTCTGCACTTGTGATGATTTCCCGTCTTTCAGTGCATTGACAAGCAGGAAACTGCGTTTGCCGCAAAGGATGTCGCCTCCTATCTTCTTGCCGAAAGTCTTCTCATCGCCATAGCAATCCAAATAGTCGTCCCAGACCTGGAATGCAATGCCGACATTGATGCCGAACTCGTAGAGGTTCTGCTGGTCTTCCTCGTCTGCTCCTGCCAGCAGGGCGCCCATCTTCAGACATGCAGCCAGCAGCACTCCCGTTTTCAGACGTACCATCTTGTAATACTCGTCAAGAGTCACATCATTCTTGGCCTGTTCAAAGTCGGCGTCATACTGTTGTCCTTCGCACACCTCAAGAGCCGTCTGCGAGAAAAGTCTGAGTGCGGGTCTAAGCATATTGTCTTCAACACTCTGCTCAAGAATCTGGTATGCACGCACAAGCATTGCATCGCCTGACAATATTGCCGTATTGTCATCCCATTTCTTGTGGACAGTAGGGCGGCCACGGCGGACATCTGCATTGTCCATTACGTCATCATGGAGCAGTGTGAAGTTGTGAAACACTTCCATTGCCGAGGCTGGCTGTAAAAGTTTCCCGACGTCACCTCCAAACAGATTCGCCGCCATCAGCACAAGTGTAGGGCGCAGGCGTTTTCCACCTGACTGCATTGCATAGTCAATGGGGTCATAGAGGGTATTAGGTTCTCCAGTCCATTTCGCTTCTTTGAAGAACTGTTGTACAATGTTTGCTATGTCTATCATAATAATATGTGTTTAGTCTTCTATTATCTCGCGCATCACGTCATGAATGTCCAATCCGGCAGCACGAACTTGTTGAGGAATGAATGATGTGGCGGTCATGCCTGGGGTGGTATTGACCTCCAGGAAATTTATCTTGTCACCATCCGTGATTATATAATCCACCCTGATTATGCCGTGTGCACCGAGCAGGTGGTAAATCTTGCGGGTGGTCTCCTGAATGCGTGTAGTAAGTTCTTCCGAGATGCGGGCAGGCGTTATCTCGTCCACCTGTCCGTTGTATTTTGCATCATAATCGAAAAACTCGTTTGAGGTGACAACCTCCGTGACAGGAAAGACGCGTTCGACTTTTTTTGTACGGTACATGCCGTTAGTCACCTCAACGCCATCCATGAAGGCTTCTATCAGCACCTCTTCTCCCTCGCTGAAAGCCTTGGCTATTGCTGGCTGCAAAGCCTCTGGTGTCTTCACTTTGGTCACACCGAAACTTGAACCTCCTACTGATGGCTTGACAAAGACTGGCAATCCTAATTCCTTCACGACCTCGTCAGTGTCTGCTTTCTCACCAGGGCGGAGCACTATGCTTTTTGCGACATTAAGCCCGAATGAACGCAGGAAGTTGTTGCAGACGAACTTGTCAAATGTGACTGCCGCCGAGAGCACGTCGCACGACGAGAATGGGATGCCCAGCAACCTGAAATAACCCTGCAGTATGCCATTTTCTCCCGGAGTGCCATGGATTGTTATGTATGCGTAATCAAAACGGGTTTTCACTCCATTGTCTAAGAAAGAAAAGTCATTACGGTCGATAGGCAGTTTTTCCTCTCCCCTTATCACATTCCATTCCGTTCCACGAATCAGGACAATTTCTTTCCTGTATTCATCAGGTATGAAACCTTTCAGCCCCTCGGCTGACCTTAATGACACCTGATACTCGCTGGAATCACCTCCGGCAACTATAGCTATGTTTTTCATTTTATATTATTTTCTGGTAACCTAAATTATCTCTCCCATAAGCGTTGCAGTGGTGGCATCATTGATTCTGACCTTCACGGTCTCTCCAACTTTATGTCCCCCTTTAGGGAATACGCACATCTTGTTTTGCGAGGTGCGGCCACAGAACTGTTCGCTGCTCCGTTTTGAGTAACCTTCGATCAGCACCTCGAATACTTTACCGATATCACGTCTGTTCGACTCAAGGGACAATTGATTTTGCAATGCTATCATCTCGTTGAGTCGTCTTATCTTCTCCTCTTCCGGCACGTCGTCTGTCAGATGGCGGGAGGCGAAAGTGCCTGGGCGCTCTGAGTATTTGAACATGAATGCAGAATCGAAAGCAGCTTCGCGCATCAGCGACAAGGTCAGAGCCTGGTCTTCGAGTGTCTCGCCCGAGAAGCCGCAGAAGACATCCGTCCCTATTGCACAGTCAGGCAAGATACGTCTTATCGCTGCTATCCGGTCAAGATACCACTCACGTGTATAACCTCGTTTCATACGTTTCAGCACCTCGTTGCTGCCGCTCTGCACAGGCAGGTGGATGAACCGGCAAATGTTGTCGTGTGCCGCCATCACGTTGAGCATCTCGTCGCTCATGTCCTTGGGATGTGACGTTGCGAAACGAATGCGCATGTCAGGTGCTGCCACTGCTACCTTTTCAAGGAGTTTGGCAAAGTTCAGTCCGTCGCAGCTGTACGAATCAACATTTTGTCCCAACAGAGTCACCTCTTTGTACCCACGTTTGCGTAAGTCTTCAACCTCTGCCAGTATGCTCGTCAGGTCACGGCTGCGTTCCCTGCCTCTTGTGTAAGGCACGATGCAGTAGGTGCAGAAATTGTTGCAGCCTCTCATTATGCTCACGAAGCCTGATATGGTTTTCCCTATGCGTGCGGGTATGATGTCACGGTATGTTTCGGTGGTTGACAGCTCTATGTTTACAGCCTTTTCACCTCTTTCCACAGCTGCCAGCAGGTTGGGAATGTCCATGTATGCGTCAGGTCCGATCACAAAATCCACACCTTGCTCCTTCACAAGTTCATCTCCTTGCCGTTCTGCCATGCAACCGATGATGCCTATTGCGAGCTGCCTGTTACGTCGTTTGAGAGGCAGAAGATTCTGCAGCCTCCCTATCACGTGACGCTCTGCATTGTCGCGTACCGAACAGGTGTTCATCATAATCACATCAGCCTCATTCACATCATCAGTCATCTCATAATCAGCCATTTTCATAATAGCTGCAACAACCTCGCTGTCGGCCACGTTCATCTGACACCCAAAGGTCTCAATGTAAAACTTTCTCATAGTTGGTTATCTTCCCTTCAACCTGCAAAATTACTAATAATTTTGTTCCCTGAAAGGCTTAAAATGAATTATTTTTCAACAATTTTCCACCGACTGAAATTTTTTTCCAAAAAAGCTTTGCCACGTGCCAAAAAAGTCGTACCTTTGCAGCCCGAAATTCTATGATAATATAAACAAGAAAAGAATATGAAAAGAACATTCCAACCTTCGAATCGCAAGAGAAGAAATAAACACGGTTTCCGCGAGAGAATGTCCACTCCAAATGGTCGTCGCGTGTTGGCTTCTCGCCGTGCTCATGGTCGCAAGAAACTTACAGTTTCTGACGAGTACACCAAAAGGGCTTAATTGAATTATTCAATTTAAGGACATAAAAGTATAGGCGGGAAGCTGCTTATACTTTTTTTCGTACCTTCATCACACTTATCGGGAGTATGAAAACAATTTGGAATTTCCTGACCTCCAAATTCTTTTGGATTAATATATTAGTTGCAGTCTGTGTAGCTCTGCTGATTATGTTCGGCACATTGCTCTGGACCAAATACTACACCAATCACGGCGAGTCCATAGTGGTGCCTGACCTCACTCACAAATATGTGGAGGAGGCAGAATTGGACCTTGAGGAACTGGGTCTCTCATACGAGGTGATAGACTCTGTCCACCTCCGTTCTTTCAACCCAGGCGAAATTGCGGAGCAGTCCCCTGCTGCCGGCACGCACGTCAAGGCCAACCGTAAGATTTATATCACAATCAACTGCCGTCAGAAGCAGATGATTCGCGTACCCGACCTTGTAGGCGAGAGTTTCCGCAAGGCACAGTCTAACCTGCGTGCACTTGGATTCAATGCCGATTCTGTCAGATATAAACCATACGAATTTACAGGTGAGGTGCTTGACATATTGTATCAAGGTCGCTCTCTCCAGAAAGGCGAGAAGGTGGAAGACGGTTCAATGCTTGTGCTTGTCGTTGGTCGTGAGGATACAGAAAACGTTATCTATGTCCCTAATCTTATGGGAATGTCGTATGATGATGCAATGAATGCCATAAACACCAATGAACTTTCCGTGGGAAACATCTCGTATGATGTCCGTCCTTTCTCTGACACGGAGCGTCAGCAATACCACGTAATCAAACAGACTCCTGCTCCTGGAACTCAGGTGTTCCGTGGCAAACTCATAGAACTGCGTCTCTCACGTACTGCAAGTGCTGCGTCAGAAGAATTCTTCTAACCAGAGAAACTGGATTAACTAGAATATATAGAGCACTATGATATGATTGAGGAAGATCAAGAGCTATTTGAGCATTACCGCTTTGAGGTTGACAAGGGTCAAGCCCTGTTGCGAATAGACAAATACCTGACAAACATAATGTCAGGTATTTCTCGTAATCGTATTCAAGAGGCTGCCGATGCAGGTCATATCCTCGTGGCAGGCAAGGCGGTAAAAAGTAACTACCGTGTCAAGCCTGGCGATGTAATCTCAATTGTGCTCGACTTCCCAAAAACCGACTACACAATTGTTCCGCAGGAAATCCCTATTGACATTGTTTATGAAGATGATGACATAATTCTGGTCAACAAGCAGCCAGACCTCGTTGTTCATCCGGGCTTTGGCAATTTCGATGGCACTCTGCTCAATGCAATAGCGTGGCATCTGAAGGACAATCCCGATTTCGATGCAAACAACCCGCACATAGGATTGGTTCACCGCATAGACAAGGATACTTCAGGCCTACTTCTCATAGCCAAGAACGAAGACGCAAAAGCTAAGTTGGGCCTTCAGTTCTTCAACAAGACAACCGAACGTACATACAATGCCCTTGTGTGGGGAGTGGTCAAGGAGGACGAGGGAACCATCAATGGTGCACTTGCTCGCGACACACGCGACCGCATGCTCTTTGCCGTTTTTGACGAGGCAGAGAATCCTAATGCAAAACATGCCGTCACTCACTATAAGGTGCTTGAGCGTTTCGCCTATTGCACCCTCGTTGAATGCAAGCTCGAGACAGGCCGCACACACCAGATACGCGTTCACATGCGCCATATAGGCCATACCCTTTTCAACGACGAACGCTATGGCGGCAACATCCCCCTCAAGGGCGAACGCACCTCAGCCTACATGCAGTTTGTCAGAAACTGCTTCGACATCTGCCCACGTCAGGCACTTCATGCCAAAACTCTTGGTTTCACACACCCTCGCACAGGCGAATGGATGCAATTCGACTCTGTGCTTCCCGAAGATTTCACAAAGTTATTGGAGAAGTGGCGCAACTACACCCACGGGACAAAAAAGATCTGACGCGATGCTTTAGAATGTCAATGCAATTCCTATGCCATCGCAGCCTGCTTGCAGGTTCAGAGTGCATGCCGCTGTGTGTCTGTACCGGTATTGTTCGTTATAAAGGTTCATGGCTTTTTTGTCCCGCAGGTAATATCCTACAGGCATAACTATGATACCAGCAACCGCAGAGACAGTACCAATCGAACCTATTATTACTCCTGCCAATTGACCTTTCCAATAGACTCCTGCCATTGGCCATCCGAGAGCATTCATGAATATGCCTGAACCCAACAATGCCCATCCAGCGGGAATCATATTCTTTCCCTGATAATATTTGACGAAAGCTTCAGGACAGTTGTTGTACAGAAAATCGGCATACGCCTTTCTGTCCATCTGTGTTGTGCCTATAGAATACTCCTGCATTCCTAATTTATGACGTTCTGAATATGGATGGCGTACAAGCGGGCCTTCAGTTCCTGTTGCTTCGACAGCTTCTTTGGCAGCATGATACTTGTCCCTATCGCTCATGACATATTCGTCTGCAGTTGGAACATTGCAAGTCTCGTCTTGGCTGACCTGAGCCACGACTTGTAAGACGATTGCTTGCAGCAACGCAAAGAAAAGAATTGATTTTCTCATAATGATTCAGTTTTTTTGTTTGACAAAGTTGTTTGTTTTGACGGTGCAAAGTTACGATAATTATTCCATACTCAGACCATCATTTTGTGCCTAACCAACATTATCTAATATTCGAAAATCATGTTTCTCCTATACATCAATTAGTTACAAAATATCAGATGAGTCATTATCTAACATTTTCAACATAAAAAAACACCAAAACAAGGTTTAGGTGCGTTTCAGTCTTCGACCATTACTGCACCATTACTCGACTATCGTACAAGAATTCGTGGAGAATCTTGTACGATAGTCGAGTAATGGTGCTGCCATCCGTGTAGAATCGTTGAGGTTTCTTACAGAAGTTTCGTAGAAACATCAACTTGTTTCTTGTCAAATCCGTTTTCGTCGAACTTGTTCAGTTTCTGTTTCAGATACCCGAAACTGACCACTCCTTTCTCTTTGCTTCGCACATACCATTCCTCAGTGTACATCAACGGCAGGAAAGTCTCTTTGTCTATCCACAGAATGCACTGCTCATTTATGTTGGTGCCCATATCGTGAGTCGGTTTCGGACGATCCTTATCATTTCTGCTCAGCAGGATTTGATAGCAAAGAGAATTGTCAACCCTTTTCTCGCCTAACAGCCAGAAGTCATAACCTCCGCCAAGCCACAACTCCCACATATCGTTTTCCTTGTTCATGAACGGCAGAAAGACTTCCAAAGACAACTCTAACAAGGCCAATTTTTCCTTGTCGCTTTTCGGATTGTCATAAACCGTTTTGTCGTTCGCTGTGGAATGCAACAACTTATTCCCGTCATATACTGTATTGAAAGGATTACGCCAACTTTCATCAATGTATTGGGTGAAAATATTGAAATGATAATCCCATAACGAATTGCCTCCATTCTTGTCGAAATGGCATTTTGTTTCATACTCATGCAAATCGTCGTGATAGCCGGAATGTTTCCGATATACGCTCATTTCGTAGTAGCCGCTCTTGATAGACTTGCATCTATCGCAGGCCTTTTCCATAATATCCTTCGCCTTGGCAGCCCTTTCATCAATCTTGCCATCCTTCTTCTGTGCAAATAGCACGACAGGAAGCACTAATAACGAAAATAATACTAATCTTTTAATAATCATATTGTTTTAAAAGTTTGATGTTGCAAAGTTACGAATAAAAAATCATATTGCCTTCTCCTTTCTTGTTAAAAAAACAATAAGTAGATATAAACAATGAAATATCAGTCAGTTACCCCCCCCTATTGTGAATTATTGTTAAACCACCTCTGTCTTTCCCAGTTTCACGACAAAGTACAAGAATGATTCTGACATTATCAATCATGCAGCAGGCTAATCAAGCCATCGGTCTTCTTTCCCTGGGACATTGATGTCAAAATGTATTGTTTTGACGTATCTTGAGCCGTTGACTTCATGACAAAAAAACAATATTTCCAAATAACCAAGGTCTTGAGATTCTGTATTATTCCAGACAATTAGGTTTTCACAATCGTTTGTCAAATAATCCTGAAGACCAATCAGCATTACGTCATCTTCGAAAGACATGTCTTCAGGCAACGTGCCACCAAACTTCTGATAGACTTCATAATATCCGTCGTATGGCCAAGGGCTATGATTTACAATATACCCATTCATTATAATCTGACTACCTATCGACATTACTGCAGCTCGTGCGTCCTCCACACTCATAGCGGTGTCTGTATCGAACTCTATTTTTCCTTGGAATTCTGCTGCTATGGAATCATTGTCATGAAAATAATCGAACGTAATCCATACATCATTTTCAAGTTCCTTGTAAAAAGTGTGCAGATATTCCCTGTATGACCATTCATTTTCTGTCAGGAATTCATCAATCTCATCTTTATCCATATATGTGAATTTCATTGCCAGATCATACCACATGAGAATAGGATTGGGCCCAGAGTTTAAACCACAAGTTTCTGATCATTTCCAGCATCAGGAACACTGTTGTCCTTCGAACAACTGATTGCCATTATGGAAATGGTTAAAAGTAGAATTGTCTTTTTCATAATTATAAGATTATTTAAAATTAAAGCGTTTCCAATTTTTTCACCTGTCATGCAGCAGAGCGGGTTACTCCTGGAACATAAACCTTAAGGCTGACTGTTGCGGCATATTTGTCATTGCCATCAGATGCAATTGCAACATGGAAAGAATTCATTTTGTCTTCTCCATACCAATTTATGGTGTACCAACTACTGCCGTTGCCTATGGCTGCAATAGCCTCTTCCATGGATTTGGCTTCATTGCCTGAATAATCATAATGCAACTGATAACCATTAAATGTAATCTCGCTGCTGATTTCCTCTACTGCATCACGTATGTATTCATAGCTTATCAGCGATGAACTTTTTGGCATGATGTCAAATTCTATTTCGCTGACAGTATCATTTATAGCAACGAAGGTGACTGCATACATCACATCGTATTTCACATACTTGCAGTAATTGCGGTATTTATAGTTGTTCACGTCATTAAAGTTGAAGCCCTGCCAGCCATCATTTGTCAGGATGTCATGCGCATCTTGGATTGGCATTGCAGCTAATTCCTGCAATAGTTCATATCCAATTTTGATTGGGGCATAAGCATACATGGAATCAATGGCTTGCTCCTCAGTTGTCGATGAAACAACATTTTTGTTCTTCGAACAACCAATTACCATTGCGGTAATTGCCAAAAGTAGAATTGTCTTTTTCATAATAAATTGCATTAAAAGTTTGACGTTGCAAAGTTACGAATAATTTTTGATAGTTGAGCATGAGAATTTTGACATGGTGTCATTTTCTAAAGTTTGTATGATGAGTCACATCTGTAAATCAATGATTTATAGATTTTGGATAAAGTCATTATCTAAATATCATCATTCGGATTCAGGACAAAAAATGAGGGTTCTACAATACTTTGCGTCAAGTGTAATGACATTTATTCCACCATAGGCAGAGAAAATATGGGTCTTTGGCTACAATAAAAACATCAACAATGCAATGTGAATTGATTTTTTTACGTCTTTGGACGAGTATAAATATCAATTCTGAAGTCAAAAAGTAAACGAAATGGCTTAAATTATGGATTCGAATATTTAGATAATTCTGTGATGTATCGTGCGTAATTATTTGGCAATCAAGGATAAGTTATTTTTGAAATTTAGAAAAACGCAGGAAGTGGGATTTTGTATAGAATGAATGAAATTATTTTTGTAACTTTGCGGAAAGATTTTATACACACAAATGAATCTATGAAAAGAAAGGTGTTCATTGTTTCTTTTTCAATAATTATTATTATGGCTATTATTTGTGTATGCTGCGACAAAAATAAAGCCGAAATTGCCTTTTGCAATTTGATGAATAATCTGTTTGCCCATATTCCATTCGAAAAATTGAATCGTAATCAGAGTATTTATTTAGACGAATCAACTGTATTGGCAATCGATAGCAATATTGACTCTATGGACATTCAGGCTATAACGCAGATAAATAAAATATATACCAACAACAATGATTCGTTTAATGCCTGTGCATCTAATATGGTTCTTGGAATAGTGTGTTATCGCAATGCAGTGCAGGATTCGGCACTGCTCTATCTGCTCACTGCCGAGCAATATTCGGACAGTAGGCCTGAGCTGAAGCCTCACATATATTACTACCTTGCCTCGGCTTTCATGGAATTTGACCCGATACTGGCTCATGACATTATATACAGTCATCCAGAAGAGCACATCGATAGATATGACTATTCGAGATTCATGAATGTCAGTGTCTCCCAGCAGGAAATGAATGCCCATCACGTGAATTCAATCTATTACTCAAGGCTGCTACAAAGAAGTCTTGATGCGCAGGAAAAACAGCATCAAAAGGAGAAACGACTCTATCGCTTCATAATTATTTCTGTTTCTCTCCTGTTTGTCCTCACACTTTTGTCAATAGTCCGAATGATGTGGCTTAAACGCAAAACGGCGAACTTGACTGAATCTGTTGCCAACCAGAAAATGAATTTCAATAATCTGCTTGAAAAACATTTGAAACTATATAGTGAGAAATGTGATGAAAAAACAGTAATCAGTGATGCAAATGAAATACTATCTGCATTGCGTGACGAGTTCAATCTTTCAAAATCAGATATTGCCATTATATGGCTTCTACTGCTTTCGTTCAGCAAAAAGGACATCTGTTTGACACTCAATATTGGCGAAAATTATTATCATCAGCGACGAACAAAAATCAGGAAAGTGCTTAATTTCGATTCTACAAGGAAACTTGAGAATGACCTGAAAACATTTGTCCCTGAATATCTTTCGGAACATTATTCTTGAAATCATGAAACAATTAATACAAAACAATATGAATTACAAAAAATTATTATTGCTGTCAGCAGTTATGTTTGAGTTGATAGCATGCAAATCCACGCAAGTGTTTTCTGACGATATACTTTTGCATGAAAGGCAATACATCCCATCAGCTGGTTTGGAAAACCAATTTGAAATTTATTGGAAAGCACGAAATGTAATAGCTGATGGTATTGAATGCAGTTCAACGACGTGGGGAATATGTTTGAATCCGTCAGATGAATTTAATACCAACGAACCAACTTGCGTTGCTATGAATGAAAACAATCGTATCTTGATGGCAATACCGCAATACAACAATGGACTGACAGTTAATCCACAGTATGAAATGTTCAATGGAATGGAAGTTTGGCAAATTTCAGATTCGTTAGTACTTTGGAATGAAGAGACATTGGAAGCACTTGATTTTACCACTCCTATTGCCGTGTTGCCAGATGAATATCGAATAACAAGAAGTCATGACACTCTGTACTTAAACTTGCAGACCAGTCCTGTGAACCTTGAAAAGAAAGTGTGCGCCTTTTTCTATTATGACAATCATATCCTGCAAAGTGCGAGATTTCAGGATTATTACGAAGGATTTCTTGACGCAAGTGATATAATGACGGGAACAGTAAGCGAAGTGAGCGAAGAATACCTGATATTGACTTTCTCATACGAATTAAATGTAAGCGATGCGCTTAATGAAGTCAGGTATATCTCTGATAACCGAATTTTCAGTCTCAGAGAAGATATAACATGCAATGATTATTCCATCTGCCACATATTGGGATTCTCTGATTTCTTCAGGCTATTGCATGGTGAATATGAGATAGAAATGATTGAAAGTGGCTTCAGAGTGAAAATTCCTTATATACTGCGTTAAATCATGAAGAAGTTATTATTGCTGTCAGCAATCTTGTTTCTTCTTTGTTGTTGCAAGATTAACATTATGAAGGAAACAGAGAAGAAATTCAAAGAGGCACCTGCGCTATATCCAGAGTTGACGTTTGTTACAGTGGATAGTCTTAAACATACATTGATGAATGATGGTTATGACTACAAGATCTTAATGTTCAGTTTTGCATTATATGACAATTGGTGGAGCAGGCTGATCGAAAAGGAATACATTCCTAAATGGAAATCAATGGACACTACGAGAGTGCGTCTTTATCTGATATCAATAGACTGTGCCTACCTTGACGAAATGGATTCGTTTTTCATCAAGAACAATGTTGATTTGCCAAGATATGTGATAAGGGATAGCACTGAAGGTTTTTGCGGTTATAAACTTTCAGGTGCGTATGAAGATGGAATGCGTCTGACAAGAATCATTCAGATTGTTTGTCAAAATTCGCACTCAATCACAGTCAGATTGCCGTTTTTTGCAACATTCGTCCTCGACAGAGACAACAATATCAAACTCATTGAGACGAACTACGAGGGGAAACTGCAGATAGTGCCGATGCCTTTTGAACTCTGTCCTCAAAACCCTGACGAGATAGATTTCAGCAAGATAAACAAATACCGCATCACCCGCAAGAGCCGACTGTATGTTGCATTTTACGATGAGTAATGCAATAAATCCTTCCTTTGCTTCCTGACTTCGGGAATGCGTTACCCAAAATATTTTTCAACTATCTGATAATCAGATATAATTATTGGCAAGATTGGTCGTTACGGAAAAATTCCCGAAGTCAGGATAAAACACGCAGCAGGTCATCGAAACGATGACCTGCTGCATTTTATCTCGGTGTGACAGTTTCCTGTCATACTATCTTAGTTGAACTTTTCGCGGATGAACGCAATCGAGTCAAGCTATGTGTGGATACATAACCTCGTCATTCTCGATGGAAGGAACGACCTTGCGGCAGTCAGCTTTGTAAGACTGTCTGTGGCAATTCGTTGCACTATCACACAGATACTCGCCACAATGTCACCAGTGGTAGTCTGCTTCAAATGGTCGAGTATGTTTTCGAGATGTTCGACTGTATTGGTCTTGCCAACGGTAAAGCCTACATAATATGAAGGGTATGACTTGCTCCTGGTTTAGTGATGACAAAACAATAACTTTAGACTCACGCCACTGATGACCCATCGTGACATCATCGGTTGACCTACATGACTTTTTCATGACTCCGCTGTGAAGTCGATATGAAGTCGGTATGAAGTCGAATTGAACTCGATTGTTCTTCGATGGCGAATCGAGTTCAATTCGACTTCAATTCGAGTTCAATTCGAGTTCACTATTGACTTATTGCGGTATTTCGATGGTGTTTCAATTGGTGAGGAATGAAAAATGGCAAATGAAAACCCTACATTCCGGAGGACTTCTTGATAAGCCATATAGATCCTGCATGCACTAAAACAATGCAGGTTCATAAAATGGCTGATTCTTAATGATTTATTCTGATAAATGATTCGTGGATAATCTTGAAATCGGTCGTTAGTGCACGTTTTTGATACACTAACGACCGATTTCAAGTCAAAATATATGTCCAAGGAATGCGATGATTCCTACCTGAGTCCATTAGTTGAACTTCTCGCGGATGAACGCAATCGAGTCAGCTATGTGTGGATACATAACCTCGTCATTCTCGATGAATGGAACAACCTTGCGGTAGTCTGCAACGAGTGCCTCGATTTCGGCAGAAGACTTCATTGGACGACGGAACTCAAGTGCCTGTGCTGCGTTGAAGAGCTCAATACCGAGAACACGCTCTGTGTTGAGGGCTACGCGGATGAGCTTTGTTGCAGCATTAGCACCCATAGATACGTGATCCTCCTGACCCTGCGAAGACTCGATGCTGTCAACAGATGCTGGCATACAGAGACCCTTCGACTGGCTTACGATTGAAGCGGCAGTGTATTGAGGAATCATGAAACCTGAGTTGAGTCCTGGTTTTGCAACGAGGAATGAAGGCAACTCACGCTTGCCACTGATAAGCTGGTTGATACGCTGGCAAGAGATAGAACCAAGCTCTGCAAGTGCTATTGCAAGGAAGTCCATGACAATTGCCAATGGCTGACCGTGGAAGTTACCTGCCGAGATAACCATGTCGCTATCTGGAACAACTGTTGGGTTGTCGGTAGCAGAGTTGATTTCTGTGGTAACGACTGACTTAACGTATGCGATAGCGTCTTTAGAAGCACCATGAACCTGTGGCATACAGCGGAATGAATATGGGTCCTGGACATGCTTCTTAGGACGTGCGATAATCTCAGAACCTTTCATGAGGTTGCGGATGCGTTCTGCCGTTGCAAGCTGGCCGTTGTGAGGACGGATGGCGTGAACTTCGTAAGTGAATGGCTCGATACGTCCGTCGAATGCGTCAAGAGAGACACCACCGATAGTGTCAGCAGCCTTGCTGAGCTCCTCAGCCTTGATGAGAGCCCATGTTGCGTGGGCTGCCATGAACTGTGTACCGTTCAGGAGTGCAAGACCTTCCTTAGACTGGAGTGTGATAGGCTCCCAGCCGAATTTCTTGTTGACCTCGGCAGCAGCAACCTTCTTGCCCTCGAAATATACCTCGCCAAGGCCAAGCAATGGCAAAGACATGTGTGCAAGAGGAGCAAGGTCGCCTGATGCACCAAGTGAACCATTCTGATATACAACAGGTATCACGTTGTTGTTGAACATATCAGCAAGACGCTGGACAGTGACAACCTGACAGCCAGAATAGCCATACTGGAGAGACTGAATCTTGAGCAGCATGATGATGCGGATGATCTCTGGGTCAACAGGGTCGCCTGTGCCGCAAGAGTGGCTCATCACTAGGTTCTTCTGAAGCTGAGAGAGTTCGTCGGCACCTACAGAGATGTTGCAGAGTGAACCGAAACCGGTTGTGACACCATAGATTGGCTCTTTCTGGGTCTTCATCTTGTTGTCGAGGTAGTCACGGCATTTCTGAATGCGTGCGACAGACTCTTTTGAGAGTTCAATCTGGCGGTTCTCGAAGATGATTGACTTGATATCTTCGATTGAGATTTTATCAGTTATTACGTATTTCATTTGTTTATTAGAACTTTTGCCCCTTCAGGGCGTTTGTTTAATTCGATCGTTTACCCAAGGCGTTGCCTTGGGCTATGTTCTTTTGCCCTTTCAGGGCGTATGTTTGATTGTTAATTCAGGATATCGTCGTCAACAAGATTTGGCATTGTAACGACAAGGCCTGGGGTGCGGTCCATCTCACGCTGGATGGCGAACATTGCGCCTTCGTTGCGTGCCCACGAACGACGTGCAATACCGTTGTTGACGTCCCACAGGAGCATGTTGTCAATGCGACGTGAGCACTCAGCAGTACCATCAACGACCATACCGAAACCGCCATTGATAACTTCGCCCCAACCTACACCACCACCATTGTGGATAGATACCCAGGTAGCACCACGGAACGAGTCGCCAATGCAGTTCTGGACAGCCATGTCGGCACAGAACTGTGAGCCGTCATAGATATTTGAAGTCTCGCGGAATGGAGAGTCAGTACCAGAAACATCGTGGTGGTCACGACCGAGGACAACAGGAGCAGAGATTTCGCCAGAAGCGACAGCCTTGTTGAAGGCCTGGGCAATCTTCATACGGCCTTCGGCATCTGCATAGAGGATACGTGCCTGAGAACCGACAACGAGGTTGTTCTTCTGTGCCTCTTTAATCCAGTGGATATTGTCATCCAGCTGACCGATAATCTCCTGAGGAGCGGTCTTGCGGATTTCCTCAAGAACCTCAGTAGCCAAACGGTCTGTTACGGCAAGGTCTTTAGGGTCGCACGAAGTACAAGCCCAGCGGAAAGGACCAAAGCCGTAGTCGAAGAACATAGGACCCATGATGTCCTGAACGTATGATGGATAGCGGAATTTGCCGTTAGCACCCATGACATCAGCACCAGCACGTGAAGACTCAAGCAGGAAGGCATTTCCATAGTCGAAGAAATACATACCCTTTGCGGTCAGTTTGTTGATTGCAGCAACGTGACGGCGGAGAGTTTCCTGAACAGCCTGCTGGAACTTCTCTGGCTCCTCGGCCATCATGCGGTTCGACTCCTCGAATGAGTAACCTACAGGATAGTAACCGCCTGCCCAAGGGTTATGGAGTGAAGTCTGGTCAGAACCGAGGTTAACCTCAATGCCATCCTTTGCAAGACGCTCCCAGAGGTCAACAACGTTACCCTGATATGCTATAGAGACAGCCTCTTTATTGCGAGAAGCCTCAAGCATACGAGGAATCAGTTTGTCAAGGTCATCGTAAACCTCGTTCACCCAACCCTGAGTGTAGCGTGTGTTGACAGCCTTAGGGTTTATTTCAGCAATTACACCTACTACGCCAGAGATGACAGCAGCCTTTGGCTGAGCACCCGACATACCGCCAAGACCTGCACTGACAAATATCTGACCACGGAAGTCCTTCTCGCCTGGTTTCAGGTGCTTGCGTGCGGCGTTCATCACTGTGATTGTCGTGCCGTGAACGATACCTTGTGGGCCGATATACATATAAGAACCAGCTGTCATCTGACCATACTGGCTTACGCCGAGGGCATTGTAACGCTCCCAGTCGTCTTTCTTCGAGTAGTTAGGGATGACCATACCGTTGGTGACAACCACACGTGGAGCCTCTTTCTGCGAAGGAAAGAGTCCGAGTGGGTGACCAGAATACATTACGAGAGTCTGCTCGTCGGTCATCTCGCTGAGATATTTCATCACGAGGCGATACTGTGCCCAGTTCTGGAATACTGCACCATTGCCACCGTATGTGATGAGCTCGTGAGGATGCTGTGCTACTGCTGGGTCGAGGTTGTTCTGTATCATCATCATAATGGCGGCTGCCTGACGCGATTTGTGTGGATACTCGTCGATGTGACGTGCATACATCTTGTAGTCAGGACGCAGACGGTACATGTAGATACGACCGTATTTCTGCAACTCCTCCTTGAACTCCTTGGCAAGTTCTGCATGGTGTTTCTTTGGGAAATAACGGAGAGCATTGCGAAGGGCAAGCTTTTTCTCCTCGTCAGTCAGAATCTCCTTACGCTTTGGCGCATGGTTGACTGTTGGGTCATAGGCCTTTGGCTGTGGCAACACGTCAGGAATACCCTCACGTATTGCGGCTTTGAAATCTAATTCCATATAGTTGTTTTTGTTATTGTTTTTATGATTGTAAATTCGGCTGCAAAGTTACGAAGAATTTTTGTAATGACAAAAAAAACGGCCGATTTTGTTAAAATGGGGTTTTCATTATCTTTGCGACGTTCACATTGTACCTTGCGGCAGCCTTGCGGAGTTCACTCTCGAAGACGTATGCTATTGAGCCTATGAACCCTACAGGAAGGTTTTCATATCCCTGATATTGCATCACGTTACGCTCGAAGAAACGGCAGAATTCATTCACCAGCAGGTTATGCACATACTCTTTGTCGCGATGAGCACCAAGCAGTTTGGTGAATTGTGCAAGCCAGCGGTTAGGCATTGGCTGACGGTGCACATGTTCTATGACAGTAAAGTAATCGAGGTGATATTCTTCTGTGAGAATCCTTGTCAGCCAATCAGGTGTCAGCCCTTTGATGAAGTCTGATATGAGCCACTTGCCAAGCACAGAGCCAGAACCTTCGTCGCCTAAGATGAACCCTCCTGCATGAATGTTTCTTTCAATCAGAGAACCGTCCCAGAGAATGGAATTAGAGCCTGTGCCGAGAATGCAGGCAATTCCAGGTTTATTGCCGAACAATGCCATTGCCGCACCTACAATGTCCGACTGGACTGTCACATCGTCAGTGTGTGCATGGAGTTTCAGCAAGTCAACAAGAGTCTGAAGGTTGGCACATTCGGCACATCCCGCACCATAGAACCTCACCTTATCCACATTCCCGAAATCCACTTCGTCTAATATCCTCTCGATAGTCTCCTTAGGCTGTAACACAGGGTTAATACCTTCTGTCTCAAGAGTCTTGAGGATTGTAGTGCCATCCTCGCTGTAGCCCCACTTGGTCTTTGTGGAGCCAGAATCTGCTATAAGTATCATATTGTTGTCAGTTTTCAATCAAATATGCCATGTATAGTGGCAGAGTGAGCACATTGTTTTCTCTGCCAATATTGTAAGAACCGAACTTCAAGGCATTTTCAACATGATAGACCTCCCGGTTCTTAAGGACTGTCTGCAGCGATTTGGCCTTGCCCGTACTCGCTTTGCATTCTACAGGCATACATTGTCCGTCGTGACGAATAACGAAATCTATCTCAAGGCCTGATGTCCGGTGAAAATAATACAGTTTCCTGCCCATTTTGCCGAAGACATCCGCTATTAGGTTTTCATAAATCGCCCCCTTGTACGAACCGAGAGCACCTTGCTGTATGCTCAGTTGCGTTCCCTCCTCCAGCATTGCGACAAGCAAACCTATGTCAGCCATATAGACTTTGAATTCAGTATCAACCCGTTGGCCGTCAAGTGGCAGCTCGGTTGTGCGGATATTGTAGCAACGCCTGATTATACCCGCATCTTCAACCCATTTCAGACAACCTGCATAGTCGCGTCCCCTTGCCCCTTCGCGGACTGCAGCGAAAGAGAATTTCTTGTACTCGCGGGCCAATTGTGAAGGAATGGAATCAAAGCACTCTATAATTCTCGCCTTGTCTGCCTGTGTGGCATATTTCAGCATGTCGCTTTTGTAGTCATTAAGAATCCTATGCTGTATTCGCAGGACAAGGTTCAGTTTGTGGGTGGTCATGAAACAGGTGACAGCTTCCGGCATTCCCCCTACCATTACATAATTTCGCAAATGGGCCATCATTACGTCATGGATGGCAGCATCTACTGGCATTTCGCTGGCAAGGGAGTTTTGGAGATATTCCAGCACTCTTTCCTTCACTCCATTAGCCCACAGCCACTCCTCAAAATCCATTGGGTACATATCAATGATTTCCTCAAACCCCACAGGAATGCTTGCCAGCTGTTCCTCCTTCTGGTCTGCCTTACTCTTATAGCCGCTCACCCCTAACAGAGAGCCTGTACACATCACCTCATAACGACCGTCAAGATGAAAGTACTTTAACGAGGAGCGAGCCAACGGACAATCCTGAATCTCGTCGAAAATGAGGCAGGTCTCTCCTGGCTCAAACTCATAATTTTGATATTCGGGAGTGGCGGACATTCGCAATATAATTGAATCAATATCAAGGTTAGGCATGAAGAAACGCTTGTACTCTGGGTGCTCCCTGAAGTCAAGATATATGACATTCTTGAAATTCTGTCCGGCAAACTGCCGTACAGAACTGGTCTTGCCGCATTGCCTTACACCTTTTATTACAATGGGTTTATGATTTGGCGTTTTTAGCCATTCACTTAATTGCCTTTCAATCTTGCGTTTATACATGTTATTGCACGTTTTTCAACCGAATAATGTGTGAATATTGCACGTTTTTCAACCGAATAATGTGTGAATGCGGCACATTATTTGACCGAAAAACGTTGCAAAGGTACGAATAATTTTTGGAATGGCAATAAGTTTTTGAGAAAATGTTTGTTGGAATAAGAAAATGTTTGTACCTTTGCGGGCAAATATCCTATGGCATGACAAAACTATTGAGATTCTTGAACTACAGAAAAGAGACATGGGCTCTCTGGGGAGTCCTGACGGCCACACTGCTCGTCAAGTCTCTGATTTTCCATATAACGTGCTTTGAAAATGGGTTTCACGATTTCTTCCCACTCACAGCATCTCTGTGCTATGCCATGGCAGTAGCCATACCTGCCCTTATCTCGAAGCACAAGTGGCCTTTGATTGTCACCATAATAATAGTTGACCTCTGGATGATATCCAATGTGCTCTATTACCGTGCCAACGAACTTTTCATAACAGTTGACTCTGTAAAGATGATAGGCGGACTCAAAGAGTTCGGAGGCTCTCTTACAGCATACACTGTTCCATTGATGTGGGTCAACAGCCTCGTAGGAATACTGGCTATTGTGGGTATATGCCTGATGCCTAAGAGCGTGAAGCGTGCCCCGATAACCGCTGTTGCCGTCATTGGTTTTACATATATAGTAACAGTCGTACCTGAGGGAAAGACATTCTACAAATATGAGTATCTGCCATATTCTGATGCAATTAAGTTCTATGCGGAGCAAGATGACTATGGAACGCCCTACCGTCAGGACCACACTTGTGGCAAATATGGCCAACTATGTTTCATGCCATACAACCAGACACGCATAGCGGCAATCAAAAGCCTGGAACTGACCAACGATGTTGTGAGAATAAATGACATTCTATGGTATGCAGGGGCGATTATCGTTTATGACCTTGCGGCAAATTCTGTTGACGACAGTTTTGTCCAGCCACTGGACGAAAAAGAATGGACATCTTTGCTGGATGTTCCTGCCGAGGATTCGCTGAGAGGTGACCTGATAATAATACTTGTTGAGAGTCTTGAATCATGGCCGTTGCTGCAAGAACAGGCTGTTTCTGAAGAGATTGCGCCAAACTTGATGAATTTCATACAACAAGAGGGCGAACACATACTGTATTGTACTGACGTAAGGTCGCAAGTGAGACATGGTGTCTCGGGTGACGGGCAGATGCTGGTCAACACCGGAATGCTGCCTTTGAGAAACGGAGCAGCCTGTATGCTCTATGCCGACAACAAGTGGCCTAACATAGCCAGCCATTATGAACACTCAGTGGTGATAAATCCATCTAAATATGCTTGGAATCAGGTACTGATGACTCCTGCATACGGGTATAAAAACGAGATAACACAAGAGGAGATAATAAGCGACGGACAGGTTTTTGAGCAACTCATTGCCGTATCAGACACTATCCAGTCGCCATTCTGCGTTCAGGTCATCACGATGGACACCCATACGCCATTCAGCGAAGGACGTGACCGTGGTTTGCAACTGCCTGATGGTATGCCTCAGTACATGCACGATTACATTGGCTGTTACAACAAGGTTGACGAATGTCTCGGCAAATGGCTGAATCTTGTCAAAGACAATGAGAAACTAAGAAATGCAACGATTGTCATCACTGGCGACCATAGCATATTCAAGGAGGCATATCTTCGTGATTTCCATAAATTTGCACAGAGCTCAGGCTGGAATATCCCTGAGAAGGAATCAGCATGTCCGTTGATAATATACTCTCCGGATATGAAAGGCAGACGCATAGACACGCCATTATACCAGATGGACATATACCCAACCCTGAGAGAGTGGCTGGGCATCAGGTCTGAACGATGGAAGGGTTTCGGCATTGACATACTTCAGAATCAACAGAGAATCCTTGACTGCCAAGAAGCCAGCAATCTGTCCGAAAGGATAATCCGTACTAATGGGCATCTTGACAGGTGACAGGTCAATATGGATATATCTCAATATGACTGCTGCCTGAATCGCCATTCTTGATAAGGCAAATCTGAGTTGTTATCCGCTCTTTCATTATGTCCGTATGGCTGATTACGCCGACTTTCTTGCCTTGCGAAGACTGGAGCATCGAGAGTGAGTCGATTACCATTGAAAGAGTCTCTGGGTCAAGCGTGCCAAAACCTTCGTCTATGAAGAGGTTTTCGAAATGTACGTTCCTTGACGAAAGAGACGAAAGTCCAAGTGCCAGACCTAACGACACAATGAAAGTCTCACCACCTGACAACGATGTTGTATCGCGAATGACATCTGCCCTGTGATGGTCTATTATGCGGATGCCCAACGAGTTCCGGACATGCACCAGCTCATAGCGGTTGTTGAATTTGCGTATCTCTGCATTTGCATGTTCCACAAGAAACCTAAGGGTATAGCATTGTGCTATCTTGCGGAGGGTCTTGCCATCAGAGGCTCCTATCGAGTCGTAAATCTCATTCCATTCGTCTGTCAGAGTCTTTGCGGCTTCTTTCTGGCAGAGCAAATCTCCCAGGGCAGACTCTGCCTCGTCATGTCTTTTCCTGCGTACGCGCAACTCTGTCAACTCATCGTTTGTCTTGCTGTTTATTTCATCAAGTCTTGCTTTCAGTTCTTCCTCGCTCTTTTTTGGCTTGTGATTCTGATGTTCTGCGTATGACTGTGTGGCAATGTTGAGTGCTGTGTTTATTTCAGTGAGTTTTGAATCCAATTCTGCCAGATGTTTTCGTATGGCCTCCCAGTCTTCGTTTGACTGACAGAGCATTACTATCTCTTCCAGTGTGGCAATGTCGTGCTCTTCAATCCAGTGCTCAAGCCTCTTCTGCGTGTCTTGTGCTTTCTGCTGCTGCTCTTTCAGAGAACTTTCCGTTGCCTCAATCCTGCCGTTGATTGTTGTCATGTTTTCACGCAACAGGCTTATCTTCTCTTTCTTGTCAGCAACGTCTTCTGCCGCCTTCTCTTTCTTGTCGCTCAGTGCTTTCTCGAAAACGTCTGGGTCGTTGTTGCCTATCTCATCGTTTAATGACTGTCGTTTCTCGTCAACATTTTTGACGGCTTCTTCGTAAAGACGTTCAGCCGAGTCATAGTCCGATTTTTTCTCCCACCTCTCCTTTTCCAAACGGAGAAACTCAACCTTTCTGTTCAAATCATTATAAGCTTCCAGTGCTTTAGTGGCATTCTCAGCCGTCTTGCCAAGACTTTCTTTCAGCAGCAGCAACTGCTCTTCATCTGCCGGCCACTCTGGATATTGCTTTTTCACGGCACTCCATTCGCTTAACAGGCCATTCAACTCTTTCTGCAATCTTTCCCGGTTCTCGCCAAGTTTCTTTTTCGAACCATTTACAGCACCTTGTTCTTTTACGAGCCTTTCTCTCCTTTTTCGTTCGTTTTCAACGTTATGTCTTTTGGAATTAAGCAGTTCTGACAATTCATTCACAACGGTCATAACCTTTTCGCCATCGCAATAAGGATGGGCTGTCGCACCACACAGCGGGCAGGCTTCTCCCTCTTTCAGTTTTTGCCTGTGCAGCCTCCAGTTTTCGCTTGTCATGAGCGTGTAGGTGTCCTGAAGGGTCTGAAGTTCTCCTTCTATCGCAAGAAGGTCAATCTGCTTCAACTCATTGTTTATCTCGTTCTCTCGGACGGCCAACTTGCCAAGTTCTTCGTCGTTGACTTTCGATTCTGTCCTTTTTTTCTTGCCCTCCTGCATTATGCGTATGGCATTTGACATGTCGTTCAGACATTTGTCTGCCTTGCTTTTGGCATTCTGCAATTCCGAAAGATTCTCTCTTTTCAGATTTTCTTCTTCTTTTTCGAACAGTTCTTTTGCGTTGGCGATATAGTCGTTATCCCGCTTTGCTTTCCTGTTTGCCTCGTCAAGGGCTTTCTTGCACGAACGCATGTTCTCCTCTTTCTCTCTCTGACTGTCTAAGGCGGCATTCAGTTCTGCCTTGACAGCACGTGCAGCATTTATGTGAGGCTTTTGCTGGTCGTATTGCTTTGCCGCCTCTTCCGCCAACTGGTTCAGTGTGTCAAGTTCTTTCTCCTCCTGTTCTGTCTTGTTGACATATTCCGCACGCTTCTTACATAAATCTTCCAATGCCTCCGTGCCTTTGACTATCTCATGGCGAATGTCCTGACCCTCTTTGTAAAGTGCTGTGGCAGCAAGTGTTGCATCATGAAGGGCGAGGCGGTTTTTGTCTGCTTTTGCATTCTCGATTTCTCTGTCTGCTTCTCTCTTGTGGTCGGTTGTCCTGTCGAGAGATTCTTTCAGCTTAACCTCTTCTGCAAACCATTTCAAAGACTCGTTGACTTTCAGCAACTCTTCTTTTTCCTTCTTTTCCTCCTCTTCCAGAGCTGCCGTCCTTTCTTCTATCTGTTGCAGTTCTTCTGGCGGGATTATGTTTTGCGAATATATCGAGCACTTGTCGTTCAAGGTGTTAAACTCTGTTGCAGCCTTCTCTTTCTCCTCCTTGATTGCTGAAGCAATGTTACGATACATTTCACCACAGCCCACCAGTTTCTCAAGCAGCTGATAGCGTTCTTCCTCGTTGGCCACAAGAAAGTTGGCAAAAGAGCCTTGCGCTATAAGCACCGTGCGCAGAAATTCTTCATAATCAAGACCTATTATGGTTGGCAATTCATTCCAGTCAACCTCCTCTTCTGATGAATCAGGTGCTATTCTCGTCAGTCTTGTAACTACATCGTCGAAAGCCTTCTGCTTGAACGACACATGCCATTCTGCACGATAGACATATCCGTTGTTTGCAATGAAGGTCAGTTTGCTGTAGCCTGCTTTCTTGCCTTGCGACAGTATGTTGCGTCCATCGGTAGGTGCAAGTTGGTTCTTTCTTGCCTCTTCTGGTTCGCCGTAGATTTTTATGTTTTGATTGCGTTCGCCTTTCTTCTTGGGGTAACGTGGTGCACGGTTGTAGAGTGCAAGGCAGATAGCGTCAAGAATTGTAGATTTGCCAGAACCTGTAGGCCCTACGATGCTGAAGATGTTGCTGTTCTTCAGAGCTCCTTTCTCGAAATCTATCACTTCTCCTGATGGGCGGTCCAGCGATGCAAGGTTCAGTATTTCCAGTTTCAGTAGTCTCATGGCAGTATGTCTTTGATTATGTCAGCCATCAATTCTTCTTGGTGCTCGCTCATCTCTTTGCCGTGTTTTATGGCGAACGCCTCCTTCAGAGTGTCCATGGGATTGCGGTTTGTAATGTCGTCGATTGTCGTTATGGCCTCAGAGTTGGCAATTGTGGCGAGGTCGAGCGTCGGCAATATCTTCTGAATCTTACAGAGCACGGCATCTTTGGCCTTCACAGCCTCCTCCAGTTCGCAGATTACATCGTTGTCAACCTTGTCGAGCACTACATTGAGTGTTACGTAGTCAAACGAATCGTTCAGTGTACCCTCGTCACTGCGGTCTCTCAGTTCGCGTTTTATCAGTTTTTTCACCTCTGAAGGCTTCATCTGCACGTCACCTCCTGGCAGGATGCGTAACCTGTGCTGCGGTGTGTATTCTATGAAATCGACATTTATCCTGTCGTTGATGGTGATAAGGTCAACGCCATGCTTGTAGTCAACTTCGGCAAACGACATTGGCAATATGCTGCCCGTGTATCTCGCCCAGTTGGTGTTCCATATATGCTGGCGTTTGTGTATGTGTCCGCAGGTCATGTAGTCAGGGTGGTCGCTCCATCTATCTATGTTCACCTCCTCCTGACCGCCGATAATAATCTTCTCGCTTGCATCGTTTTTTGCAATATCGGCACCTTTGGCATAAAGGTGTGCCATCATGATAATCTTCTTGCCTTCATGCAGTTCTCTTGCCCTTGTTGTCAGCTCTTTCATGAAGTTGTTCACTCCTTCGGAATATTCTCTGCCCATCATCATGTCGTAGCGTAGATAGGGCACAGCCAACACGACTGCCTCTTCGCCCTGCTTGTTGCCTACAGGAATGATAAGGTCGTCGAGATTATCAGTGACTCTTCCTCTAACCTCAATGTTGTAGCGCGAAAGCAAAGGCCGTGGAGCCTCCAGCCTGTTGGCAGAGTCGTGATTGCCGGCAGTGATGATAATCGTCATCTCAGGACAGATTCCTGTGGCTTCAGCCAGAAACTCATAATATGCCGTCTGTGCAGCAGCCGAAGGATTGCCGTTGTCGAACACGTCACCTGCCACTAACAGCGCATCAGGCTTCTGCTCCTCAATCTGCCTGAGAAGCCAGACGAGGAAATGCCTATGTTCCGGCAGACGGTCATTGCCATGGAACATATTCCCTATATGCCAGTCGCTCGTTGCTATTATCTTCATGATTCTTTGTGGCTTGGCGGATAAGCCACCAAGAGGCTGCAAAGTTACTACAATATTATGAATTGAGCAAAGAATAGACAAAGAAATTGTTCACTTTTCGTATGAATGGCCGAACAAAGCCGACAAAAAACAGCGGATTTTCTACCCAAATCGCATAAAAAAAACCACATTTGGATAAAAAATACGCTGTTTTTATTGCGGATTGAAAAAAAAGTCGTACCTTTGCGGTCGCAAATTCAATGGAATGATATGGCTGCAAAACTTATTGGAAGAAAGCGTGAATGCAAGGTTCTGGACGATTGCATGACCTCTGACCGTTCGGAGTTCGTAATAGTCTATGGTCGAAGGCGTGTGGGTAAGACTTACCTTGTGGATCAATACTTTAAGAGTAAGTTCGACTTCACTTTCGTGGGAGGTCACAACTTGCCTAAAAGGCGTCAGCTGACCAGTTTCGCTAAGGCTCTCAGGACAGCATCTGGAGGGAAGGGCTTCGCCCCATTCAAAGACTGGTTTGAAGCTTTCGATGCACTTGAGCAGTATTTAGGTTCCATCAGGAAGAAAGGAAAGAAAGTTGTTTTCATTGACGAGATGCCATGGATTGACAATCAAAAGTCTGAGTTTGTGGCGGCATTGGAGAATTTCTGGAATGGCTGGGCTGCTCGACGTGGCGACATAATGTTCATTGCCAGTGGTTCTGCCAGCTCGTGGATGATGGATAAGATTGTCGATAACAAAGGGGGATTGCATGCCCGTATAACAAACAGCATATACCTCAGACCTTTCACATTGGCAGAGACTGAGGAATACCTTGCTTCGCGCAAATTCAGATGGGACAGATATCAGGTCATGCAATGCTACATGGTGATGGGTGGAGTTCCTTATTATCTGAGCCTCCTAAGGAGTGGCGACAGCTTGGTTCAAAACATCGACAGGCTTTTCTTTTCAACCAATGCCATGATGAAGGTTGAGTTTGATGAGCTCTACAATGCCGTCTTTTCAAAGGCAGACCATTATATTGCGATAGTTCGCGAACTCTACAAACACAAAGATGGAATGACACGTAAGGAAATATCTGAGGCTACGGGACTTAGCGGTGGAGTGCTCAGCAAAATACTGCGAAACCTGGTTACGTGTGATTTCGTGGGCAGGTCTTCGAGATATGGCTCTAAATCAAAAAATGTGCTGTTCCGTCTGGTTGATTTCTATACGCTTTTCTACTACAAATTCGTGGCGAACTATAGCGGAGGTGACGACATTTGGTGGACACACAATTTCCAGACAAGAAGCGTTGAATCATGGATGGGTATAAGTTTCGAATTGCTGTGTCAGCAACATACCCAGCAGATAAAGAGGGCATTAGGCATATCGGGCATCTCAACCGAGATTTCATCATGGAGGAAAACAGGCGATTCTGAAACCAAAGGGGCACAGATTGACATGGTTATTGAAAGGTCAGACAGAATGATTCATTTGTGCGAGATGAAATTCAGTCGTGGAAAATATACGATTTCAAAGGAATACGGAAGTTGGATAAGAGAGCGGATAGAAATGTTCCGCAACGAGAGTGCATCAGGTAAAGGCTTGATTTGCACTTTTATAACAACTGGCGGAGTATCAAAAGGCAAGCACTCTTCCATAGTGGATTCAGAAGTGAAGATGGATGATTTATTCACATAAACAAGCATTTTCAGCAGACAAAAACAGCGGATTTTTTATCCAAATCGCACAAAAAAAACACACATTTGGATAAAAAATCCGCTGTTTTTGGATGGCCAAAGGGAAATAAAACGTTTCTCGTATGCCTTTTATGCTCTGGGCATACGATCTCAGCACTGAATGAACATGTGAAAGGCAGTATGCTATTCCTTCAAAAAATATTCAGCAAATAATTCAGAAAACGTTTGTCCAGTTCAAGAATTATCACCACCTTTGCAGTGCTATTGGTTTGAAAAAGTGTATCGAATAGCATATTATTGGTTTGAAAAAGTGTTATCTATCATTATTATAGTGAGTTATGTATAGAAGGAAAATAGAAGATGAGCTTCTGTCGTGGAAGCAAAGACCCAATCACAAACCATTGGTTGTTAAGGGTGTCAGACAGTGCGGCAAGTCAACTTCAGTAAATATCGTCAAGGTCAGATTGCTCTGTTCTTTCGAGTAATGGTTGGGTTATAGCATGAGAATCCAACTTCAAAAAACAATAATCAAAAAAACTCTCAGAAACATTTTTCCAATTCAAAAAATTGTCGTACCTTTGTAGCGCAAACCTGCGCCAATGGGAATGTGTTTTCCGAACGAAGTTGTCATAAGATATAAATTTTTTCATAGTGTGCCGCAAATTGGCACTATTATATGCTATCTTTGCATCCGAAATTTAAAGTGTTAAAGAATTATGGATACTGACCAGTTTGTAGAGAAGTTTAACTCCTTGCGAAACAATTGTGACGAGAAAGTTCTTCATCACGTAATTAATTCGCTTGACGCGAAGACGATTGATGCACTGATTGACTTGTGCGATGATGTCATGGACGACACCTATTCTTACTTGCGATGGCGGAGAAATCACATGACATTGCCTGTTGCTGATTTTCATAAAAACGAATCAGTCGGACAGTTGCTTGAATGGTACAATAATCCAAAGAGCAAGAAGGTCGTCCATGCCCGCAAGCAATTATCCAAAAGGTTTGAGAACCTTTCATACGATGAGCAATGCACGGTTATTGATTCATTCATGCAGCGCGGCAATATTTCAGGCATGGTTTTCTGCTGCAAATACTTGAACAACGATGCTTTCTGGAAAGAGGAGTACCTGCCATTGCTGGAGCAAAGTCTGGATCATCTGATAACGGAAAATGTGCGTTCTGCATATCCTGTGATTAGAATTGCAGTAGTCCGTTCTTCACAGCAATACATCGAGAAACTTATTCGCGAACTTGACAAGCACTGTTTGACAGACTCTTTTTATTCGATGACTCAACATGATTTGTTGATTCCACTTTTGATAGTTTGCGAGAAACTGCCTGACGAGGTGTTGAAGAATAATGCCCTGACGACTGACGAATATGTTTATGTCATGGCAAGGAAAGGATTGAAAGTCCCTGAGGCAATGGCATCTATGGCACTGAATGAAATCACGGCTGACGAAATAATTTCTAAGCCCAAGATGGACATTGTAGTCCGTTCAATAGCCAAGATGGGCTATTATGACCTGTTGTTCGATTATGGCGTTAAATTGAAAGAAAGCAAACTCGATTTTTGATATGAATGATAATCTTAAAAGTGCACTTGAGGAGTTGTTGAAGGAAATTATTCCTTTTGACAAAGCGCGGGAGGACGAACAAAAACAGTTTAATATTATGAAATCTATTAGATCCAGCAATGACGAAGTACGTCTTCACTCGCGTTTTATCGCTTCTTTGCTTGATCCTGATGCTCCGCACGGGTTAAACAAGGAACCATTGAAATTGTTCCTAAGGCAAATAGGAGTACCGGAAAATATTGCTGACGATGAAGGTCTATCAGTACAGCCAAATTATAACGACAAAAAGGAATATAAAGAAATGGATATCCTTGTCAGAACTAATAATTATGCCGTTCTGATAGAGAACAAGGTCTTCGCAAAGGATTCAAATTATGCGGAGGATGGAGAAGAGAAGGATGATAAACACATTCTACGGCCTAAAAGGAAAGGACAGATTGAGAGATATTATGCCCGGTTAGTCAAGCCTGAATATAAAGGTCACGGACATTTTGAAGAAAAAAATGTTTACGTAAGATATCTTACTGTTGATGGACATCTTGCTTCTAAAGACAGCACTGGAGAAAACCGAGATATAAATGATCCTCTGAAGTTCAAAGAACTACCTGAGAAAGTGATTGGAATAACTTATGGAACACATATCCTGTATTGGCTTAGAGCACTTCTCTCAATTGAAAAAATAAACCCTTCTGTTAAAGTTATTATTGAACAATATAAAATGGCGGTTGAAGAATTGGCTAACGTAGTTAAAGAGAGGGAAAATATAGTGCAGACTATTGGAAATCTCTCTCTTGAAAAAAGGAAGGCTTTATCCACGCTCTTCCGTAATGAAAAAGATATTTGCTGGCACATAGCAGATTTGTTCTTTCAAGATTTATATAAAATGGTTATAGATAGTGGCAACTCTTTGTGGATGAAAGATGATAAAGAAAATGTTGAAGTCAAAGATATCTATGAGAGGATGCCTCATATACTTGATGACACAGTTGGCCCAAAAGGTGGAAAATCCACTGTTAACTTTTATTTCTCCAAGACTGACAAAAGTCCTGCATTGGTTCTCGATAAAGGAATTCTTAAAATTGATGACAAGGTGAAGATTGATTTCAATGATTTGAGCAGTCATAATACGATAAACATATCAGAAAAAGAATACCGGGAAGAATTAGTGCTTCAAGTATTTAACGAAATGCAAGGCAAATGACTCCTATCACCACAATCCAACGATACGTTTGGTTACTCAATGAGTTGATGACATACGGTGCTTTGTCAATAGATGAAATCAACGACAAATGGGCAAGGTCAGACATTAACTATGCAGGAGAATGTGAGATACCTCGACGTACCTTTTTTAGAATGAAAAACTCCATAGAGAGTATTTTTGATGTGACTGTCAATTACAATTCAAGAACCAAGAAATATAGCCTTGATGAAGGCTGTTTCAGCAATCCATTAAGCCAATGGATGATTGAAATGCTATCAGTAAGCAGTTTCATTCTTGGAAACAAAGAATTAAATGGAAGAATATTGGCTGAAGCTTATCCTTCTGCTTCGTTGCATCTCCCAGAAATAATAGATGCTATGAGAAAATCATGCACTCTGGTTCTGTCGCACAAAGATTACTTTGACAACGATACGAAAGATATGGAAATAGAGCCACTATGCCTGAAGGCTTTCAAACGCAGGTGGTATCTGTTGGGCAAAAAAGCAAATGGGCGGAGCATGGAGATATTTGCTCTTGACAGGATATACAGCATTGCAACTACAAAGAGCCATTTCAATCTGCCCAAGCATTTTAATGCAGAAAAGTTCTTTAATGATTATTATGGAGTTCTTCTGAACGAAAAACCTACAAAAGTTGTCTTGTGGACTACTTCGTTAAGGGCAAGGTATCTTCGGTCTCTTCCTTTACATCATACTCAAAATGAGGTTGAAACAGTCAATGAGAGTGCATCACAAATGAACGATGGATATTCGGTATTTGAATATCATATAGCTCCTACATTTGATTTCATCCAAGAATTACGGTCCTTGGGTGCAGAAGTCAAGGTGTTGGAGCCAAAGCATCTTGCTGACTGCTTGAGATACGATGCTCAAATGGTGCTGGATTTATACAAATGACTCGAGTTCTCAATCGTTGGATGAACTATTCAACATGGACTATCGTCTTAATCAAGCATTCAATGAGTTTCAATTCCGCAAATGGGCAAAACAAATGAATCTAAAATTCAGGACTAATGGACATTTGTGGTGATGAGTTTTTCTCCTGCATTGGAAGGCCAGCCTTCCGATGTAGCGCAATTCCTTCTTATTCCAAGCTTTGGAACGAAAATCTTACAATTGTTTTCAAAAGGTGACCCTCAGGATTTTTGCTGAAACAATTGAAACAATTGAAATATGCAAGGGTCGTTCAGAGTAGAGAAATGGTCCAAAGTGCCTTTTTTGACCCTCTGCTAATTCTCTGCTAATTCTCTGCTAAAGAGTAGAGGAGGAGCAAAGGCATAGCAAAGTCATAGCGAAGGATCGACGGAACTTCTTCATTCCAAGCTTTGAAATGATTATCCCTGATGGAATATTTGCCTTTGCGAAAAAATCATTCAAACATTTTGTCACCTCAGAAATTTATCGTATCTTCGCAAAAATTTTGTTTACCATGGCACAGTTAGTAGTATCAGTAGATGATATTTCGTTGTTACGAAATATTCAGAATGCAATTAGTTTATTGCGTGGTGTCAGCGAAGTCAAGTTGGCAACTGACGATAGCGAGATTTTAAACGAGACGACGGTGAAAGCTATCGAAGCTTCACGCAGAGGTGAATTGACATATTGTTCAGATTTCGATGATTATCTTGCAAAAGTGAAATGAAATATAAACTTGCTTTTACCAATCAGATTGTCGTGAGTGCCACATCCAGCCTGATTGGTTGTTGATTTATTCCAAACAAGACAGTATCCAAATCATCAAATTGCTCAGAACAGGCTCTCATTCGGATTTGTTCAAGTAAGCAGAAGTACAAAGCTGCAAAAGAAAATTGCCTGCTCCATATTATGGTACAGAAATTTGAGATATGTTTGTTTCTTGCGAGCAGCATTCGTCCAGAACATTGCCATCACTCGTTCTACTCTCGCTAAATAGCGATGGTAGAACGAACAAAACTCCTGCGCTGATAGAGTACAAGTAAAGGAAAACGGCAAAGCTCTCAGACAAGTTTTTGGTATCATCTCGCATGGGAATTAGAATTTCTTTAAATACCATCACCAGATTTTTGATTAGATAAATCAGGCTTCACCTTGGTATTTTTGAGTAAACTCAATTGCGTTCGGTTTGCACAGATTTTGAAACAATTGAAATAATTGAAACATGCAAGGGTGTTCGGAGTAGAGAAATGGTCCAATGTGCCTTTTTTGTGTTCCTATTTTTTGCTTGCAAAGGTACGAATGATTTTTGAACTTTGCAAGTTGTCTAAAAATGGGGGACTATTATATTGTCATGTTAAGCGAAAGGGCATTTTGTTAACATGTTCAGGCGTTCATGTTAAGAAAAAGGTTTACTAACTGGACATTAATGTAGTACTTTGTTTTTCCCACCTTGGTGCATTCAAGCAATCCTGCCTCAACCATTGTATTCAGATACTTAGATGCTGTCTGACGACTCACCATCATATCTTTCTCCATGAACTCTATCTTGGTATATGGGTGGAAGAACAAGTTGTTGAGAAGTTCATGTCGATACTGCTTATCAAATAGATTTCTCAGCACTTTCTTGTATTCTGCCATCATAACAGAAATACTCTTTACGAGTTGTATTGTCTGATTGGCTGTTTCTTCTATACCTTTAAGAATGAACAATATCCAATCTTCCCATTGCTTTGCATTCTTGCCTTCATTGTCACGAATTGCTTGAATCAGCTGGTAATACTCACCCTTGTTGTGCGTAATATATCTACTTAGGTAGAGTATGGGAAGATCCAGGCGCTCTGCAATAACAAGATAAAGTATGTTTATTATACGTCCTGTACGGCCATTTCCATCAAAGAAAGGATGGATGCTCTCAAACTGATGATGGATGATAGCAAGTTTTATCAATGGGTCAAGTTCGTCGTTATGAGTATTGATAAACTGTTCGAGATTTGTCATCAGACGTTCTATCTCATTATGTTCATGTGGTGGAACATAGACAACGACACCATCGTTTCTTTTCAGCTTTGTACCTGGTACACTTCTGAATCCGGCACGTGTATTAACCAGTGATGCTTGAATTTCCTTGATCATATTGAGCGTGAGGATTCCTTTGCTCTTTACGAGTTCAAAACCTCGCAATATTGCCTCACGATAGTTTAACACCTCTTTTGTTGAAGCATTAATTATCTCGTCCCTTACGTTAAGGCATGCCTTGTATAGGTCATCCTGTGTGGTCACGATGTTTTCAACTTCTGAACTATCTTTTGCCTCCTGTAACGTAAGCGTACTGATAAGGATATTCTCATTTGGTATGGTATGAGCCACTCCACGAAGTTCGGCAAGCTTCATGTTAGCCCTGTTCAATTGCTTCAGCACGGCCTTGGTTTCAAGGTCGAACGAAAGAGGAAGGTTGGGTATATTGTATGCTGTCATATTACTCTGCCCACAAATGAGGTTTATTAAATTGCCATTTTATAATTGAATAGTTCTTCTTTATGTTCTGGAAACTTTTCGAGAGTTCTTACTACTGTTTGTAAGGTAAGCACATTTTTACTTGACCTTCGTCCTCACCATAGTAATCCTTTTTACAAACATCTTCAAATTCCTCGTATGTTTTTAACTGAGATTTGTCGGTATTGGTTACATCATGTGCTGTTGCTGTCCATTTTGGTTTGGGGACGCTATATTCTTTACAGAAATGCTTGGGACAAATCGCCGCTGCAAAGTTACAAAATATTTTCGATGCAGTCTTGCTTTTTTGAGAAAAATAATTTTTGGAATATGAGCTGAGTGATAAGATGCTATAGAAGAACGGCATAAGATATGCTGGAATGTCATCGTTTGCTCATCATTTCGCAAATTTTGAACCATCTCTATACCGAATTTGTATTGCTTCTGCGTGTCTGTAATATTAACTCCAAATCGGTCATCAGGATTTGTATTGGGATAACACAATAGAGGATCCAGGATTTTTGCTGAGACAAATGAGACAAGTGAGATTTTACCACCTGGCGAATGGTCGTTCGGAGCAGAGAAATGGTCTGAAGTGCCTTTTTTGTGCCTCTACTATTTCTCTGCTAATTGTCTACTATTTCTCTGCTAAAGAGCAGAGGCATAGCGAAGGATCAGCAAAGTCATAGCGAACTCACAGTTATGTTTCGATGGCGTTTCTCTTGAAAGTCTTGGTGCTTTTGCCGGGGTGCTTGTATGTATGTGTCAATGCGCGTTTTGAAACTGTAACCTTTTTCCTATTTTCGCTGGTAAATAGATGATATGTAATCTGTTACGATGGTTACAGTTAATGGAATATCTGTAACCAACTGTAACTGTCTTGATTTACAGGTCGTGTGCAATAATTTGAATATCAATGATATAATAGTTGTCTTGTCCTGAAATATGTTGACACAAATGAAACCACTATGGGAAAAAGTATTTATTCTCGAGAAGAGAGAATTGCAATTGTCAGAGATTGCATAGTCAACAAATTGTCAGACAGAGAAATAGAAGAGAAATATTGTCT
>JAZRYS010000127.1:0-11342 GCA_045600865.1 Candidatus Aphodosoma sp.
CAATCTGTACTCTCAGCCTTACTGTAGGTGGTGTTTCTCCTGACGCTGTTGAGAATGTTCAGTTGCTGAATATTTCTGTCATTCCTAACCCAGTCAATGCAGGCCAGACTTCATTCATCTATGGTGACTTCGAGAATGTCAGGAGCATTGAGGTTCTCAACTCGTTCGGTCAGGTTATCGACGCATTCGTGCCAGATACCTATCCAATCGAGGTTCAGGGTATCAATGCTTCAGGCATCTATTACGTCCGCGTAGTAACCGAGGACGAAAGGATTGCTGTACAGAAGTTGATTGTCAGGTAAAACAATCGGTTCCCATATTGAAGTGGGGATTGCTTTCCGAGGCAATCCCCATTTATTTTTTTTTAATTGTTCGACAATTGTCAAATCTGTTGATTTTTAGTGCTTTGAAAGTGATAAAAAAAATAAATTGAAAAAATGAATGATGTTTCTTGCGTATTCAAATAAATAATATTAACTTTGCACACTTATTCAACGTTATCTCGTATTGTGAGAATTTTGATTTTTTTGGTTTGAAAATCAAAAGATTAAATATATTTTTTTATTAACTAACTTCAATCATTATGAGAAATTTTCTCTATTCATTGTTCCTGACTGTCGCCATGATAGTCAGTTGTCAGTGGGTTGATGCACAGTCTCTGACTTTGCTTGACGAAAACTTCAACGGAATATCTTCCGGTATTCCTACGGGGTGGAGCAACAGCCAGTCCACTAGTACAGCATCCTATCGCTGGCAATACGACCCTGCTGGGTATGGGGGCTCTGGATGTATGATGTACAACACCTATTCTGCCTCTTCAGGCAGCTATAGCACGTTGATGACACCAGTAATTAACATCAATGCTCCTTACGTTCTCAGGTTCAAGTACCAGAACTACAATGCAGGAGATTTGAGTGTCCGCATCTCTCTCGATGGCGGCAACACCTACTCCACAGTCATTGCCACTGGTCTGTCAACCAATTCAGCCGATGAATGGGCTGAGGCTGTGTTCTCTCTTACTAATTTCATTGGACAGACAAATGCCCGCATCGTCTTCTATGGTGTTTCTAATTATGGATACCAGCGTCAGTATATCGACGATGTGTCCATTGAGACTGCTCCTACATGTAAGGCACCTGCCGGCCTCTTCATCACTAATCTTTCGACCTCTTCGGCAAATCTCAACTGGGGCCTTACCGTTGATGGAGACAATCCAACTTACTATCAGTTGACCGTCACTGACGAACATGGTAACGTTGTGATTACAAACAACACCATTCCTGGAACATCCAACAATTATCAACTTACAGGTCTCGCACAGAACACTACTTACTCTATCCGTATGCGTAGTGACTGTTCTTCTACACTCGGTGGTAACTCAAAGTATGCTTCTTATTCTTTCACCACTGCCTGCAATCCTGTCGCTCTTCCTTACTCTGAGAATTTCGACGACTTCCTTGGCATTCCTGATTGTACCTACTCTCTCAATGCAAATCTTGACCTCGCAAACAAGATGGGTACGACAGGTAAGGGTCTCAAACTTACTACTTCTCAGTCTGACAATGCTTACATGATTCTGCCAAGCGTAAATCATGCAGCTAATGACCTTCAGCTGACATTCTTTGCAAAGGCTTCTACATCTGCTCCTATTACCTTCATGGCGGGTATCGTTACCGACCCTGCTGATATCGAAGGAACATTTGAGCCTCTTTTCATCGACTCCATCTCTTCTTCTGAGGGTTGGAAGGAGATTCGCATGAACACTTCGGAAGCTTCTATCTCTACTTCACCTATCTCAATGTGTATATTCATTGGTGGTGGTAATTCAGCTTCCCTTTATATAGATAATGTGTCTATCACATCTATTCCTACTTGTGTCCGTCCAGAACAACTTCGTGCATTCTCTCCTACATACAACTCAATCAATCTTTCCTGGACTACAGTGACTGCTCCTGAATATCTGATTGATGTTATTGGTGCAGGTGGCGATACTACAGTATTCCATGGCAATTCAAACCCTTGCACAGTAACCGGTCTTGAATCAAACGTAGAATATTCTTTCCGTCTTCGTGCAGTTTGCTCTCCTGGAGATACTTCTGAATACGCTCCTACAACTGTCACAGGCAAGACTCTCTGCCAGCCTTATCTTGACGCTTTCTGGATTGAGGATGCTGAGAAGACTTCTGGCTCAGACCTTCCTGATTGCTGGATAGATGGTTATTTCGCTCGTACCACTTCTGGTACTTCGTACGACAAACCATTCCAGACACAGACGTCAACAGTGCATAATGGCTCTCGCGCATTCCAGCTCCGCAGCATGTCGGCTGGCAATGTCTCTTTCATGACTTCTCGTGGTTTCACCATTGACCAGGCTAATGTTTATCAGGCAACAGTATGGATTTATCGTCCTGCCGGTACAGGCTCTGTAGGTGAAGGCCTCCATTTCTACGCAAGCAACCTTCCTGACGACATTTCTGCCGCCCAGGATCTTGGCTTCATCAACCGTTGTGCAGGCAATGCTCCTGTCGAGTCTGATGGCGCAGGATGGTATAAATATTCTTTCCCAATTTCAAAGACAGGCGTGGTTTATCTCATAATCCAAGGCGATTCGAAGAATGGTTCTTCTACCTATTTCGATGACATTGAGATTGAACTCGCTCCTACATGTAACAAACCTGGCGATATCGTTGCCGGCACTCCTTCGTTGTCCGACATCTCCCTCTCATGGACTCCAGGCGTAAATGCTGAACAGTCCTGGGTAATCGCTTACGAACTCAAGGCAGGTATGATTTCTGTCGCTTCTGACTCTCTGGTGGTCACTACTCCAAACCACACCATCACAGGTCTTTCGGCATCTTCTTCATATACCCTCAAGGTTCGCGTCTATGCTCTCTGTACTCCAACGGACATGTCTGAGGCAAGAAGACTGACCCATAGTTTTACCACTCCTTGTGGCGCCATAACATCATTCCCTTACGTTCAGGACTTTGATGCCGGCGTAGTGCCTCCTAACTGTTGGTCGCAGCAGGTTGTCGCAACCTCTACTTCGGGTGGTTCATCTAACGCTTGGCAGGCATCTACGACATACGCTCATTCGGGTTCTACATCTGCGTACATACCTGACAAACAGGCTGGTGCCAAGACTGCCCTTACAACAGGCGAGTTGAACTTCACCGACCCTAACGGCTATCAGGTTTCATTCTGGATGTACCGTCAGAGCACATCGTACCAGTCGAAGACTGATGAGGCTATCCACGTATTTGTATCTCCTTCAGACAGTCTTGACGAGGCTACTGCCGTTGAGCTCGGTGTCGTAAACGCACACTATCTCAATGCTCCTGCCGAGGCTGCTTCAGGTTGGTATCAATATACATTTGACGTTCCTACATCAGTAACTGGTTCGCAGTACGTTTCGTTCTGCTATCACAACCAGTATGGTTCAGGTACTTACATCGACGATGTGATGATCCGTCCTGCTCCTACATGCCGCGACCTCAACACTCCGTCTGTATCTGACATCCAGCCTACATCGGCTATAGTAACTCTCAACCCTGTTGATACAGCTGCCAATTGGGACATCTCTTATGGCCCTGCAGGTTTTGCTGCTGCTTCCGGTACTATCATCAACGTCACTGGCGGTGTGAACAACTATACTATTACTGGCCTCACTCCAAATCAGCAGTACGACGTATATGTTCGTCGCAATTGCGGTACCGAGGTTGGTATGTGGACTCTTGTCCCTGTAAGCTTCACAGCTGTTTGTACAAGTATCGTGCCATCAAGAATAGATGCTGACGCTTATCAGATTACTATTCATGCTGCTGCTTCTGCATGGGAAGTATGCTATGGTCCTCAGGGCACACAGGCCGGACAGGGTACTACAATCCCAGCTACCGATAGTGTGCTTGCCGTTACTGGCCTCACTCCTGCAACAGATTATGTATTCTATGTTCGTCATGATTGCGGCGTAGTATATAGCGATTGGTCTTCTGCGTACAATGTGAGAACGACAACCGTTCCAGATTCAATTCCATTCTCAACTGGTTTCGAGGATGACATTGACAATGCAAAATGGACTATCGTTGACGGTTCAAGCTCAACCAACTTGTTCACATTCGGTACTGACGCAAATGCAGTCGCTTCTGGCTCGCAGGCTCTCTATATGGGGAACGGCAATACATACACATATTCTGTCAGCAGTGCTACAAAGACATACGCTTACCGTACAATCTATTTCGGTGCAGGTGTATATCATGTATCATTCCGCTGGAAATGTACTGGTGGTGAATCAACTTGGGACTTCGGTCGCGTGATGTTGGTTCCTGCTTCAGAGACTCTCGTCGGTGGCAGCGGCACAAGTTACTCAAGCACCGTATTCCCTAACTTCGTCGTGGCATTCGACCCTGAGGATGATAACAAGATGAACCTTACAACCGGTGATGCGAATGGTTGGAATCTTTACGATGGCGACCTTGACATGACTAATCGCCCAGGTACCTACAATTTCGTTGTCATGTGGAACAACGATGGTTCTGCAGGTACAGCGAACTATCCTCTATCCATCGATAACATCACGATTAATCAGGTTACTTGTGTACGCCCTAACGTACTCTCTGGATCTACAACTTCTACAGGTACTACCATCAGTGTCGGTACTCAGACAGCTTCTCAATGGGAAATCGCTGTGAGCTCGACACCTATCGACATCTTCGGTACTGTATCTGGCGATGTATATCAGGCTGTTTCTTCAGCTCCTGCCGTACTTACTGATTTGACTCCAAATACTCCATATTATTATACCGCACGCGCTATCTGCGGTCGAAATGATACATCAGACTGGGCTGAGGTTCAAATCGTACGTACTTCTTGCGATGCTTATGAAACTCCTTACAACGAGACATTCGAGGATGCCGGCGCACTCAACTGCTGGTCTTCTAACGGTAACGTTGAACCTACACGTACAACGTCTTACCACTACGCTGGTACTGCTTCAATGAAGGTTACTGACGGTACTGCAGTTTCTCCAACTATGAATGTCTCTACCCTTGCCCAGTCAATGCTCAACGGGTGGGCTTATTCAACTGCTGACAGCACTCAATTCACTATTGGTGTCATGGTTGATCCTGAGGAAGGTGGTACATTTATAGATCTTGGTGTTGTAATGATTCCTGCAAAGAACACTTGGACAGAATTTACTTCTTACTTCAACTCCCTTGAAGATCCAGGATACGAGGACTTCTACAATGCACAGCACTTTGCTATCGTTGCCGGTGGTGACGCTACAATCTATGTGGATAACATCTACCTTGGTGTAATTCCTACTTGCCCTAAACCAACAGAGACATCAGTTACTAACGTCCTTGCACGTACATTCGATATTGCATGGACTGAGAATGGCACTGCCACTTCTTGGCGCGTAAGGGCTATTCCTGCAGTGGCTGGACAGGCCGTTGTTGATACAGTGGTTACTACTAACCCTGCTCACATCTCAGGCCTTAACCCTGCTTCCAATTATTCTATCGAGATTCAAGCCCGTTGCTCGGCTACGGATTCTTCTCTCGTAACAAATTGCGGAAACATCGCTACAGCATGTGATATCGTTTCTCTCCCTTACCAGGAGAACTTCGAGTTCATGGAAGCAAACACTATCCCTAACTGCTGGGACAACTCTGCATCAACAACCTCGACAGCTACAGGCACAAGTTCATATTACGTATGGGGTGTTTACGAGTATGGTGGCAACAAGATGATACGTATGTACAACTACCTGGTATCAAGCGGTCTTGCTGTCATCAACACTCCTATCATTAACCTTGCTGGTTCTGCAACCCTCTATTTCGATTATTGCAATCAGTCTTCAAGTGGTGCCATGAATGTTGAGATTTCAACTAATGGCGGTTCAAGCTGGACAACACTTGGCTCATACGCTTCAGCGGGCTCTGGCTCTTATACTATCCCTGCAAATTGGATTAGTGAATCAGTCACTCTTGCTCCATACGCTGGTCAGAATGCAATTATCCGTTTTGCAAACCAGGCTAACTTTGGAAACGGTGCAATATTCGTTGATAACATCAGGGTTATCCAGAATCGTTCTTGCGCTGATCCATACGATTTGACAACTGTCACTCCTGCATCTGCAAATGATGTCCAGATTTCTTGGACACCTGGCGGCACTGAGACCGAGTGGGCAATTCGCATCCAGGATGCAAATTCTACCACTTATCAGACGGCAACTACCAATCCTTACACTGTGACAGGTCTCAATCCTGCTACCAACTACTATATCTCGGTTGCTGCTGTCTGCGCTGTCGGTGATTCGTCTTATTTCACCAACCCTATTGCAGTAACAACAGCATGCACGGCATTTGGTGTTCCTTATATCGAGGATTTCGAGGCAATGACTGTCAACACCACTCCTACTTGCTGGGATATCTCTGCATCTACTGCACAATGTGACCCTGTTACCACAAACGATCAGGCTAACTGGGGTGTTGCATCTACCAATGACGGCAAGATGATTCGTATGCGCGATTATCTCCTTCAGAGTGGTGGCCTTTCTGTAATCACTTCACCTGTCGTCACACTTCCTGCACAGGGTAGTTGCATGTTCAGTTTCGATTACTCGCATACTGGTAATTATTGTGGCAATCTCGAGGTTTCTATCTCGTCTGACGGTGGTGCAAACTGGACCATGCTTGGCACATACGCTAAGAATGGCGATGACACTGATTTCGATGCCAGCGGCTATGGCATGGGTGTCAAGCCTGATGTCATGCAGACTGTACAGCACTCTCTTGCAGCATACGCTGGCCAGAACATAAAGTTCCGCTTCTCTGCTATGACTGCATACGAGTCTGGTGCAATCTTTGTCGATAACGTAAAGGTTGTTGAGGCACGTAACTGTGCTGACATCATCAGTCTCTTTGTCAATCCAGCCGACACATTCGCTACAGTAACCATCAACGATACTATTGCTTCACACAATATGTGGCAATATATCTGTATCCCTGCAGGTGCTGACACTACCGGAATCGTTCCTCAATTTGCTTTCGACGACGAATTCGATATTGTTGGCCTTAATGGTTCAACTTCTTACGAAATCTACGTTCGTGCATATTGTGATGCTACGGAACAGTCATATTGGACAAGAAAGAGTTTCAAGACAACTATTCCTCCTGCTCCTATGCCTTACATTTGTCAGTTCAATGATTCGGCTGAGAACGCTCAGTGGATGATATACGTAAACTCTTCGACAACTGTCAACCACTTCACAATCGGCAGTGCCCCAGCAGCACTCAGCACTGGAAACACATCTGCACTGTATGTTACCGATGGTAATAGTTATACATATTCATCAGGTAATTCTTCGTCAACTGGTGCATTCCGTCTCTTCCGTTTCGAGCCAGCTCAGTACCAGATTTCGTTCTTATGGAAGTGTACAGGTGGTGAGAGTTTTTACGACTATGCACGTTTCTATCTTGTTCCTGCTTCTGAGTCTATCTTCCTGCCTGCTACAGGTTATTACTCTTCTACGGGATGGCCTGCAACCATGATTGCTCTTGATGGTGGAAACAAGCAGAATCTTGTAACTTCTCCTGAATGGAACACTGTTGACATGACTGTTGACATGACTAACCGTGCCGGTTCTTATTACCTTGCATTTATCTGGAGTAATGACGCTAGTGCAGGTACGACATCTTATCCTCTTGCAATTAACGACATCGAGATTTCTGAGCTTTCTTGTTTCGCTCCTGCCAATGTGACAGTTGATGAGGCAACTGTCACTCAGACCACAGCCGTTGTTTCTTACGATGAGATGAATGGTACTGGCACTTCGGTACGTTATTGGCTCAATACTACAGGAAATCGTTCTGACACTCTTATGACTGGTGTAGTTACCGCTTCGCCATTCACTCTTTCTCATCTCTCAAGTTCTACGACATATTACTTGTTCATGCAGACTGAGTGTTCTGAAACTGACAAATCTTCTTTGGCAAGAACATCATTCTCAACTTTATGTGGTGCAGTCAGCTCATTCCCTTACACCGAAAGTTTCGAGAGTTCTCAATTCCCTCCTGCTTGCTGGTCGCAGTTCTCATATGGTTCTCCATCACATGTATGGTCTACTACATCAACCTCTTCTTACGTACATTCTGGCAGCAAGGCTGCTTCTATATCTGACGTTTCCGCAGGTGCGAAGACTGTCCTTGCAACTGGTGAGTTCAACCTGACTTCTCCATACGGATATTATCTGCGTTTCTGGATGTACCGTGCTTCTTCTACAAGCTATGCTACAAAGATTGATGAGGCTCTCCATGTTGGCTACCTTGATGAGCCTATTACTGCAGCTAATATCTCATTGGTAAACGAGGTGGGTGTAATAAACCGTTCAGTTGCAAATGCTCCTGTCGAGCCTATTACTTCCGGTGGATATTTCATGTATGAGTTCGAAATTCCTGCTGAGGCTGCTGGTTCTACTTGGTTCTCATTCGATTTCCATAACCAGTATGGTGGCGGTATCTATATTGATGATATCACATTGGAGCCAATTCCTCCATGTGTTACACCTAAGCAGGCTCCAACCGTAGATGCAACTACAATGACTACAATGAGTGCTTCTGCTTCTATGGGTGGCAAGGATACAATTGAATTTGCCATCGCTCCTTATTCTGCAACAGTCACTGTTGCCGATAAGATTGATTCCATCTGCACTGGTAATGGAAGGGTTGTATTCCAGAACCTCGCAGCCAATACGACTTATGTTGTATGGTACAGATATCATTGCGGTGATCTCGGAATCTCTGACTGGTCGCTTGCATACGCTACAGGTACCACAATGACGACCGACTGCTTCGAACCACAGAATCTCCATATCGTTGGCCTTGTTGAAGCTACGACTGCTACTCTGACATGGGGTTCTGCTCCTGATGCACAATCTTATGTGTATGAATGCGTTGGTACTGCAATTTCGGATACTGTGACAACTGACACTGTTGTTCTCACCAACCTTAATCCACGTACTAATTACGTATTCCGTGTTAAGACGTTGTGCGCTTACGACACTACAGCGTGGGTTTCAGTCAACTTCACTACTCCTGGTGTTCCTGCTCCTCTTCCTTACGTATGTGATTTCGAAGATCAGAATGAATCCAATATGTGGGAACTTTTGAATGGCTCTCAGGCTAATGAATTCATCGTTGGCAATGCTACTTCAAATGGTGGTGCTTCGTCATTGTATGTGACTAATGACGGCTTCACCAATGCATACACGGGCACTACTACTTCCGTAACGTTTGCTACACGTCTGTTCCTGCTTCCTGTAGGACAGTATGCATACAGCTTCGACTGGAATGCCGTGGGCGAGAGCGATTACGACTATGGCCGTGCATTCCTCGTTCCTGAGAATGCTACACTCACTCCTGGCACTCTGCCTACTGGCATTTCGTCTGGTATAGGCATACCTTCTGGTTGGATTGCTCTCGATGCCAATACAAAGCTGAATCAGGCTTCTAACTGGCAGACTACTTCAGGAACTGTCAGCATCGCTACCGCTGGCAGCTACAAGCTGGTATTCTTATGGAGGAATGATGGCTCTGTTGGATACAATCCTCCTCTGGCTATCGACAACATCCAGTTCCGTGCTTTGACTTGCCCTCAGCCAACTGCTAACGTCATTGCAAGCAGCATTGGTGAGAACACTGCGTCTTTCAAGGTTGTCAACAACAACGACTCCAAGACACTTGTCTATGCGGTAAGCTATGGCCTGATTGAAGATGCATTTGTTACCGATACCGTTTATGGTGATGGTATTGACACAATCACTGTCACTGGCCTTGTCAGCTCTTCTGCTTACAATTTCTTTGTGAAGTGTGTATGTGGAAATGATGATGAGTCATTTGTTACCGCTGTGCCATTCCGTACTTCTTGCGGATTGACACCTCTCCCATACTCTGAGAGCTTCGAGACAGTGGCAACTTCTTACTCTGGTCCTGGTATGATTGAGACTATCTGCTGGAATGATCGTAATGCCTCTGCTTCTTCATCAACCTATCCTTATTATAAGGCTTCTACTTCATATAGTACTGATGGATTGCAGTCTCTCCAGACTTATAGTAACTCTTCTCAGGATCTCTATCTGATTTTGCCTACGTTTGGCGACACTGTAATGACTTGCCGTGTCACATTCGATTGTTCGTATGAGAGCCTTACTTCTTCAGGTAAGTTTACATTAGGTTACTTGACTAACCCTGCTCAGACATCTTCATTCGTGCCTGTATATACTGCAACAGCAAACTCTACCTACACTATGGCATCTCATACTGCTGACGTGCCAAACATCCCTGCAGGTGCAAGAATCGCATTCAAGTATGGCAATGCCGGTTCAAACAACTACTATGGCTGGTTGGACAACATCCACGTATCAAGTATAGTTCAGGGTAATACATATAGTGATAACATCTGCTACGATGATCCATATACCAATTATGGATTTAACGTTGCGGCAGAGGATATCCATGTAGGTAACAACGTATTCACACGTTCAAAGGCTGGCTCTGCCGGTACTCCTGATACTCTGATTACTGCAAACGTTTACAAGCGTGCAAGAATCCAGACCGTACTCTATGACACCCTCTGTCAGGGTGAGCATTTGATTTGGGAAGGTCACACAATCAACAACCCAACAACACGTCCTTACATTCTCCCTGCTTTGAATGCAGCATGTGGTTGTGACTCGTTGGTTATTAAGTTCCTTACAGTGCTTCCTACTCATCACGATCTGTATGATACCATCTGCCGTGGCGATTATTATCAGTTCCATGGACAGTCGTATAATCAGGCTGGCGATTACTCTTACATTGGCACAAACGTTCGTGGCTGTGCAGATACCACTTATCTCCACCTTGCAGTCGTGGAAACTACAGATACTGTTTACGAGGCAATCTGTGGCGGCAGCACATTCACATGGCATGGCAACTCATACTCTACTACCGGCATTTATCCATGGACCGGCCAAGGTGTACATGGTTGCCCTCTCACAGAGTATCTCAACCTCACTGTCTTGCACAGCGATTCAAATGTGACAGTTTCATTCTGTAAGGGTGGTTCGGTATTGGTTGTCGATACTGTGATTTCTACTCCTGGCAGTTATGAGCTGGTTCGTCACAATGCAGCTGTAGGTTGTGATGTGACATACCACATTGCTGCAACAGAAGACCCTATCAGACAAGGCAATCTCTCTGTCGATGCTTGCGAGGGACATAGATTCACTGCCTATGGCATTGACGAGGTATTGACACATGATACTGTCGTGACCCAGACTTCACTCCGTACTGCTGATGGCA
>JAZRYS010000128.1:0-48780 GCA_045600865.1 Candidatus Aphodosoma sp.
GTGTGGACAAAGGAGAAATTGCAAAGTTATTCATATCTCCACCCTTCGCATGACGCATATTTTATGTTCAGAATAGGTGATAGAGGGAGATTGCCAAAAGAAGCAGTTGAAAAGAGTTTTAAATTCACTGAAGCTAAATATGGCTCTATAACGTTTCGTGTGAAAAAGCCATTGTCAAGTCAGAAAAAAGTTGTACCTTTGCACCATGGAAAAAGACATAAAAACACTATTCACACTAGGACTTGGTTTGACAGGACCTTGGAAAGTTAAGGACGCCAAGTTAGTGGTGTCAGAATCAAATGCAAGGGACAAGGAATTGCATATATGGATAGATTTCGACAGGGACCACCTCTTTGTATCAAGCAAGGGTCAGTCGCTCAAGGCGTATGACAGTGTCGAGAAGACCTGGAGGCATTTGAACTTCTTTGAGCATCCGTGCTATCTGCATGCGAATGTCCCACGACTCAGGACGACATGCGCAACCATAGAGATGGTTTCAGTGCCATGGGCAAGGCCGGGTTCAGGGTTCACGTTGCTGTTCGAGGCTTTCGCACTGGCACTTATAGAGGAGACCCCGGTCAATTCGGTGGCGGAGGTGATGCAAGAGACGGCACCAAGGATATGGCGGGTTTTCAGCCATTGGGTCGGCAAGGGAAAAGACAGGATTGATTTGAGTCGTGTGTCCCGTGTGGGTGTTGACGAGACATCCAGCAAAAAGGGACATCGGTACATAACACAATTCGTTGACCTTGACACGCATAAGACGATATTCGTCTGCGAGGGGAAAGACGCCAGTACGTTCAAGAGGTTTCTGGCATGGTTTGAGGAACATGGCGGTTTCGCAGAGCAGATAACTCTTGTGGCAATGGACATGTCAGCGGCATTCCTTTCTGGTTGCATGACTTACTTACCTAAAGCGCAGATAGTATATGACAAGTTCCATATCATACAGGAAGCCAACAAGGTTCTGGACGAAGTCCGTAAGATGGAGAAAGGTGAGAAGAAGCTGCTTAAAGGACAGAGATATACGCTGTTGCACTTGCGCAAGAACCTGTCTGAGTCCAAATTATCCACTCTTGATACTATATTATACACATATCCAGACCTTGGTAAGGCCTACAGCCTGCGTGAAGGTCTGGTTGACGCCTTGAACCCTAAAACAACTGATCCAGGGCAGGGATGGGACGCATTCTCCAAATGGTTGGAACTGGCGGAAAAATCTAGCTTGCCTCCCATTGCCAGGTTCGTAAACACGCTCAAAGCACACTTGTTTGGAATCAAAGCTTTTTTCGAGTGCGGCAAGGCGACAAACAGTGTCTTGGAAGGTCTGAACTCCAAAATCCAACTTGCTAAAAGGCGAGCCAGAGGTTTCAGAAATGTCGAGAACTTTATCAATATGATATACTTCATAAATGGTGGTAATGTCTTCCGCTTTTCACACGAAACGTTATAGAGCCCTAAATATACTAGCAGCAATCACAAACAACCAATAGCTTTTGTGAAATATGATGACTTGATGAAACTTGAAGTATAATTATACAATGTGTCAATTCCAATCTAATACCCATATATGAGTGAAGTTATTCATCCTCAAGCACATTTCAGATTTCCACCAGAAATAGATATTGAAAAGGAAATGCGTCATGCAATTGAAAAGAAAAAAATGCCAAGATTTCTTTTCAAGTATATGGGAATAGAAGGCGTCTCGCGTTTCTTGGACAATGCAGAGTTGCTTTATTCTCGTCCCTCAGATTTCAATGATCCATTTGATTGCAAATCGTATGTCGATATAAATGGTACAATGCGTAAAGATTGGTATAAATTATTTTCTAAACAACCGCCAATGTTTCCTGGTGCATTGGAATATTTTGTTGATAGAGCAATGATTGATCCAGATTATGCGCAACAAATAGTACAAAATAGTTTGGAACATGCAAAAGAATCAACAGGCATTTTATGTCTTACGACAAAGAATGATAATATCCTAATGTGGTCTCATTATTCCGATTGCCACAAAGGTGTTTGTATTAAATTTGACATGTCAAGGGATAGTAGGTCTTTCTATTTTCCGAAGAGAGTTGTTTATAGTGATAAGTATTTGTCTTTCAATTTTGTCAAGAATCCAAATCTTTTAACAGAGTCTTTATTTCATAAATCGAAAGATTGGAAATATGAGGACGAATATAGAATTGTCAAAACAGAAGGATATGGGCTTCATGCTATTAATAAAGAATGTGTTGCTTCAATAATATTTGGATGTAAAATTGATGAAAATAATGAACAGACAATAAGACATAAAGTCAAGAAAAATAATTTTAATGGTGTGAGGTTTCAACGAGCTATTCAAGACAAACAATCATATAAATTGAACATAGTGGATATTGTGTGATGAATTTTATAGATAAACTCATATTGACTTGCTATACTAGTATAACAATGGCACCATTAAAACACAATGATGGCGATATTGATTTTATAACCCTTCGACCTATACACTATTCAGTTTGAAGAATATGCGTTCCTTTTATGAAACTTGGATTGGTATTGAACATAATTCGCCAATTGGAATTGGCGAATTGCAATCTGATTTGTTAGTTGTAACTGCCAAATTACAGCAAGACACTGAGATGTGTGAATCCTACAGGAACGTTGCAAGACCTTATAGCCATGCGTTACCAGTTACCTATTTTTTCTGTTTTTGTCGTTTTTCTGACTATGAAACATACAAAGTCTATAGAGTTCATCATCATGCCACAATGACCAAAGAACGACTCATCAAGACGGGTTACCCATTTACTCCTTCCGCAGATAAATACTTTTGTTATGTCTTTGATGAAGAGGTGTCTATCGGTCTGATAGATATAAAATCATTCCTTGCCAAACACAAATTCCCAAGTACACCATTATTCGTTACAGGAGAGAAAATGATGAAATATAGGAAATAATTTTAATACTTTGAATAATACCGAAACGTTACCTGTTACCCGTTTTTTCAATTTGCAAATAATCTTCATGGCTATATGTCTTGAAAAACAGTATATTATAATTTTCTAACTTATGTCTTTTTTTAGAGTTCTTTTGGCTATATTGTTCCCGCCTTTGGCTGTGTTGGACAAAGGTTGCGGGTCAATTCTTATTGTCGCTTTGCTGACTTGTTGCGGTTGGGTGCCTGGGGTGATTGCGGCTCTTGTTATTCTGAATAAGTGAATTATGGGAAATGAAATCTTACAATCATGGACGATATAAAAATACTGAAAAAAGAAGAGAAGGATGGCGTGTTGATTGTGTATGCAGCCACTTGTGAGGCTGTTTGCTCACAACAGATTGCTGTCGCCGTTCAAAATGGAGTTGTGTTGGAAGCTCAGTTTGTTGGAGGCTGTTCGGGCAATACTCAAGGTGTGGCATCTTTGGTGAGGGGAATGAAGGTTGAGGATGCAATAGCACGCCTTGAAGGTATCAGATGCGGGTCGAAATCAACCAGTTGCCCCGACCAACTCGCCAAGGTGCTCAAGAGTATGTGCTGATTATCAATAACTTGAAATAGCAATTGAAAATCATGGGAATTTTTGATTGAAAATCATAGGAATTTTGTAACTTTGCAGCCGAAATAATTTTGCATCAGATTATGTATTACCCGAGATTGATTGAAAGTCAGATTGCACTGAAAATGAAGACTTCAGGTGCTTTGATTGTTGCTGGACCAAGATTCTGCGGCAAGACTACAACATGTATGTTGTTTCAGAAAAGTTTTATAAAACTGAACACGAAGCAGTCTATCTTGATGGGTAGGATGAATCCGAAGGGACTTCTGGAAGGAGATAAACCACGACTCATTGACGAATGGCAGAAGGTGCCTGATGTATGGAATCAGGTGAAAGACGATTTGGATTTCGATTATCAGTTTGGCAAATACATACTCACAGGAAGTTCCACCCCTGCAGACAAAACAGAAGTACATCATAGCGGAGCAGGACGCATCACACCATTGAAAATGAGGCCAATGTCGTTATGGGAATCTCGTGAATCGTTAGGTATTGTCTCTCTGGCAAAATTATTTGATGGCTATGACTCTTTTCCTTGGAAAATCAATGAGGGGTTCACTCTCGAAGATGTGGCTTTCTTGCTTTGCCGTGGTGGATGGCCTATTTCCGTTCAATCGGACAGGGAATTTGCAATTGAAATAACGAAGAACTACTTTAACGGTCTCTTTGTTTTCGAGGATTGCGAAAACGAAAGATTCCGTAACAAGCGTCCTGATGTCCTGAAGATGATAATCAAGAGTTATGCACGTCATATTTCGACCGAAGCAGCTCTGTCAACCATCATTGCTGATGTGCGCCAAAGCAATGAGCGAACTATGGACAACAAAACGTTTGACGACTATATGGGGGCTTTGAAGGATCTATATATAATTGAAGATGTTGAGGCATGGAACCCTAACATAAGGTCTAAAACGTCAATCAGAAGCACTCCTACACGCCATTTTGTGGATACCTCAATTGCCTGTCGCTCATTGGGTATAGGCCCAGAAGACTTGATGAAAGACCTTGAGAGTTTTGGTCTGTTCTTCGAAGATATGGCTGTGCGTGACCTTACGGTTTATGCTGAATGCTTGGGCGGAACGATAAGACATTACAGAGATAATGCAGGATTGGAATGTGATGCGGTGGTGCATCTGGAAAATGGAGAATGGGGTGCTGTTGAGATAAAATTGGGGGGAGAGGAATTGATTGAGGCAGGTGCCGATTCGCTGAAACGTCTGAGAGATAAAATTGCCCTGAAAAGCGATGAAAAAGCTCCATCGTTCCTGATGGTGCTGACGGCTGTGGGAAACTGCTACATGAGGGAAGACGGTGTTGCCGTCGTACCGATTAATATGCTGAAATGCTGATAGTTCTGGATGACTTTATGAAAACGATAAATGTAGTTGCAGCCATTGACCTCACGCTGCTCGAACATGAAGATGCACGGTGGCTGGCTATGGAAGAACTCGACTCTGTGCACTGGCTGCCTGCCGACAAGGAGATCATTGAATTGCTGAAAAACAAATAAATGACCACAGAACAGCGACATAGCAACATGGCGGCTATCCACGGCAAGGACACCAAGCCTGAGATGCTCGTTAGACGTCATCTATGGCATCACGGCTTCAGATTCATCGTGAATGTCAAGTCGATGCCCGGAAAACCAGACGTTGTTCTGAGAGGACGCTACAAGGTCTGCATCTTTGTGAACGGTTGCTTCTGGCATGGGCATGTTGGTTGCAGGTATTATTCAATCCCGAAGACCAACCGTGAATTCTGGGTGGCCAAGGTGAACCGTAACCGCGAACGTGACAGGGTAGTGCTGGAAAGGCTTAAAAACGCTGGCTGGCATTGCATAACCATCTGGGAATGTGAGTTGCGTAAAGAAAAGCGGGATGAGACTCTCGAACGTCTCGAAAGGACTCTCCGTATGCTTGCCTCTGCACCGAAGGCCGTGAAATATTATGATGCGGATGAGGAGGAACGAATATGGATGGCCGCAGAGGATACTGAGGATTTCGATGAATTACCGAAAAGTTCCCGAAAAGCAAGGAAAAAATAATAGATTATGAAGATAATAATCACAGGTGCAACTGGCTACGTTGGCGAGGGAGTGCTGCTTGCCTTGCTGGATGATAAACGAATCGAAAAGGTGCTGTCGATTGGCAGACGGCCTTGCGGCCACTCTCATGAGAAACTGGAGGAACTCATAGTGGATGACTTGATGTCTCTTGAGACGGGCAATCCGGCTTTCGAGGGGTATGACGTGATGTTTTTCATTGCTGGGATAACCTCCGTCGGCACGCCAAGGGATAAATATCAGATTATCAGCCATGATATTCCGGTGCATGTCGCCTCAATCATGCCGGACAAGGAGAGAATGACCTTCATCTACCTCTCTGGAGCAGGAACAAGCGAACACGGCTCTCAGAATTGGCAGAAGGTGAAGTCGTCAACCGAACGTGAGACTCAGGCAATGGGTTTCCGATATGCTTTTGGCTGGCGGCCAATGTTCATGAAGCCTTATCCAGGCCAGAAGAACAAACAACTCGCTGCACAAAAGGCTGTTGCACTCTTCCATCCGCTCAACCACCTGTTGCGTGTCTCATGTACGATGAAGGAGATGGTCAATGCAATGTATAATGTAACCACAAATGGCTACCACAAACGGAATATCGAATCTTGGGATATTATCCGAATATCCAAAACCATAATAGCATCATAAATTGAATCCTTTTGATTATTTACATAATATGATTCATCTGGGGGTATCGAGAGATGCTTCCCGTTATGCGCTCATCGATATTGAAGTTGGCGTCAAAGATAAGAAGATTCATGATATTGGTGCTGTTCGTTGGGATGGTGCCGTATTCCATTCTGCCAACAAGACTGAACTGATGGATTTCATCAAGGATGTCGATTATGTTTGCGGACATAACATCATTCACCATGATGCTAAGTATCTGTTTGACGATAGGAAAATCAAATGGGTATTGGTGGACACACTGTATGTCTCGCCATTGCTTTTCCCCGAGAGACCTTACCACCGATTGCTGAAGAATGACAAACTGATGAGCGAGCAAATGAACAATCCTGTTAATGATTGCGAGAAAGCCCGTGATTTGCTGATGGATGAGGTGGCACAATGGAATAGGTTGTCTGAATCTAAAAAGTCTATTTATTCGACTTTATTGCATGGTGTGCCTGAATTTGAAGGATTCCTTGAGTTTGTCAATGCTGATGCGAAGAACAGACAAGAAATGGCAGGGTTGATACGTGCCGAGTATAAAGGAAAACTTTGCCAGAATGCTGATATAGAGGATTTGATAGACAATACATCTAGCGAACTTGCATACGCTCTTGCGTTGATAGACACGACAGACCGCCGTTCTGTAACCCCATCATGGGTGCTCCACAATTATCCAAATGTCGAGAATGTCATGAAACTTCTCAGGCATACAAGGTGTAAGGAGGGATGTGAATTCTGCAACAAAGACTTGGATGTACATTACAACCTGCAGAGGTTCTTCGGGTATGACCAGTTCCGTACCTACGAGGGCGAACCATTGCAGGAACGGGCGGCAAAGGCTGCGGTAGATGGAAAGTCGCTTCTTGCGATATTCCCGACCGGTGGTGGCAAATCGCTTACGTTCCAGCTGCCAGCTCTGATGGAGGGATTGTCTGTCCATGGATTGACGGTCGTTATATCGCCTTTACAATCTCTGATGAAGGATCAGGTAGATAACTTGGCGGACAGAGGTATAACAGAGGCTGTGACAATCAACGGCTTACTTGACCCAATAAGTCGTTCGCACGCTATTCAGCGAGTGCTGGAGGGTGATGTTTCCTTGCTGTATATAGCACCGGAAATGCTCAGGTCTAATACAATCCAGAAGTTATTGCTCTCTCGCCATGTGACACGCTTTGTCATAGACGAGGCTCATTGTTTTTCCTCTTGGGGACACGATTTCCGTGTGGATTACCTATACATAGGTAAGTTCATCAGCGAATATCAAAAGAAGAAAAGACTTGCAAATCCTATCCCGATATCTTGTTTCACAGCTACGGCCAAACAAAAGGTAATACAAGATATCTGTGATTATTTCAAGCAGACAGTTAATGCCAATCTTGAACTCTTTGCCTCAACGGCTTCGCGTACCAACCTGAGATATTCTGTGATACATTCAGATACAGACGAGGATAAATATGTGAAACTGCGCTCGCTTATTGCGGAATCGTCATGCCCTACCATTGTTTATGTATCGAGAACCAGACGCACGAGATTGCTTGCCGAGAAACTGACAAGAGACGGATATATGGCATTGCCATTCAATGGTCAGATGGAGTCGGACGAAAAGATAGTCAATCAAGATGCCTTCATGTCCGGTCAAGTAAATATAATAGTGGCAACGTCTGCCTTTGGCATGGGTGTGGATAAGAAAGATGTCGGACTGGTGGTGCACTATGATATATCGGATTCGTTGGAAAACTATGTTCAGGAGGCTGGGCGAGCAGGTCGAGACCCTCATCTGCAGGCACGTTGTTTTGTGCTCTACAGTGATGCCGACCTTGACAAACATTTCATATTGCTGAATCAGACAAAACTGAGCATTAGCGAAATCCAGCAGGTTTGGAAGGCTGTCAAGGAGATGACTAAACAACGTCCACGAACATGTTGCTCTGCCTTGGAAATTGCCAGAGCAGCAGGCTGGGATGATACAGTGCGTGATATTGAAACACGTGTGCGTACAGCATTGGCTGCTTTGGAACAGGCTGGATATATCGAAAGAGGCAATAACGTGCCACAAGTATATGCCACTGGCATAACCGTCAATAATATGGACGAAGCACGTAAGAGAATTACAGATTCATTGCTGTTCGAAAACAAAGAGATTGAGAATGCCGTACGTATCATGAAGTCATTGATCTCTCAGAAACATATTGCCAAGGCTCAAGATGCAGAGGCAGAATCTCGCGTGGATTATCTGGCCGATATATTAGGCTTGAGCAAAGCAGAAGTGATTTCATCAATTGAGCGCATGAAACAGGAAGGCATTCTTGCCGACACCAAGGATATCTCGGCATATCTGCACGATGAGAAGGCATCAGAAAACAACTCTAAAAAACTTCTTGAACGTTTTACAAAACTTGAACGCTTCATTCTTGACAATATTCCCGATGAACATCTGCGCACATCATGTAAGCAATTGAACGACAACGCACAGAACCAAGGAATAGCCACTGCAACAGAAAAAGACATACGTACATTATTGTATTTTCTTACGGTCAAGGGTTATACTCGTAAGAAAGAGGATGCAGCCCATAACATAGAAGTCATGCGTCAGGCAGATATGGAGACAATTATAAAGCGTTTCGAAAAACGTCTGGAAATTTGTCACTTCTCAATAGAATGGCTTTATAGACTGACATCGCAGACGACCGATGAGGAAAAGAAAGCTAAGGGTGTGAAGTTCTCTGTCGTGGAATTGCTCAGAGATTTTAAGGCCAATGGTCAGTCTCTTTTTGGGCCTGTCAAGGATGTCAAGTTGGAAGATGTTGAAGAGGCATTGCTGTACCTTTCAAAGATTGGCGCACTGAAACTTGAAGGCGGATTCCTGGTTATTTATAATGCCATGGACATAAAACGCATCAAAGACAGCAGATTGAGGTACAAGCAAGATGATTACCGGATGCTGAATGAGTTCTATAAACAGAAAATCCAACAGGTTCATATTGTGGGAGAATATGCCAACCTTATGGTAAAGGATTACAACGCAGCATTGCAATATGTTCAGGACTATTTCCAAATGGATTACAAACGCTTTGTGGCAAAGTATTTTGTTGGAGAGCGTTTGCAGCAGATTGAACGCAATTTGACCCCAGACAAATACAGGCAATTGTTCGGGCAACTGTCTGCAAGGCAAATGGAAATAATTTCTGATAAAGAGTCTCGTTGTATTGTGGTTGCTGCTGGCCCGGGTAGTGGCAAGACTCGTGTGCTGGTGCATAAGCTTGCATCAATTCTGTTGCTTGAAGATGTGAAGCACGAACAGTTGCTCATGTTGACATTCTCGCGGGCTGCGGCAACAGAGTTCAAGCAAAGACTGATGGACCTCATAGGGAATGCCGCACATTTTGTCGAGATAAAGACGTTCCATTCGTATTGCTTTGACCTTCTCGGCAGGATTGGCAACCTTGAAGATGCTAAAAATGTAGTCGCGTTGGCAGCACAGATGATAAATGACAGAGAGGTAGAACCAAATCGTATTGCCAAGACGGTTCTCGTGATAGACGAAGCTCAGGATATGAGTGCTGACGAATATGCTTTGGTACGTGCGTTGATGACTGCCAATGAGGAGATGCGCGTCATTGCCGTTGGTGACGACGACCAGAATATATTCGAATTCCGTGGGTCTGATTCAAAATATATGGGGCAGTTGCTCGATGAAACACAAAGCCATTTCATGGAAATGACTGAAAATTACAGGAGTTCCAAGCATGTGGTTGATTTTGCCAACTCATTCGTGACTGGAATAAAGAGAAGACTGAAAATGTCACCAATACTCTCGGTGAGTCCCGACAATGGTTTCGTCGGCATCTACCACCATACCTCACCAATGATGTATCAGCCACTTGTGAAAAACCTGTTGGATAGTCAAAGAAATGGCTCTGTCTGCGTGTTGACACAGACCAACGAAGAGGCTGTTATTCTTGTTGCGTTGTTGAAAAAACATGGAGTGAACAGCAAACTGGTTCAAAGCATGGATGGTTTTCGCTTTTGGAATATTGCAGAGGTGCGGATGTTTCTGAAACAGATAGAACAACATACTAAGACTCCTGTTATTGTCGATGAGGTGTGGGAGGAAGCAAAATGCAAGACATATTCTAAATACGAAAATTCCACAAGCCTTCAATATCTAAGAAAGTGCATATCGCTTTTCGAACAGACAAACAAGACAAAATATCTGACAGATTTCACGGAATTTATCTATGAGTCTTCTGTCGAAGATTTTTATGAACCTGACGAATCAGATGTTGTGGTTTCGACAATCCACAAGGCGAAGGGAAGGGAATACGATGATGTATATATGCTTCTTTCTGAACCACAGCATATAAATGATGAGGAGATTCGCCGGTATTATGTTGGGGCAACACGCGCAAAACAAAGATTGTTTATCCACACCAACAGCTCAATGTTTGATTGTATGCCTGCTGATGAGATTTGTTTCGATGAACAGCAGTATGAAATGCCAGACGAGATTGTGCTTCAACTGACGCACAAGGATGTGAATCTGGGATTCTTCAAACCGCGTAAGAAAGAAATACTTGCATTAAGGGCTGGCGAAAAATTGCAATATATGAATAACTATCTGTTTGCATGTCAGTCTAAAACTCCAGCTTGCAAGTTGTCGCAGAAAATGCAAGGCGAAATTAATCAATGGGTGGAAAAGGGATATTATGTGTCGTCTGCTTCTATCCGTTTCATTGTAGCGTGGAAACCGAAGGAAGCTCTTGCAGATGAAGAGGAAACAGCAGTCATTTTGGCTGATCTGACATTGGAAAAGATGAAGACGGAAATGTAGCAACAGGTGTTTTTGAAAGATAAAAGGTCACTTTTCAGTGACCTTTCTTTTTGTGCAGAGGTTGCCGAAGGGGCAGTATTTGCAGTTGTCGGGATTGGCGGCATGTTGCCTGAATAATAGTGGGTTGTGAAGCGATTCTATAAGCCTGTCGAGTGTCTGTTCAAGCAATGGCTCGAATTCTGAGGCAATCTCGGAATATGCGATTGCTGGTTTCAGTGAATTGTCCTTGGCTATGGAATAGACTTTGTATAGTTGTGCGTTCAGGTGTCTGTATTTGTCTTTCAGCGCATAGCAGTAGAAGAGTATCTGCATTGTCTCATGGTCGATAGTCTTCGCCTCGGACGAATCGAACATACGCGTGATGTTATAGTCTTCGTTGGAGCCTGATGTCTTGTAGTCGATTACCCATGTCGAGCCTGTCGGGGATTTGTCGTTGTCTATGCGGTCGATGATGCCAGTGAGCGTAAGGCATTTATATTGTGTGGAGAATCTGGATTCGTTGGCTGCGACTGTGAATGGTGCACGTTGGGTCTCATCATAACTGATGATGTGACGTGCCATGGTCTTGGCTGATTCAAAGGCTATTATGTCGTAACCATGGGCATCGTAGCTGTGATGGCATACGTCACGATATGCCTGCAGGCAGATGTCGTCGAGTTTCGTGTTTTTTGTGTCGTTGTAGTGGAGTTCCATGATGCGGTGGAGCAGTGAGCCGAAAGTTCCGTCCTGCATTGTCTCGTCTATCTGGTCTGGCTCTTTGATTTTAAGCAGATGGCCGTAGTAGAAGCGTAACGGACAGGTTATGAAGTGTTTCAGGCTTGAGGCGGAAAGACTGAATTCGGCCAAGGGTGCTATCTCGGGAAAATAGACTGTTGAAAGTGAGGCTGTGGCGTTCAGTTTTGTCTCATGGATGTGTGATGTGATGGCTTTGTCGTATAGATACCGCAACTGGTGGTGGAAGCGCGACACTTCGTTCTTCGAGTTGTCGCCTGTGGCAAGGTTGTATATGAGGTGCAATGTCTTGCAACGGTGGAGCATACGGTAGAAGTTGTAGGCGTAGATGAGGTTGGTGATTTCGTGTGATGGCAGTCCGTATGGCTTGCGAAGGGAATATGGAATGAGGGTGTTGTCGTTGATGTCGTTGCCTGGGACGAACTGGTCGTTGAACCCCACAAAGATTATGTTGTCGAAGTCGAGCAGTCGGCATTCCAGCAGACCCATAATCTGAAGACCCTTGAGCGGCTCGCCTTTGAACTGGACTTTCAGATTGCGTGTTATCCGGCGGATGAGTATGGTCAGTTCCGAACGGTCAACTGCTGTCTTTGTGCGTTCGAGTATGGTCTTCAGCTGTGTCAGACGGTCGCGGTACTGGCGGATAAATTCCAAATCAAGGCTCTTGCTGTCTTGTGTCATGAAATGGTCGTCTAATATGTCCAGCAACGATGAAATCGATGCGAATGTGTCTTCTGAATACGAAAACAATGTGTCATTGCATGATGTGAGGTCGGATAGGGGGATATGGAGTATGTTGTTTTCACGTATCTTTTTTATGAGTCTGTTCAGCTCGTCTTTCGGGCAAATCAGACGGGAATAAGGATGGAGCAGCAGTTCCATCAGGTGGCGGTGGTAGATGGTCTGTACCCCTGTGCGGTCGGTCTGGATGTTGCACTGATACTGTATCATCGCTGCAACGAAAGTGGCTATCTGGGTGTCCGAGAGAGGGTAGCCCATGGTTATGTTCAGGTGTTCTATCTCTTCGGGTATGGAATTGAGTGCCGGCACGAGCATGGATTCGTCTGCCAGAACTATGGCTGTGTTCTGTTCAACGGCTTTTGCCGATGAAGATTTTATCAGGCTGTCCAGCACCTCCTGCAGGTTTTCGGCCTGTTCGCCTGAGGTCATGGATGGGTAGTCGTGAATCTCTTTTGGAATCTCGAACCTGAAGTCCTCGATTGGGTGATGATAGTCAAAACGAGCGGTTGTGCGTTGCATCTGGTTATAGTCGAAAACAAGAGTGGCATGACCCAGTTGCTCAAACCGGTGAATGAGTGCTTCTTCGCTGGCAGTGAGTATGTTGAAGCCTATGAAATAGATGGGTTTCTGCGGGAGTCTTTCGTCAGGCAGCTGTTCGCATACCTCACGGTAGATCTTACCTTCGTAGGCTGCCTTGTTTTCGTCCAGTAAGGTATTGAAGCGGTCGTAGATTGGGGTGATGTGGTTCCAGAGTGAGGCATATTTCCTGTGAAAGTCAAGGGTTTCGTCTTCAGGTGACGTGTTGCGGTTGACTATGTTGCAGAAACGGCTGATGGCCTCTTGCTGTTCGGCGGTGAGTTCAATGCTGGCAGTCAGTTCGGACAGCTGATATACGTTCAGGAAAAGGGCGTGTGCATCAACCAGATACTTATCTATCTCATCGAAATCGTGCAGCAGTTTCATTCCTAATTCAACGAACGAACGGAGTGGCAGCGAGGCTTTGTTCTCGTCGTTGTAGGTCTCGCGGTAGGCTTTGTGCAGGTAGAGCAGCAACTCTATCTCTTCGGCCTTGCGGTAGGACGACAGGGATTCGGCAAAGTGGTTAATGTCGTATGTTTCAGGAACAAAGAATGGTGTGCCGTGAAGTGCCAGCGACAGTTCCCGCTGGAAAAATAGTCCTGCACGTCTGTTTGGAAAGACAAAGATTGACTCTTCTATCTCCTTGACTGCTTTGCTTTTGGCGATTGCCAAGGCAGTATCTCTTATAAAGGAATTACTGTTCATTTTCCTATGCAGAATTTCGAGAATATGTTTCCCAAGACTTCATCTGGGGTGATTTCTCCTCCTGTAACCTCGGCAAGCAGTGAGGTGCATTCTCTCAGATCCTGTGCCACAAGGTCTGATGGAATGCCTTGTTCCAGTCCTTCTATCACACGGTTTATTGATTCAAGTGCGCGTGACAGAACCTCGTAATGACGGGCATTAGTTATTGTGACGTCTTCTATCGGCTGACTTACAGAAGAGGTCATTGCAGAAATGAGAGTGTCAATGTTCTCACCGTTCCTGGCTGATATCGCAATGGCGTTTTCGGGTACTTGGTATCCTGCTGGGGCTGTGTCTATCTTGTTGACAACAGTGATGTGATTTTTCTGCGAACAGTATTCGCTTGCGCTGAATGATGATGGGGTGGTGATGTGCAGAACTACCTGTGCATCGTCTATTGCTTTAAGCGAACGCTCTATGCCGAGACGTTCTATCGTGTCGTTCGTATCGTGGATTCCTGCCGTGTCAATGATGCGGAAGAGCGTTCCGTTGATGATTGTCTCACGTTCTATCGAGTCGCGGGTGGTGCCGGCAATGTCGCTAACTATTGCAGCATCATCGCCCACAAGCCGGTTGAGCAGTGTCGATTTGCCCACGTTCGGCTCACCGACAATGGCCACCGGAATGCCGTTCTTGATGGCGTTTCCCTGGGCGAAACTGTTGCACAGGCGGGAGATTTCCTGACGTGTGTCGTTGGCAATGGCGAGCAGTTCCGTGCGGTCGGCAAATTCTACATCCTCATGGTCAGAGAAATCAAGTTCCAGTTCGAGAAGCGAGACAAGATGTACGAGCATTTCCCGTAATTCCGTCAGGCGGGACGAGACGTCTCCTTTAAGTTGCCTGAGGGCAAGGGCATGGGCAGCAGCCGAACGGGCACCTATCACATCGGCAACAGCCTCGGCCTGTGTGAGGTCCAGCCGCCCGTTGATGAAGGCACGTTTGGTGAACTCTCCAGGGGTTGCCATTCGTGCACCATTGTCAATCAGCAGCCTGAGAATAGTGTTCTGAATGAACAGCGAGCCATGGCATGAAATCTCGACCATATCCTCTGCCGTGAAGGAATGTGGCGCACGGAAGGCCGTTGCTATGACTTCGTCAATGACCTCATCCGTGTAGGGGTCAACAATGGTTCCGTATATTGCAGATTGCACAGGCGCTATGTCGAGTGTGCGGCGTTTATTGTGGGGCATGAACAGGCGGCAGGCAATGGCAATCGCGTCATCACCCGAAAGACGGATGACGGCTATGGCACCTGTGCCGGCAGGAGAAGATATTGCTGCTATGGTCTGCACTTCTTTTTAATTGATAATTGATAATTGATAATTGACAATTGATAACTCAAGTTTCGCATGTATTAGCCCTGAAGGGGCGGCACATACCAGCTCAGGGCGTGAGCCCTGTGTATGAGGTTGTTATCCCGTTTAAGTCCTGTAAGGACGACACATTTATTTTCACCGTATGTGCCATCTAAATGTGTCGTACCTACGGCACTCTATTAACGTATTGACCATTTTTACACAGGGCTCACGCCCTGTGCTATACTATTTCGCTCTTACAGAGCTTATTGTAACTTGCGAAACTTGAGTGAAGAATATAACTATGGCAGAGTGCGTAGCACGTCGCCATAGGAGTGCAGACAACACCAAAACATATTACGCTGCAACGCAGCATCACAAATTATGTGGCAATTGTTGTGCTGCATTGCGGCTTCAGGACTTGGTAACCAGTAAATTACAAATAGCTATATAGAAGTCAAAAAATAAGTGCTATTTGTTGTTGCCGTGTCAAGAAAAAGCTGTATCTTTGCACCGAGAATTTTAAAACAAAAAACTATGAGAAAAATTATTACTTTAATGGCAGTGCTGCTGACAATGGCAGTGACTGCAAAGGCTCAGACACAGCCTATTAACGTTGTATGTACTGAAGGAAATGCTAAGTATTATGCAGAGGACAATGATTTATACATTGTCCTTCAGAATGCTGAGTATACTTTTACTTTCGACATTATTTGTGCTGCTGGCGCATCTGACATTGTAGATGGTCAGACCTATACATTGGCAGACATGATTGCAAGCTACTCTAGAGGTGCTGACTATGTTGCTCAGGCTTACATCATTTATTCTTCTGTTTCTCTCACAAGAACCAATGGCTCGTACGTAGTTGATGTAACTGATACATATAGTAATCAGTATCACATTACTTACACACAAATAACAGAGCCAACAGATACAGTCGTTGTCGATATGACATCAGGCTCTTATAACCGTGCATACGACTTCATTTCTACCGAGGGTTCTATCCAACTTATGGGACTTAGCAGTGACGGCTATTACATGAATGTTGTGTTCTATGCAGACCAGTTCGCTGGCAGCTATACACTTGCCGACAGATATGAGAGTAATGACTACTTCATGCTCTACAGCGATTATGATCTTACAACTGGCACTGGTACTCAAATTCCTTGCAATAACCTCCTTGAGGCTACGGTGACAGGTACTGCATCAAACTGCACGGCACACATCAAATGGGTTGCTGCTGACGGCACAATGTATGACATCAGCTTTGCATACGCAGACCCTACAGTTCAGAGTCAGCAAACGTTCATCGCAACTGACCTTACTATAACTCAGAATTCTAACTATTCTATTTATAAGATGTACTATGGTTTATATGTATACGACTTCCAGGCTTCTGATGGTACCAACATCCTCTATGGTACAGTCTATAACGAGAACGCAGACGATGCTCTCGGCACATGGACTTTCGATAATGGCGAAACTTTGGAATTCAACCTCTATGACGCAACGACAGGCGAGGCATCAAGTGCTCCTTTCTCTGGCACAATTACTATTGCTCAGGCTCAAGATGACTCTTATACCCTCACAGGTACTTCGCTCTTCTACGACAACGTTGAGTGGACTTTCAACTGCTCGTTCAATGTTACGGTTGAAGATACCATCTCAATCGTGATGGACAATGCAGAGGTCAACACAATACTTGACTACACTTCAATCACGGGACAATATCAACTTCAGGGTGCTGACCAGAATCAGGAATACACAATGCTTCTCGCTATCAATTCTGACCAGATAGCAGGTTCTTATACCCAGAACGATATCGACGGCTATCACTCAGGATTGATTCATATAGTTGGTGGCGACACTACGAATATTCGTGTTCTCTCAATCGCTGATTTCACAGTTACAGGCAACGCAAAATCTTGCAGCACTTACGTCGAGATTCTTGGCAGTGACCATAACCTCTATCAGATAACATATACCTATACCTACGTTTCTCCAGAACCTGTAGATACTATCGAAATCACGATGGACAATGAGAACTACAACATAGTTTACGACCAGACATACTTGGGTATGTTCCAGTTGCTTGGCGCAGACCAGAATGACGAATACAGAATGCGTCTGGTGGTTTATTCTGACCAGGTTGCAGGTGACTATACTATGAGCGACGTAGAGACCTTCTATACCGAATTGACTCACAATACAGCAGAAGACACCAGCTACATCGAGATTGAGGATATTCGTGATTTCAAGGTTGTTGGCAATGCCAAGTCTTGCAGCACATACGTTGAAATTGTATCTAAAGACTCTGTGCTTTACAAAATAACATATTCTTACACATACACACCATTGGATACTAAGGACACTATCGACATCACAATGGATAACGCAACGTTTAATGCTGTTTATGACCAAACCTTTGCGAATATCTTCCAGTTGTATGGAGCAGACAGCAATGACGAATACAGAATGCGCATGGTAATCTATTCTGACCAGATTGCAGGAAACTATACCCAGAGTGAGGTTGACCTTTCTTATTCTTATTTGGCACACTGCTTGCCAGGAGATACCACTTCTATCGCTATAGAAGAAATCCGTGATTTCACAGTTAATGGCGACGAGTATGGTTGCACAGCTTACTTTGAGATTATTTCTACAGACTCTGTTCTCTATAGAATCAACTACTCTTATTCTTACGGCATCAAGGATACTGTTGACATCGTAATGGATAACGAGAACAACAGAGTGTATGACGTTACTGCAACTTATGGCTGTTTCATGCTCGTTGGAGCAGACCAGGCTGTAGAATATGCAATGGCACTTATGGTCGTTTCAGACCAGATGGCTGGAACATACGGTGCGGCAGATATTTATGACGTTGAACTGGCATCTATTTCTGGAACAGATACTACTTATATCACATTGCAGAGAGCAAGCGCATTTACTGTTGAGGGTGATACAACATGGTGCAGAACAAATCTTGTATTCATCTCTGAGGATTCTGTGATGTACAGAATAACATTCGAGTATGGTGAAATGCCATCTGCTGTTGAGAACACTGTTGAAGAGACTGAGTTCGTTGTTTGCAGCGAGAACAACACAATCGTTGTCTATGGCGTAGAAGGCCAGATGATGGCAGTATATGACATGGCTGGACGTACAATCATGAACAGCAAGAGCACTTCAGACATCGAGAGAATCGACGTTGCAGTGCCTGGCATCTATGTCGTACGTGTTGCAGGCAAGGCCGCTAAGGTTTTGGTGAAGTAAGATAGACGACAGATAATACTATCAGGGCTGGTTTCTTTGTTTGAAACCAACCCTGTTTTTTTTGATAAACAGAGGGTTAGAAAATATTGCAAATTATATATTGTAGTATCAGGAAAAAGTTGTACCTTTGTACCTGAAAAATAAAACAGAAAAAATATGAGAAAATTCAGTACTTTATTGGCAGTTCTGCTGGTTATGGCAGTGACTGCAAAGGCTCAGACTTGGATCGTTTACGATTATTCCTATACTGAGTACAACGAATGGTTGAATAATTACAGAGTGCAGCTTACTGGTGGCGGAATGCACTTCATATTCGACATTAATTGTCTTCCTGGCACTACAGACATTGTGGATGGCCAGACTTATAGTTTGTCAGACATGAGTCCTTTGTTTTCAGGCATTACTATGTCTGACTACCGTAGCAGCAAATTCAGGGCCGCATCAATTGTGAGAAACTCTGATGGTACCTATGTTGCCGATGTTACTGATGAGTACGGCTTGCGGTTTCATATCACAAAACAACCTGCACCAATGATCAACGTGTTCAATGATACCATTGACGTCTTGATTAACAACGGGCATTTTAATAGTGTGGTTGACCGTATTGCTGATAAAGGTTCCTTTCAGTTGACAGGTGTAGATTCTGCAAATCAATATCAGATGTATCTTGCTGTATATTCCGACCAGATAGCGGGAAATTATACATACGAAGATGTTGATATTACATATACAGGCTTATATGATGGTGATGATAGAAAGTCTGTATATTTCGTACGTGATTTCACTGTGACAGGAAACGCAACAGCATGCAGCACGTATGTTGAGATGGTAACTTCTGATTCCATACTCTATAGAATCAATTATTCATTTCCTGGCATTGTGCCTGCTCCTTATGATACTGTTGACATTATCATTAACGATACTTCTTTGACTTCTATTTTGGATTATACCTCATCTGTGAACATGTTCCAGTTGGTTGGCTTTGACGAGACAGGTGAATATAAATTGGAACTTGCTGTCAACTCTGGCCAGATTGCAGGTTCATATACGCAGGATGATGTAGAAATGCAATATACAAGTCTTTATAACAATAGGATGATTTTACCTGTTGCTGAAATACGTGACTTCACAGTGACTGGCAATTCAAGCACTTGCAGCACATACATCGAGATTATTGATGTTGACAATATCCTGTACAGAATCAACTGTTCATGCACAAAGTCAACAATCGTGCCAACAGATACTGTTGACATTGTCATGAACAGTGCTTCGAATTATATTGAGGATTATACGTCACTTGACGAAGGATTCTTCATGTTGAGAGGTTATGACCAGAGTGGCGAATACGAATTGTTGCTCTCTGTCAATTCAGACCAGATTGCAGGCATATACACGCAGATTGAAAAGTTCTTTTTTGGCCTTTATTACGGTGACCATATAATTGAAACTTTAGAAGTTAGGGGCTTTACAGTGACTGGCAATGCAAGAGCATGCAGCACATATATTGAGATGATTAGTGAAGACAGCACCCTTTACAGAATCAACTATTCATATTCAAAGCCAGTGGTCATGCCAACAACCACTGTCAAGATTACAATGGACAATGCAGAAATCAATGCAGTGACGGATGCTACAAAATCACTAGGCCTTTTTGTGTTGGGTGGTGCAGACCAGAATAAAGAGTACAGGTTGAATCTTTTAGTATTTTCCGACCATTTTGCAGGCACATATACTTTTGATGATGTGTATGATCATTCAAAACTTTCTCATAATGGTGTCCCAATTCAAATAGATGAAGTACGTGACTTTACTGTTACCGGTAATGAGAAGTCTTGCAGCACATACATTGAGTTGGTATCTGTCGATTCTGTGCTTTACAAAATAACATATTCTTACGAATACATTCCGTTGGAAACTAAAGACACTATTGACATCACAATGGATAATGCAGAGTATAATGCCGTTTTTTACGACCAGATATACGCAGGTGTATTCCATTTGATAGGTGCCGACAGCGTTGACGAATACACAATGCACTTGGCAATCTATTCTGACCATATTGCTGGAAACTATATGCAGAGAGACATTGACGGTGCTTACACTTTTTTTGCACACAACTTGCCAGGTGGCGCCACTGAGATCGAAATAGAAGAGATTCGTGACTTTACAGTTAATGGCGATGAGTATGGTTGCAATGCTTACTTTGAGATAATATCTACAGACTCTGTTCTCTATAGAATAACATTCGAGTATGGTGAAGTGCCATCTGCTGTTGAGAACACTGTTGAAGAGACTGAGTTCGTTGTTTGCAGCGAGAACAACACAATCGTTGTTTACACTGCTGCTGGCGAGAATGTCATGGTTTGTGACATGGCAGGACGTATCCTCATGAATAGCAAGAGCACTTCTGACATCAAGAGAATAGACGTTGCTGTGCCGGGCATCTATGTCGTACGTGTTGCTGACAAGACCGCTAAGGTTTTGGTGAAGTAAGATAGACGACAGATAATATTATCAGGGTTGGCTTCTTTGTTTGAAGTCAGCCCTGATTTTTATTCAGCAAAGAGTTCCTTTGCGCAGATTGACGAGTGAATGTTGCCTGTGTGCTTGCCTGGTGTTATTCCCATTGGCGTAACCATTGTCAGTACAACGGCTTGTCTGGCACCTGTCACTTCGCGAAAGAGTTGACGTCGTTCCTTCATGCGGGCTTCGTATTCTGCCGTTATCGTGTATGTCTGGTCAGTGAATTTCATCTCGCAAAGGTGGATTATACGGTCAACTCTCTTGATTACCAAATCAATCTGAGCTCCCCTATGTCCACTCTCTGGAGGAGCGAGGTGACGCCAGGATGATGTCTCTGTGGCAATGCCTGAGATGCCTAATCCGTGCTTTATCTGTTCGAGGTGCCTTACGCATAGTTGCTCGAAAGCGAACCCCTGCCAGCTCTGAACACTGCGATCCATGAAATGGTGTTGCCAATAGTGCTCATCGCGACTGCGGTTGTCTCTCATAAACCTGAAGTAGAACATCGTGAAGAAGTCCGACATCTTGTAGGTGCACAGTTTTGTACTGTTGCCAAATTGACCGTATGAAGTGATGAAGTCGCAAAGTTCCAGGTTTTGCAGTATGCGTGTCAATGTACCTCCCGATATGCCTGTCGTTTTCTCAATCTCAGACCTTGTGAGTCCTTGCAGGGATTCTGCCAGCTTCGAAACTACGTTGATGTAGCTTTCGGCATTGCTGAACAATGCGTAATAGAGTTCCTGAAACTCGTCGTGCAGCAGTCCGTCTGTGGCAAAGAGCAGTGCGTCAATATTCTCCACCAGACTAAGGTTGCTTCGCAGAAGCGACAGGTAGTAAGGCACTCCGCCAAACACCATGTAGAACTGCATAATCTGCCTGACTTCATCACTTTTGGGTAAAAACCTTTACGATTTTACCCAAATCTATGCTTTTGACCCCACTTTTGGGTAAAATCCTGTATGTTGTCATGCGGGTGCTGCAAAACTTTGTTGAATAAAATAAAGCGGTTTCTGCTGCTGAGTGAGAAAAAAGTCGTATCTTTGTACCGGAATTATCAAACACTATATTTATGAAAAAGATTTTTACTTTGTTTTCCCTGCTTGCGCTCTTTGCAGGTGCGACAATGGCTGAAACTCAGCCAATCACTGAAGTGAACGAGACAATCTCCATCACAATCAACGACAAACTCAGTTGCCGTGTTGCTGATGCTACGGCAAGTCAGCGTGCCTTCCAGATTCTTGGCCAAGATGCTACTGGAGAATATCTGTTTTTCATGGCTTTTCAGAACACAAGCCAGGTTGCTGGTACATACACGACAAATGATGTCATGCTTCAGAGTACAGGTATCTATCATTATGTTGGTGAAGAAAGGATAGAAATTGAGTTCAGCAACCTGCTTCCTAATGCAGTGGTGACTATGACAGGTAACACATGCAATGCCACTGTCCATTTCGTAAGTGAGGATTCTGTATTGTATGAGATTACTTTTGAATACACAGAACCTGTTGCTGCGACAGTGAAAACCCTTGAAGGAACTGTGGAGATTGAACAGAGTGGTATGTATGAGGTTGCATTGATGGCTTATGGGCTGTATGCGTATGATGTAAGAGTCATTGGCGAAGAATACCTTATGCAATGTACAGTCTTGAATAGCGAAGATTATGCCTACGGAACTTTTAATGTCTCTGCTGGCAATCTGCAGTATCTGACTTTCTTTGATGCAGCCACTCAGGAGAGTTTGCCAAATGGAGTGTTCTCTGGCACATTGACCGTTGATGCTGTGGGTAATGACGTCGTTGTTTCCGGAAGTGCCCTTACATACGGTGACATTAAGTTTGAAATCTCTGCAACAGGCGACAGGACTCCGGTTGATGAGATAGAGAATGTCAGATTTGTGGCTTTTGCCGAAGGACATACAATTGTCTTGAATGGCGCAGAGGGTCAGATGGTGACAGTCTATGACATGAGCGGACGTGCAGTCATGAGCAGCATGAGTGCATCAGACATTGAGAGAATAGACGTAGAAGTGCCTGGTGTTTATGCAGTATGTGTCGGCGGTAAGACAATGAAGGTGTTGGTGAAGTGACATGACATGCCCCTCAGCGAAACTGAGGGGCAACGGTCGCTTTTATAGTGGAATATTCTCGAAGAGAGTGTCCATTGTGACGTTTCTCGTGTATTTGTAGCTGTATTGATTGTGCAGCAGTCCGTTTGGAGTTACGAATATTGCCATGACGGATTTCTTTGTCTTGGTAGCTTTGCGGAAAGTGCGTATCCGTTGCTGCAACAGGCTGTCGTACTCTTTTGTCAATTCATATTCATTTGAGGAGTATTTCATTTCGCATATTGTGACGGTCTTGTCTGCACGGTCGATAAGCAGGTCAATCTGTGAGCCGTGAAGCAGGTCTTCGTCAGCATCCTCTTTGGACAGAGTGTTTTTCGTTGGCTTGTAATACCAGCATCCAGGCTTGTGTATTGTGCCGTCAATGCCGAGACCTTTGATAATGTGCTTCAGGTGGATAAGGCATGTGATTTCAAAAGCATAACCATGCCATTGCTCAGCCTTGTTGCTCTGCTGAATGGTCATCCAAAATCTGTCACCCGAGTTGCGGTTGTCCTTTATCCACGACAGATAGAGATGACAGAAGGGGTCGGTCAGTTGGTATAGAGTCTCTTTTCTGCTTTTGCCGAAAGGGACGTAACTGCGAATGAAGTCGCATTCCTCAAGCTCTTTCAGAATCTTAGTGAGGTTTCCATTGTTCAGCATCCCTGCCGTTTCGCTGATTTCTGCTCTTGTCAAGCCCTTTCTTTTTGTTTTAAGCCCCTCGATGACATCAATGTGCCTCTCGGCTTTGTTGTACAGTGAGTTGAACAACCTTTGAAACTCATCGTGCAACTCTCCTTTCTTGTTGAAACAGAGATTGTCGATGTTTTCAATGGCAGTCTTGTCGTTTTCGAAGAGCGAGAGATAGTATGCAACACCGCCCACCGACATGTATGTGTCCAATATCTCAGTCCTGCCGTAATTGAATCCTTTTGCCTTGAAATACATTTCTGTCTCTGCAAGTGAGAAGGGAGCAAGTTTAATAGAGTGTGTAACGCGGTTGTGCAGCCCGCTACGGGAGTTTATGACCTTGCTTAGCATCCAGCTGGTGGCACTTCCGCAGACAATCAGTTTTATGTCGTTTCTGTAACTTGCCCAGTCGTTCCAGAAATGCTCAAGCTCACTCACGAATTTTGCCCCGCGGGTATCAAACCATGGCAACTCGTCAAAGAAAAGTATCTTTGGACCACTTTTCATCTTCTCAAGACACTGCTCCAGCATGTAGAATGCACTGCTCCAGTCGTCAGGAAGGGTGTCTGACTTGAAGTACCTTGCCATGGCGAGCTGAAAATCCTTTAGCTGGTCTGATGTGCTGGCATTCTCTTTTCCTGTAAGGCGGAATGTGAACCTGTCTTTGAACAACTCCCTGATAAGAAATGTCTTACCTATTCGCCTTCTGCCAAAGACAACAATAAATTCCGATTGTCCGGAACTTATGTATCGCTCTAAACGCTCGCATTCCTCTGTCCTGCCGATGATGTTGTTCTTCATAAAGAGAGTGGTGTTTAATTCGGCTGCAAAGGTACGAATTATTTCTGAGGTGACAATGGCTTTTCTGGACAAAGTTGGCTAAATCTCATAAAAAAAGTGCGATTTAGCCAAGTTAGAGGTTGTCAAAGTTGGCTAAATCTCATAAAAAAAGTGCGATTTAGCCGAGTTAGAATGTTTGTCGGTTATGAAATCTTGGAAAAGTTGTCGGGCTCTGCAACAAGCCAGAGGATATCGCCTGGGAGGAATACATAGTCTGGTGATGGCGCATGAAGCTGTGTTTCGCCAGGAATTTCTATGCCGGCCAACATACAGTGATAATCCTCGCGGAGGCGGCTGTCACGCAGTGCGATATTGATGAAAGGCGAAGAAGGCGTTACCGGTATTCTGCGGAGTTCCATACGGTGGTAAGGTTCCTTTTCTGGCGAGAAGGCTGAGAGTGCGTCAAGGGCAGAGGCGAAAGAGGCGAGTGCAGAGTCTGACCCCATCACCTGAATGTGGTCGCCTGGAACAATCACTGCATCAGCACCAGGTATGTTGATGTGGTTGGTACCACGGGTGATAGAGACGACATGAACGCCAAAACGCTGGCCAAGGTTGAGGTCACGGAGGGTACGCCCTGTCCAAGAGATTGTTGTAGGTATGACATAGTCGGCCAGATGTATGTCTCGCTCGATGAGTTTGCCCTCGAATTGTGGACGATGTGGCATCTTTTCCTGTTCGGCTTCTTTCTCAGCATTGTCGCGCTGGTTGAAACGCTGGTTGAAGTTGTCGGACATCTGGAGGTTGCGTCTCTTCAGCCTATTGCTCAACATTATAGGAATGGCAATGAACACTGCACCGAAGACTATGAAGAGTGCTCCCCAATGGAGGATATAACCCAAAATGTATGCTACTACAAAGATACCGAGGAATATTCGGAATATGCGTATTGCATAGAGTGGCGCACGATGAATGCCAGTAGCAGTGTTCCATAGGACTTTAGCCTCTGGCGCATCGTGATGCCGCATCATCAGGGCTCTGATGAATGGTGCAAGCAGAAGAAGTGTGATGGCAGCAAAGAGTATGCTGCTCCAGGAGTATGGCAGGAACTTGTAGTAATATGGTGCAACATAGTCAAGCAGTATGACAGATACGGCAATGCAAAGCACTCCGTAAATCAGAATGTCCTTGATTACTATTGTGAGGTAAGGTTTCCAGAGGTTAGTTGATGTATGTATGTCCGGAGTGTCGTCTGAATAGCGGTTGAGAAACTCAAGGAAACGGGCAGGCAGACGCTTTTCAAGAAATGTGTCGGCAGGTCCGGCAAGCTTTATGATATATGGGGTGGTGAAGGTGGTGAAGACTGAAACAGCCACTACGATAGGGTAGAGGAAGTCGGATGTCACGCCTAACGAGAGACCGAGCGTTGCGAGGATGAAGGCAAATTCGCCAATCTGTGTCATCGAGAATCCGCACTGAAGTGCAGACTTGAGATTCTGTCCGGAAAGCAGATAGCCTGCCGTGCCGAAAATCATCTGACCTATTATGACAGTGAGGATAAGGCAGACGATAGGCAGCCAGTATTGACCTATCAGTTCAACGTTGACCATCATGCCGACAGAGACGAAGAAGATTGCCCCGAAAAGGTTCTTTATTGGGTCAACAAGATGTTCGATTGTCTCAGCCTCAAGAGTCTCGGAGAGGATAGAACCCATTATGAAGGCTCCGAAGGCGGCAGAGAATCCAACGGCATCTGCATAGACCACCATGCCGAAGCATAGACCGAGCGAGAGAATGAGGAGTGTTTCGTTGTTCAGGTATTTCTTCAGCTTGCGGAGAATCCAAGGTATCAGATAGATGCCCACGACAAACCACAGAACGAGGAAGAAAACAAGATTGGCGATGCTGCCAACCATCTCAAGACCGTTGAATTGCGTTGAGACAGCGATTGTCGAGAGCATTACCATCATTACGATGGCAAGAAGATCCTCGATGATGAGCACTGAGAGAACAAGTCCCGCAAAGCGTTGCTGTCGGAGACCCATGTCGTCGAAGGCCTTGAAGATGATGGTGGTTGATGACATTGCCAGCATACCGCCAAGGAAGATGCAGTTCATTTTGGACCACCCGAAGGCAGCACCAACGGCTCCTCCCAAGAACATCATGGATATGATTATTGCTCCTGCTGCTATGAAAGGTGTTGCGCCCATCTTGAGAAGTTTTTTGAAACTGAACTCCAGACCGAGGGCAAAGAGAAGGAAAATAACTCCGATGTCGCTCCATAATTTGATGTTGGCCAAGTCTGTGACGCTGGACATGTATGGCATGTTCGGGCTGACAAGGAAACCGGCTACTATATAGCCGAGAACGAGAGGCTGGCGGAGTTTCTTAAATAGAAGCGTCATCGCGCCAGCAACAATCAGAATCAGTGCAAGATCTTTGATTAGTGGTTCCATAAAACGACTGAAGACTAATGACTAAAGTCTAACGACTTTGATCTTGCAAAGGTACAAAGTTTTCGTGGAATGGCAAGGGGTTTTCGCCAAATTATTTCAGCAGCAGTTTTATTGTCCTGTTTTGGCCTTTCAAAATGGATAATTGACAATTGATAATTGACAATTTGGTTTTTAGGTCAGAAAGGTCATGTATGGTGTAATGGCCGAGGTATTGGCCTGAAATTGTGTAGGCATCGAACTCTTCCAGGATAGTACTGTCGGGAATGTCGTCTGTTGAAGTTAGTGTGGCAGTTGGGTGAATGGCAGAAATCTCTGTCGATATCTCTCCAACGTTGGCTGAATTGGCGTAGAGGACACCTGTCTGTATGCGTATGAAATCAACCTGCGGAAGATTGGCTGGGTTGCCGAGCGAATCGACAGCCCAGTCAATCTTTATTGAACAGGCGGTAAGATTGGAGTTGGAAGCATTATCTGCATAACCATAGTCAAAAGCCTCTAAGTGCACCAGAGAACCATCTCCATTGATGTCGTTGATGTTCAATGGAAGAAGTGCCCCTTGATATGTTATGGCATCTTCGGTTATCCATGACGGAAAATAAGGTTGCGTGTGGAATGTGTTCCGTGGAATGAATCCTGTGTTGCCTTCAGAATCGTTGTATTGTATGCGTGAAGTGTCGGATGTCGGGCGATAATATGTTATGGCGTATTCATGAACCGTTCGGTCGTATTCTGAACCTGCAACCTCATACCAAGTGTCATCTGCTATCCCATTGCCGTTTTCGTCGTAGGAGAGAAATATGATACCTGGCTCAGAGCCGTTCTCGAAAGCATTACCATAAATAGTGATGTCGTAGTCGTGCGAGTTTATGATAGGCTCTGAAAATTGGGCGGTGAGCGAACCTCCGGCAGCACCGAGGCTTACTAATGAGCCTCGGTCAAGGTTGGACTGGGCTGCTACGGCAGGGTCGTCGGCAACAGCAGGCAGCATGTTGATGAACTGCCCGGGAGCTGGATTGTACGACAGGACGATAATTGATAATATCAGTGCGAACATATCAGTATTTTATGGTCAGTTTGTCAATTATTGCGTATGCAGGGGTATTCATTCCAAAGTCGCCCATGTCGGTGGAGGTGAAGGAAAACTGGATGTAACGGCAGGTGCCAAGCGGTGTGAGGTCTAAAAGAGTCCAATCTCGTACTATTATGGATTTGCCATCACGGAAATCTGCAAGATAGAAATCTACATGGCCTGTCTCTGTGCTGTCGTTGGCATAACCTGTGGCGGTTATGTAGAAATAATCTCCTGCTTCGAATTTCTTGCTGTAATCGCTGCCGTTCAGAAGGTCTAAATAACAGTATGTCGAGTTGTTGATATAGAGGCTCTGAGGCTGGAAATCCTGTTTCGCTGAAATTGTCGGAAGATTATAGTAACCTTGGAATACCACTGCAAAGTTGTTGCCTTCGTATGCCGAAGCACTGATTGAACCATACATGTTCATGAAGCCGGCTGTAGTGTCGTCATAGACGGCAGAGATGGCGAAATCTTCCCAATAAAGGTATTCTGAATCGAAATGATTCGAGAATGACAGGATGTCCTCAGAATAAGGAGCATTGAACATGACGTTGTTTTCGTCGAGTTTTGCCTTCTCGAATGAGATGACTTTCTCGGATAAGGCAGGAGTGCCTGGCTGCTCTGGTGTTGTTGGCTCATTTGTTTTGCAAGCCATCATGGCAACTGCAAGAGCGATAGAAAGAATTGTCTTTTTCATAGTTTTGTTTTTTTATAGAATTAATATTCCGTTAGGGTTTAGCCCGATTTCAGATATGATATACCTCAATGTGCCGTCAGAATTTATGCAAATCAGATGGCCGAAAAGGATGAAACTGTTGGCGTCTGTCAGGAATATCTCTCCTGACGAGGGGTCAACGGTTATCGAAAAAGGTGTTGTCAGTGACACGTTTTCAGGTAGGAGGTTGTCATTTATAATCTTATCCGTGGCGCAATCAAATGATTTCACCCAGTGCGATGCGTCGGAGAAGTTGTAGTTGTACATGAAAAGCGTATTGCCCACTATGCAGAAATTTAGAGGGTGTATGTCTGAAAACGTGCTGATTACCGTGTCTATCTCTGTGTCAATCTTGTGCAGGGTGTAGTCGTTCAGACCGTAGTCGCCTCGTGAGGCTACATAGATATCACCGTTTTCAGATGCCTCGATGCAGCCTGGGTTCTGGCCTACTTGGATTCTTCTTGTCTCGGCCATGGATGCAAGGTCAACAACAGAGACTGTTGCATCGTAGTATGGGTAGTCGAGGCCTCCGGAGTTTGAGACATACGCTTTGTCGTTGCAGATGGCAATGTGGTCTGGATTGCGGCCAAGTGTCACCATACGTGTTGTTTCCAGCGAAAGGGTGTCTATCTCTATCAGTGTGCCGTCGAAGCAGGTGAGATAGGCAAAGCCATCGTGAAAGGCAATGCGTCTTGGTTGGCGGGCAACACCGTTTTCTGAGGCTAACGGTATCTGCTTTATGGAGATTAAAGAATGTGCATCTATTATCTCCAACGTCGAAGATATGTTTACTGGTATGTAAATCTTCGAACCATAGCGTTTGATGTCGTTTGCTGTATCGCCAATTCCTCGGTGGTTCAGTGTGCTGAAAATGTCGTAGTCGGTAGTGCCGTCGTTGAGGTCAACAAGCGCAAGAGTGGAGTTGTTCATGTTGTATAGCCCTTCGGACAGCACCAGCAGACGTGTCGGCTCAATAGGGGTGTCAACTCCGGGACGAGGAAAATCCTTCATCTCGCAGCCTGAAAACAGCCCCAAAAGACTAAAAAATATAGCGAAGCGAGCCACGGAATTGGCGGCCAGGCATCGGGAAATAACGGATAACCTCATAATTCGTGTTTGTTAAGTTCTGTATTTCCAGCGCAAGTGAGAGCGACTGGCGGTGGGGTAGAGTAAACTCGTGTGATGCCGTGATAGAGTGGTCGTAGTAGGCGGGAAGACGGTTCTCGGCATAGTTCTGGTTGACTGCATAGCGTATGCCAGACCATATAAGCGAGTATGCTATGTCGATGTATGGTGTGCGGAGAATGGCATTTGCTGAACCTGAGATGCGTGGGGTGTAAGGAATTTGGTGCCTGTAGTCTGGAGATTCCTTGTCTGTTATGTTGACTGCACGGTTGTATGTGTAGGTAGTGGCGAGTTCAAGGTGGTAACCTTTGTGAAGTTCAAGGTCAATGTCGGCAGTGAGGTCAAGTCCGCATATCGAGACATGACCGTAGTTGAGCATTGTCCATGTGAAGACGTTCTTTGTCGGGTAGGCCACAATCTTGTCTGTCACGTCGTTGTGATAGATGTCGGCAGAGATAAGGAGTGACGAAAGGAAAGATTTGTTTGTCAATGTGTATGTCATGCCGATGTTCAGCTGGTTAGTGTTTTCCGGTTTCAGGTTGCGGTTGCCAACACGGCCGTAATAGAGGTCGTTGAAGGTCGGCAGACGGTAGATGTTCTTGTAAAATATACGTAAACGGAGGTCCAGGTCTTCCTTGAGATAGACGAATGGTTTGAACGAGGCTGAGATGTAAGGCGAGCATTTGAAGCGGTTTGTGGTTGTGTTGTCGGCAATTGTATGATCCCAGACGGCATTGAAGATTGCCGTGCCGACAAGAGTCACCCACGACCTTACGTATTTCAGCGAGAGGGCTGAGAGCCATTGAGTGCGTACTGGACGTGCAAAGTTGACTATGTCAGCATCCATTGTCGTCACTATTCCGTCTGTCGAAAGCGAGAGCGCAAGATTCTGAAGAGGCCGGACCTGTGCAGCGGCATTCAGGTAATACTCGTTCTGGCGGTAGTGGTTCTCTTCTATTCCTGCAGAATTGAGTGCTGCAGGGTCTTTATAATGGGTATAGGAAAAATTGTATTTGGCATTGAGCTGGAAATCCCATTTTTCGGTGATATGGCGGTTGTAATGTCCTTGGGCAAAGGCAACCTGCTCATTAAGTCGTTGAGACGAGAATGATGAAGTATTGTAGAATATCGTAGCTCCGGGAAGCCCACGGTTGGAACGGTAGTAATAAGCCTTTATATATCCGTCATTCACAGAGTCAGACCCAAAAAGCGTTGCTTCTGTATGAAGGTTTGACACATCGGAATTCTGACGTCGTTCGGTTGAGACAGAGTCGTTGTCGGCAGAACCGTAATGCAGGGTGTAAGGGTAGTTGCCTTTGGAGTAGAGGTAGTCTGCATTGACGGATAAAGAGAGTTTATCCGAAAGTCTGGCGGCAAGGAAGAAAGCAGGATTGAGTGTCGTGAAAGATCCTCCACGGAAAGAGACAGAGCCTGTGACTTTCTGATTTTTATTGAAAGTTGGCTTGGTGGTCTGTATTGAGAGGACAGCGGCAGAGGCCATTGAACGTGCAGGAACGAAGATGTTGTCGCTCTGACCGTTGGATAGTTCTATGGAGTTTACATTGTCCAGCGAGAAACGCGAGATGTCTATCTGGCCGTTCTGACCGTCGGCAACTGTTATGCCGTCATACGATACTGCCGTGTGTGCTGCACCAAGCGAGCGCACTGATACTGTCTTGAGTCCACCTATACCGCCGTAATCTTTGATTGATACACCTGAGAGGTGTTTGAGGACATCAGAGACTTGAATGGCAGGAAGTGCTTCGATGTCCAGTTTCGTCTTGCGCTGAAGAGGAGCCGTAGATACGGCGGTGTTGGTTTTGGACTCAGCGGTAACGACAACCTCGTCAAGCTCACGTACTGTCGTGTCGGCAGGCTCGTCGTCATGGAAACGACAAACAGCAAAACTATTGGCGGTTGCCGATAGGGCAATCGTCAGCATCAGCGACAATGATAGAATACGTACTTTGGCAGACATTAAAACAGATATTTAAGCACCTTTCCTCGAGGAGCGTTAAACCACAGAGATGTGTTAATGGCAGGTCTTCTGACTTATCCTGACCGAAAGGAACCTGTTTTTGCCTTCCCATGGGCTTTCTTGAAACCCAAAGTGGCGAGTCTGATGACGTGTTCCAATGGCTTTTCTCAGGAATTACAGCAGCGGGACTGTTCGGGATTCTCACCCAATTCCCTATTAATCAGCAGTCCAAGATGTGGACTATATGCTGAACCATTACGAATGCAAAGGTAAGAATGTTTTTTGATATTGCAAAGATTTTTTTGAAAAAAATTCCATAGAGTATAAGATGTTGTAATATAGAGAGTTGATGTCTGGTTAAAAAACTCTTATAATACGCTAAATATCAGTGGATTTAAAAAATGTGGGGGAGGCTGTCCGAGAACTACCACTAAGGAAATAACTTTGAAGACAACATGATTTCCTTGTTGTTTTATGTATATTTAACACTTTAAATTTCTGTATGTCAATTATTTATTGTACCTTTGTAGTCGAAAAAGATAAGGATATATGGCATACAAAAAAGGTAACAACAGGTACCAAAAGGTTCTTTTTCCAGACTGCATTGAGGAATATGTAGAGTCGGATGCCCCAGTAAGGCTATTCGATGCGTTTGTTGACAGTCTCGATATGAACGAACTTGGATTTATACGTTCCACTCCAAAGGAGACTGGTACTCCTGGATACGATCCCCGCGACCTGCTCAAGATTTACATCTATGGCTATTTCTATCAGGTGCGTTCTTCACGCAAACTTGCTCGGGAATGCAGATGCAATATAGAAGTCATGTGGCTTGTCTGCAAGCTGACACCCGACTTCAGAACTATTTCTGATTTTCGCAAGGACAATAAGGTAGCCATCACCAAGGTGTACAAGGAGTTCAACAGATTCTGCAATGGATTGAAACTGTTTTCCAAGTCATATATTTCAATTGACGGAAGCAAGTTCAAGGCTGTCAATGCAAAGGACAGGAACTTTACTCTCAACAAGCTGGACGATAGGATCAAGCGTCTTGACGAACACATAGCACTATATATGGAAGAACTTGATGCCTGTGATCAGGAAGAAAGCCGTAAGCTGTCAAAGGAGGAAATCCAGCACAAACTCGACGTTTGCAAAAACCGCAAAGAGAAGTATGAGGGCTATCGTGAGACACTTGAGGAGACGGGCGAAAGCCAGATATCCCTCACCGACCCAGACTCACGTCTAATGAAGCAGAACGAAGGCTTCTGTGTTGGCTACAATACTCAAACGGCCGTTGATGCAGAAAGCCATCTCATAGCAGGCTACAAGGTTACTAACTGTCCCACAGACCATGGCCAAATAACAAGCGTTGCAACAGATGTGAAGGAGAACTTGGACGTTGACATACTTGAAACTACGGCCGACAAAGGCTATGAAGACCCAATAGACCATGCAAATGCACTAGCGTCAGGTATCGTGCCAAATGTCATCCAGCGAGATGGCGACACCGAAGAGATGGTTACTTTTGACTATGTCGAATCACCAGTGACGGACGAGATGAAGGCAAGCGTAAAACCCGAAGACCTGAAAACCTGTCTCGAAGCAGGTGTAATACCAGATGCATACAAGGACATACTCTCAGATGCAGAGATAGTCGATGTCAGGAAGCGACTAGTCGCAGTTACAGACTCCGCAATACTTGATATGACTCCAGAGGAAATGCGGGCAAAGGCTCTCGAGGGTTACTTCGTAAGAGATGCAGCACGCAACCTGGTTTACTGCCCACAAGGAGAAATACTCCGCCAGAAATCAGAGAAGAGGAATGGCGATATACGATATTGTAATAAACTTGCCTGCAAGAAGTGCAAACACAAATGCACTTCATCCAAGTTTAAGGAGGCGGATTTCAGCAAGGACACTCTCATCAGGCCGGCAGATGGAAGGAAAAACCAAGGCAATGGCGATGGGAAAAAACACGAGAAAAATGATTCACCTCGAAACACAGTAGTTAAAAAGGTAGTACGTTACATATTGCATCTTGACCAAAAGAAGATGGACAACAGGAAATGTCTCTCCGAACATCCATTCGGCACAATCAAGAGGACTCTCAATCAATATTATTTTCTACTCAAAGGCTTTGCAAAGGTAGATGCAGAGATGAGTTTGTTCTGTCTGTCGTACAATCTCAGACGTGCCATCTCAATGAAAGGTGTCACAACTCTGGTTGCAGCCCTCAGATAGAGGTAAAGCAAGCCTTTTTCGGCCGCATATAAGCCGTATTTAGGCTTTATATGACCTCGCACAAGCCGTTTTGCCGCATTTATAGCCAAGTTCAACCTGGTGTGGTGTGACGTGAAAAACTACACGAAACCAACTTGCGTGCCGTAAAAGCCAGTTCTCGGACAGGCTGGGGGGGTATTTTTGCTCCTCTGATTTCAACTCGTTAAGAAATAAGGATATAAACAACGCAAAAGGCGGATTGTGCTTACATTCAGGCGCAATTCGCCTTTTCGTTTTCATGCTTTTCAGCATACTCGTTTTAACATCCTGCAGCAACACGGAAAACGACCCAAAACCACAGCAGATGCGTCATAGCAATTCGTCTGCCGTAGAACTCGTTTTCGACACTGTATGTCCAACGGACTCAATCCCCCTCGACTGATTATGGATAAGCAAGAAGAAATAAACGACAGATGCCCACATTGGGGCAGCGAGTTAACACTCTATAAATCAACGGGGGGGGGGTGGTAAAGAAGATATGTATATCTGCACGAAATGCGGAATAAAATTGTATGATGGCGGAATAGTGCCGCCGGATGATATTATTGAGTATATGAGTGGAAAAAATAGGGGGTATTAGCTCATCTGGTTAGAGCGCAACACTGGCAGTGTTGAGGTGAGCGGTTCGAGTCCGCTATACTCCACAAAAATAATTTTTAGAAAATATTATAGCAAGCGTTGGCTAATTATACGCATAATTAACTCAAGTTTCGCAAGTCACAATAAGCTCTGTAAGAGCGAATTGTCGACAAGCCGAGAGCAAGATCAAACTTGTTTGGTTTTGCCGAAGCGCGAAAGACAATGCGCAAAGCGAAATAATATAGCACAGGGCGTGAGCCCTGTGTAAAAATGGTAAATACGTTAATAGAGTGCCGTAGGTACGACACATTTTGATGGTACGTACGGTGAAAATAAATGTGTCGTCCTTACAGGAATTAAACGGGATAACAACCTCATACACAGGGTTCACGCCCTGTGCTGGTATGTGCCGCCCTTTCAGGGCTAATACTTGCGAAACTTACATAGATTCGTTTCAATTGTTTCAAACGTTTCAATCAGAATCCTGAGGGTGGTTTTGATTTTTGATAATTTTTTTGGCGATATGTTTTGCCGTGTCAGATTTTGTTTGTAACTTTGCAACGCAAAATTCGGCTGCGCTTGGAATAATCTATTGAAATGAGCAACGAACAAATAAAACTTTTCGAAAACTCGCCAATACGTAATTGTTGGGATGATGATGCAGAAGAATGGTTTTTCTGCATACTTGATATCGTTCAAGCCCTTACGGATACTAAAGACGTTAGACAGTATGTCAAGAGAATGCGACAACGAGAACCTGAACTGAACTCCGTGTGGGGTACAATTTGTACCCCACACCGATTTTTGTCGTCGGACGGCAAGATGCATTCTGTCAATTGCTCTAACGTAGCAGGAATATTGCGTATAATAATGGCTATCCCTTCGCCAAAGGCCGAACCTTTCAAACGTTGGCTCTCTCAAGCCAGCAACCATCACTGCCTATTGAAGGACATGAAGACAACTCAGACGAGACTGCTATTCGTTAATAGACAAAATGAGATGTCCTTGTCCTAATTTATATTGAATAACATATAGTCTTTAGAAGACGCGTACCCTGCTCAATAACTCGCAATTAACATATCTGGGGGATACACGACTCGGGACGTTGTACACTTTTGTGTATGAACGTAGGAGTTGGTGTGATGCCAGATAATCGCGAGTTAATTGAGCCTTCATATTGGCTCTTTACGTTCATACACTTTTATTTTTTTAAGACAAAATAAAAGTTTCACTATACCACTATGCCAAAATACAGATTCCACGTGGTGGGTATCCGCCATCATGACTATGCCGGAAAACTGGCTGAACTCTACCAGAAGGCGGAGGGAAACAGCATGTCCATGCACCTTGAAAAGGACAACGTGCTGGAGGAGAATGCTATCATTGTATATATGGCGGATAAGTTCGTGGGATATGTGAGGACTGGTTTAGAACGTGAACAGGCTGAGGAACTTGTTCGTATGAACAGACTGTCGGTGATAGGACGTGTGGTTGAGATTGACCCTGAATACAGAATGATCACCATTGAAGTGGATACTGACATTGTGGTTAAATCAACGGGCAGAACGAGGGGCAATGCTTTGCGTAAATGGAGATATTCCGGTGAATTGCTGCGCAGTTCTGAGAAGATGATTGGTATGAAGGCTATGCTTGACAACCTGCAGATGTGCGTTGAACAGCAGAGGCAGTGGGACGAGACGATGTCTCGCTATTTTGATTTCATTGTAAAAAACCTATGGCTTGACGCAAGTGTCGAGACTCAGCAACAGCTGGACACTATCGAACAACTGCTTACGGCTAACAGTGATGTGGTGGAAGGGTATCGTAATGCTGCCGCCAAACTGCAGTTTGTGATTGTTGACGCAAACAGCCCTGAATCAAGAAAACGTCAGGTGAAACATCTGCAGAAACTTTCGCAAAGCAAGGAGATGAAGCAGCTAATCAATGACCTTGGTGACAGGGCTATGGAGGTTGCTGAAAAGATTCCCAATGCGCTGAAAAAACTTTTCGACAGTGACCCTCAGGAGTATGTGGGCAGATTGAGATACCTGCGCTGTCCGTATTGGCAACTGCATCAGCTTGAGACTCTGATGGCTATGAGAATAGCATTGAAAAGCAGGGACAAACATGCCTTGGTTGAATTCGGTGACGTGATAAACAGTGACAGGATAACCATGAAGACGCTGTCTGCTGTCATTGCTGATTATTATCAGGATTCTACGAAGAACCTTGCGTTGATATATTGCACATTGAGGGATAACAACCTGCTCGTGAATGACAGGAAATACCACTTGTTCGTTGTGTTTCTTGTCAGTAATGAATTGATTCCATGGATGAATGAGAAACAGATAAAAAGTTTGTCTGATTCTATCAGTCAGTATATGCGCAGCAGAAAGGATCATGATAAAATCCGAGAGGGATATGGCAAGCGTTATATGGATTGGAATGAGAGCAAAGAGAAGAGTCTGTGTGAGCAGATTGCAAGATATTTCGTGATGCCAAGCGAAAAATAAGTTGTTTGACTGACCATTTTCAGATGTTGCCGTCATTGATTTCCCGTCAATGGCGGCTTTTTTGTGCTTGCTTCTCTTGCATTCTCGCGCCACGCTCTCGCCATTTTTGCTGTTTCTCTCGCCATTCTCGCGCAAAAACCGTTTTTCTCTCGCCATTCTCTCGCCAAATCTGCCATTTCTCGCGCAAAAAGATACGTTTCTCTCGCCACACTCTCGCGTTCTCTTGTTTTTTGCCAATGCTCATAAATATTCAGCATATCAATTTATTATATCGTTGATTAACTGTAACTTTGCACACAGATAAAAATGATTGTTTAACTCTGCGAAATCTGAAAGAGCCTCTCGCGAGAATTATGGTGGCCACCTGTTCTTTCGGTTTCCTATTCAGATTTCGGTATGAAAAAAGAAAATCTTTTAGACACATTATTAGGTAATGTGACCGAGGAACAGATAGAGTTGTTCCTTGAAAAACATAGTGGCGAATTAGCTACTATAATTATCGAACACATTCAAACCAAGAGTACCGCATTATTGAATTGTAATGCTGACCCTTTATCGTACCTGCCGGAAGAGCTGAAGCGCAAGCTGATTCACAGGGCGGCTTTCCGCAGGGCTTTCATCGAAGGTTGCCTCTGCATAGAGGATGGGAAAATCGTGAGTAGGTTCCGTACACCTGCTGCATTAGCCTATTTTCTGGGCCGCTGTTTCAGCAATGACATATCAATGAAGCAATGCAAATTCAGAATGTGGATAAGAGGCGACAGGGAATTTCCTGCTGCAGCACTGAACCGCCTTTTCGGCATGACAGACCTGAGGGAAATCAGAAAAAATCACATCAAAAACAAGATTCCTGCATGGTTCAAAGAAATTGACAATCTGTTTGTTGTGTCATGAAGGAGGGAAGATTAGGGAATTTGGAGGAAGTACATTTGCCGAAAAACAGGGAAATATTAAAGTGTAGAACGGTTGGAAAAAAATCTTTAGCTATGAAATCAAAAAGAGAAATGAATGACCAACAGAGACAGTTGGTGGTTGACAATATTTGTTATGCAGACAGCATAGCGGCAAAATATCAGAACAGAGGTGTCTGTCTGGACGATTTACAGCAGGAGGCTCGTCTTGCATTGTGCTTTACAGCCATGAAGTATAACCTAGACAGCGATTGCAAATTCACGACGTACTCCACAGTATTCGTAAATGGATGGTTGAGCAAATTTGTAATGCGTTACGGATACAAATCGTATCTGTCGAAGCAACAGAGGTTTTTCATGCGAATATTTTCGCTGAATACAAATGCAGGCAACGAAGACGACGAGAGCCTTAACCTGGAGGAAATTGTCAGCAACGAGGCTGAACGCGAAGAGAGGGAACGTGCTGACTCTCTGGAAACTCTTGATTTCATCATGAGGCACCTGACACCCAGAGAACAGCAGATTGTCAGTCTGCATGCAGGGTTGGATGGTGACCCTATGAACTTCGTGGAGATGGCCAAGGATATGAAAATCAGCGAACGATGTCTGCGTGGCATCTATCGTGACATAATGAATAAAATGGTAGAGTGTGCGGAGAATTACAAATTAAATAAATGATAAAATGAACAAAATCCAGAAAAACTTATTTGAGAAACATCTTGATCTGGCCGAGACGCTTGCGATGAACGCTGCCTGTGTTGAAGCTGATTACGAAATGTTGCAGTTTGAAGCTGAAAGAGCGTTGGCTGCGGCAGTTATGGAATACGACAGGAGCAAACACTGCTCGTTTGAGAAGTTTGCCACATCTGTTGTCAAACGTGCGCTGAACCGCATGATTAACAGCAATGGTGATGAGATATTTTCGACTCTGAGCAGGCGTGAGAAGGTTGAGAAGGAACTCTATTTCGCCAGCGGCGAGGAGGTGCTGAAAGCGGAACTGAAGATTATTCACAAAAGTTATAAACATTAATACACACATTGTTATGAAGAAGACAGAACTTGACTGCCGTGTGTCGTTCACAGAGAATGGCATTGTTATCAACTCGGGATTGCCAGAGGCTGAACCGGTGTTGGATTTCGCCGTAGGTAAGCACCATGGCACGATAAACGTGCAGCAGAATGGTTGCGCTGACGTGACGTATGGCCCTGCACCTATTGCCGTCCCTCCACGGATGGACGAGGTGCTGAGGGACAACAACCTTATCGTGAAACGCACCTCCCGCAATTTCATCGTGACGATGAAGTTCCCGATAATCGAGAACCCGACAGAGACCACGGCATCGCATAAGGATATGTGGACAAAAACACGTAAAGCGATTGCTGGCGTGAGAGAGGGGATTAAAACTCAGTTTTGATTATGTTTCACGCAGAATTAATTTAGTCTCACGCAGAATACGCAGAATACGCGGAGGAATTCCCATGTTAATGTTTCTTTCACGCAGAATACGATTATGTTTCACGCAGAATACGCCGAAATTTTCCCATAAGTCTGCGTAGTCTGCGTGAGAAAAAGAAAGTATTATTATGTATAAATTTTCAATAGTTTACAGTGTTGGTGGTCCAGCGACGGTTGTGAATCGGAAAACCTTTGATGAGGCGTTGGACAACCCGAAAGTGGCAGTGATTTGCCAGCAGATTGCGGCCTTGGTGGCCAAAATGGCCAGTTGCACGGATGAGACGACTCGCCGACAGTTGCAGGACCAGATTAGTGCTTTGAAGCGTGGGTTGCAGGCGTTTTGTTGGCATGCAACATTCAAGAATGGGAAGCGTAACTCGTTTTCGGCAATTCCTTCGGGGTTGGCGATGATTGACGTTGACCATGTTGATGAGCCGGGGAAGTTGTTTGAAAGTGTGCGTGAGAGGGCTCTTGAGATTGGGTTGGTGGCTGCTCATGTCACACCTTCAACGAAGGGTTTGCGTATGGTGTTCGCAATGCCCGAGGGAATGACGATTGAGGCGATGCAGCGGTGGGTGACGGAGAAGTTGGCGTTGCAAGGCGTGGATGGTTGCACGAAGGATTTGGCGAGGTTGTCGTTTGTGGTGCCTCGTGGGTATTGGTTGTATGTTGATTATGGGGCGTTGTTTGAGGGGGTGAACCCCGCAGCGGAACTGCGGGGCACGGTGGCTGGGCAGGCGGAATTGCGGGACACGGGGGCGACCGTAGAGACGCAGCATGTCACGCCTCAGCAAATGCAGGGGGTCGTTTACGAAGAAGCCTACAAGGGTGTGCCATACATGGCAATTGTTGAGGCTCTTGAAACGCTGTATGGCGGGAAACCTGAACATGGCAACCGCAACACGCAAATCTTTTCGATGGCCTGTATGCTGCGCTCTATCTGCAACGACGACCCAATGTGGATTGCCAAAATCCTGCCGAACTATGGAGAGAACGAGCAACGCTGGATGGCTACAATCAAGAGTGCCTGCAGCCGCAACCAGGTGCGCAATATACCGAACCTGATGCTGAAGGCGATAGAGATGGCGAGGATGGCGACCGTAGAGACGCGACATGTCACGTCTCTACAAACAGGGGCAAACGTAGAGACGCGTCATGCCACGTCTCTACAGGACCCCGACAAACCACCGCGGTTGCCCGATAAACTGCCGAAACTGATAAGACATCTTATCAAGAACGTGCCGGAGGTTTGCCGGCCATCCGTGGCTCATGGTGTCTTTCCTGCACTCGCCACCCACCTGTCGGAGGTCAATTTCCGCCTGATAGACGGCACTAAGAAGGAGGCAACTTTCATGTGCGTGAATATGGCTCGCCAATCGAGCGGCAAAGCCTCGGTGAACAAGCCAATAGAGTACATCATGGCTGACATCAAGGAGCGTGACGACATCAACAGAAGACGTGAACAGGAGTGGAAAGATGCGGTAGGCACAAAGGGCTCGAACAAAGAGAAGCCTAAACGCCCAGAAGACCTCTGTGTGCAGATGCTGGTCACTGATATGACAAATGCCGCCTTTGTTCAGCGACTGAAAGATGCCAACGGAAAATACATCTACACCAACCTTGAAGAACTTGACCTGCTGAAACAGTTACAGACCAACGGCACAAAAGATGTTGGCAAGATAATTTGTCTCTGCTTCGACAATGGCACGTATGGTCAGGAGCGTGTTGGCTTGCAATCTATCACTGCATTGCTGCCGCTGCGTTGGAATTGGAATGCCTCTTCTACGATAGAGAAGGGAAGGGATTTTTTCAGAAACCGTCTGATTGACGGAACACTATCACGTGTGAATTTCTGCACCATCATTAACGATGAGTCGAAAGAATTCAAATACGGAGATTACGATGAGCAGTATGCGGCAGAGCTGAAACCTTACATCACGAACCTGAATTTGTGTAAAGGTGAAGTGACATGTCCGCAAGCACTGACTATGGCCAAACGCCTGCAACAGAAGTGCACTGAGATAGCCCTGCAGACAGAAGACGTCATCTATCAAGAGTTTGCCTATCGTGCGGTGACTATTGCCTACATGAAGGCTATGGTCTTATATATCGCCAACGACATGACTTGGGATAAAACGATAGACGAGTTCTGTGAATGGTCGTTGGATTACGATCTATGGTGCAAGAACTACTTCTTTGGCGATGCGATACAGGAAGCACGTGATGCTTCAAAGCCAAAGCCAAGTAAATCTAAAGCCAACATGCTGACACTCTTGCCAGATGAGTTTACAAAAAGTGATGCCCAGCAGATGCGCTCGCAGGCGAACCTTGATATTGAAGGTACCTCACGTATGCTCCGCGTATGGACCTTTAGGGGGTACATATCATTCAACAACGAGACTCAACGGTACGAAAAGACGGAGAAATACAAAAACTGAAATTCAGCAAAAAAGTCCCTTCATTGTCTCCATCTTGAGGCGTGTCTCGAGCTCTTCGCTGCGGAGTTCTGATTCCGGCATTATTCCTCCGCCGGCATAGAGTGTGGCGTATTGACCGTCTATCCTTGCGCAGCGCAGTGTTACGTATAACTGACTCTGTTCATTGATGTTGAGAGGTCCGCTGAAGCCGCTGTAGTATTCACGGTCGTAGCCTTCATTTCTGTTGATGAATGCGAATGCCTTATCTTTTGGCATACCGCATACGGCTGGAGTAGGGTGGAGGGCTTTAAGGATGTCTCCTATGGTGATGCTTTTCTTGATAGAAAACTCAAAGTCTGTCCGCAGGTGCTGTACTCCTCCCGCAGAGGCACTGTATGGCCCTGTAATGCGGCTGTCGCTTGTGAATGGCGAAATGGCAAGGCTTATGTAGTCAGAGACCACTCTCTGCTCCTGACGGTTCTTTTCGCTCCACTCATACCCGCAGTCTGCCGGCATGGTGCCTGCAAGTGCCATGGTGCGGCAGATTCTGTCTGACGAGACAGTCAGCAACACCTCTGGCGTAACGACAAGCCATGTGCCGCTCTGCATTGTGCTGAAGAGTGTCACCATCTGGTGAGGATAGCGGCTGCAGGCATTGCGGAACATCAGTTCGGAGTCCTGCATCCCAATGCAGATCCTGACGCTGCGCGAGAGCACAAGTTTATGGAATGTCCCGTTTCTGACTGCTTCGTGGAACGTATGGAATGCCGGTTCATACATAGTTTCATGTACGACAGTATATTCCCTGAATGAATCGGCAGCAGGTGCGGAATTTGCAGGCTGACGCGTTACGACGTCCGGCTTTATCAGCAATATCCCATGCCTGTCGATATCAAATGGAGCAACAAGGTATCCCTGTTGCTCCTTAATATACTCCAGACTTTTTATTCGTTCGACCTCTCCCTCAATTCGTACAGTCTCATTGGAGTCTGGAAGTCGGTATGTTGCAAATCCTTTCATTGGCATCCTGCGTTTGCATCGAACCATCCTGGTATCTCAAAGCCCTTGTTTGCGTCATAGCCAAGACGGCTGTCCTGATAGACTTTGTTCATATAGAGTGCCCAGATAGGGAGTGCCATTGATGCTCCCTGACCTTCTGCCATGTTGGTGAAGTGAACCTTGCGGTCTTCCCATCCTACCCAGACGCCTGTGACAAGCTGTGGAGTGAAGCCCATGAACCAGCCGTCGGAGTTCTCCTGCGTAGTGCCGGTCTTGCCGCCTGCAGGTGCACGGAAATCGTATTTGTAACGTACGCGTGAACCGGTACCGCCATTCATTACTCCCTGAAGCATGTCAACCATCTTGTATGTGGCCTCTTCTGACAGAACTTCCTCTGTGCGTGGCGTGAATTCGGCAAGGCGGTTGCCTGCATTGTCTTCTATATGAGTGACAAATAGCGCATCTGTGCGGATGCCTCGGTTTGCAAATGTAGTATAGGCATCAACCATCTCTGCCACAGTGACCTCGCATGTGCCGAGACACATTGAGACTACTGGGACAATCTCACCTTTTATGCCATACGAGCGCATAAGGTCGGCAAGTGCCTGCGGAGTTACAAGTCCCATGACGTATGCCGTAACCCAGTTGTCGGAGTTTTTCAGTCCCCAGCGTATTGATACTGTCTCGCCTTCGTGCTTGGTGCTGTTTCGTGGTGTCCAAGGGCGGCCAAGTTCATCATACAGTGTCTGTGGCTGAAGAACGAGTTTCTGGCATGGCCAGTAGCCGTTCATCATGGCCAGTGAATAGAGGTATGGCTTGATTGTGGAACCTACCTGACGGCGACCTGTCGTTACCATGTCGTATTGGAAGGCTGAGAAGTCAGGGCCACCGACGTATGCCTTTACCTCGCCTGTATGCGGGTCTATACTCATCATTCCGCAATGTGCAAAGTGCTTCATGTAACGGATTGAGTCCAGAGGCGTGAGTGTCGTGTCTATTGGACCGTTGTATGAGAATAGGAGCATGTCGCAAGGTGTGTTGAATGCCTTGACAATCTGGCTTTCGCTTTTGCCTGCTGCCTTCATTGTGTACCATCTTTCGCTCTGGCGCATCGCAGAGTTGAGGTATTTCTCGATCTGTTCGTCTGTGGTGTTAGGGTCGTATGGTGCTTTTGCACGACCCTTTACGGATTTGAAGAAGCTTGCCTGCAATTCTGTCATCTGCTGCTCGACAGCCTCTTCTGCATACTTCTGCATACGTGAGTCGATGGTGACATAAATCTTCAGTCCGTCACGGTAGATGTCGTATTTTGAACCGTCTGCCTTTGGATTCTTCTCAATCCAGCCATAGAGGGGATTGTCTGCCCATTCGATAGAGTCGAGGTAATACTGTTGGTATGGTTTCAACTGCCATGAAGCATATTTGGATTTCTTTGGCTCTTTGGCTGTCAGTATCTTGCGGAGATATTCACGGAAATATGGTGCCATGCCCAGCTTGTGGTCAACACGGTGGAAGTTGAGCGTCAGGGGTATCTGCTTGAGCGAGTCGTATTGCTCTTCGGTTATCTTGTCTGACTTGAGCATTTGGTGGAGCACGACGTTACGACGCTCTTCGGTTGCCTGTCGGCGAGACTCGCGGGCTGGATTGTAGAGTGATGGGTTCTTGCACATGCCGACAAGTGTTGCTGCCTGTTCTATTCTCAAATCTTTTGCTGGACAGCCAAAATAGACATTCGATGCTGTCGTTATGCCTACTGCATTGTTGAGGAAGTCGAACTGATTAAGGTACATTGTTATGATTTCCTCCTTGGTATATAGTTGTTCTATTTTCACTGCAATGACCCATTCTATAGGCTTCTGGAAAGCACGTTCCATCAGGTTGTCAGCGTGTGGCGAGAAGAGTTGCTTTGCCAACTGCTGGGTGATTGTGGAACCACCGCCGGCACTCTTGCGTCGAAGCACTCCACGGACTATTATGGCACGGAGCAATGCCTTGCCGTCAATTCCGGAATGCGAGAGGAAACGGACATCCTCTGTGGCTATGAGCGCATCTATGACGTATGGCGAAATCTCGTCGTATTGTGTGTTGATGCGGTTGTCTTGTGCGGTGTAGAATGTGCCGAGCAGTTGCCCGTCTGAAGCAATAATCTCAGAGGCATATTTGTTCTTTGGGTTTTTCAGGTCCTCGATGGGAGGCAGGTAGCCAATTACACCGTTGGCAATCAGTGCGACAACGATGGCGAACGCAATCACACCTATAGCAAACAACGACCAGAACCATTTCAAGAACGTGGCTTTCTGGCTCTTGGTCAAACCTTTATCCGACTTGGTTTTCTTCTTTACCATATATGAATTTGTTGAATGGATTTGCGACACAAGCCACTATCCCAATTATAGATCCAAAAATAACGTCGTCAAGGAAATGCTGTGAGAGGTATATCCTTGAATAACCGACAAGGACTGCAAACAGTATGCAGCAGAACTTCATCCACTTTTTCGGCAGCATCATTGCAATTGCCACCATGAGTGCAAATGCGGCAGCAGTATGCCCTGACGGAAAACTGTTCCAGGCATGAAGATGAACACCGTCAACCACCGGCAGAGGTACGCCTGCCTCAGCAAAGACGGTAAGCGGGCGTGGGTGGTGGAAGATATGTTTCAGCGGCTGCACGATTATTGTTGCAATAAGCTGCGGGGCAGTGAGATATATTCCTAACCTTAGACGATAGAACAGCATACACGCACAGACTATCCACGGAATGTTTCCGCCGAACTCGGTGATGACTTTCATCACAACGTCCAGCCATTCGGCATGATAGCCATTAAGCCAAAGATGTATAGCTATTCTGGTCATTTATTTGAGAAGTATTTCTCGAGAACGCTGCTCGCAGCAATGAAAGAGGTCATCTCATTGCGATTCACACGGTCCTCAAGGTCAACGAGCATCTTCTCAATCTCTGGGTTGTGGTAGAAATGATTCTTCAACTGCTCGTCGATAGTCTCGTACATCCAGTATTTGCTCTGCTGGTTGCGCTTGTAGTCGAAGTAGCCGCTCTTGGAGGTGAAGGCTATGTAATCTTCGACCATCTGCCAGACATCACCAATGTTCAGTTTCTCGAAGGCGGAGCAGGTTGTTACTTTTGGTGTCCACCCTGATTCTGGCACTGGGAACAGATGCAAGGCGTTTTGGAATTGACGCTTAGCAAGTTGTGCCTTTTCGATGTTGTTGCCGTCGCATTTGTTTATTGTTATTCCGTCTGCCATCTCCATGATGCCGCGCTTAATGCCCTGAAGTTCGTCGCCTGTGCCGGCAAGCTGTATGAGAAGGAAGAAATCCACCATTGAGTGCATGGCAGTCTCGCTCTGTCCTACACCTACAGTCTCGACAATGACAGTGTCAAATCCAGCGGCCTCGCAGAGAACGATTGACTCTCTCGTCTTGCGGGCTACACCGCCAAGCGAACCTGCTGACGGCGAAGGGCGTATGAAAGCATTCTTTTCGACAGATAGTTCTTCCATGCGGGTCTTGTCGCCAAGTATTGAACCTTTTGTCCTTTCCGAACTTGGGTCTATCGCAAGAACTGCCAATTTATGCGAGTCACGGCAGAGATACATACCCAAGGCTTCGATGAATGTGCTCTTGCCTGCACCGGGTACGCCAGTTATTCCTATGCGGATAGACTTGCCGGAATGTGGCAGACAGCGTTCAATGACCTGCTGTGCCACAGCCTGGTGTTCCGGCAGGTTGCTTTCGACCAGCGTGATTGCACGGCTCAGTATAGTGCGGTTTCCCGCCAGAATCCCCTCCACATAATCATCTACCGTGAGAGATTTCGGTTTTGCTCTCTTGGTCAGATAGGGGTTTACCATAGGTGCCTCAGTGACACCCGAATTAACAGTAAGTCCTTTGTATTCTTCGCTGTTTTCTGGATGCTCCATAATCATCTATACCAAATTACAAATTAAGGGATTAGCCATTAAACCAATCCCTATAATTAAATGTTATCAAAAAGTCTTATCACTTTGTCTGCTGGACTGCCTGAGCCTGCTGAGCCTTTGGAGTGACGTTACCCTTGATGTAAAGCACAATCTGGAAATCCTGTGTGCCATCGTTTGCTGTCACTGTGATGCTCTTGTTGAAGCGTCCTGGACGACCGGATGCGCTGTATGTGGCAGTTACTACACCGCTTTCGCCTGGCATAACTGGCTGGCGGCTCCAGTTAGGAGTGGTGCAACCGCAGGATGCGCGTACGTTTGTGATTGTGATAGGCGTTTGCGATGTGTTCACGAACCCAAAAATGTGCGAAATCTTGCCATCTTCCTCTTTTACAGTGCCGAAGTCATACTCCTGCTCTGCGAATTCGATGACTTGTTTTTGCTGTGCAAATACGCTGAGCGACAATACAAGCGCCATAGCGACGAATAAAATCTTTTTCATTTTTGCAATATTTTATGTGGTTTTATTTCTATCTAAAAGTCGCTGCAAAGTTACGACTTTTTCAGTTAATGGCCAAATATTTTCGATTATTTTTTCAACTCCGAAAATTTTTCCTTTTTGCTTATATAGACACGGGTGATAAGCAGAAAGTTTAATTGCTCCGGAATATTTTTTACCGTTGTCTTTTGGATGTTTTCTTTCCTGTCTTTGGTAAAATCTTTCCGAAGCTTTATGAAATCTATCCAAGCCTTGAATACAGCCTGACAATTAGCCGTTTTGCCATGTGCGAGCAGGTTCATTGCTGCTGCCATGTCCAGAAAGAAGCGCATCATGGCCACCCGGAAATATCTGCCCGGCAACACATTTTTGTATAGTAAAATCTGGTTGTTACGGAAATTGAGATATGTCTTGCGAGGTGATTCGTAACCTAATGAGCCTCCCCCGAGATGATATACCGTAGATGACGGAATACACATTATGGAATATCCGCGGCTCTTCAGTCGCCAGCAGAGGTCAATCTCTTCCTGATGTGCAAAGAAACGGCTGTCCAGTCCACCGACCTCCATGTAAACTTTCCTGCGGACAACCAGACATGCTCCAGTAGCCCAGAAAACCTCGATAGGTGTGTTGTATTGCCCATGATCTTCTTCCACACTGTCCAGCACCCGGCCACGGCAGAAAGGGTAGCCGTAATTGTCGATGAAGCCTCCGGCAGCACCTGCATATTCGAAATGCGTGCGTCTCTTGTCGGCTATGACCTTTGGCTGCAACGCAGCACACTCTGGGTGAGCGTCCATGTGTGCAACGAGCGGTTCCAGCCATCCTTCAGGAGTCTCGACATCAGAATTGAGCAGGACGACATATTTTGCTTCTGTTTCACGTATTGCTTTGTTGTATCCTTCAGCAAAACCATAGTTGCTGTCGAAAGACATAGTCCTGACATTAGGGAAGTTTTCCTGCATTACTCTGAGTGAGTCGTCAGTCGAGCCGTTGTCGGCCACGATAACCTCGGCATCTCCTTTTACGCTTGCCACTACAGAAGGCAGGTAATGTTTCAGCAATTCTGCGCCATTATAATTCAATATGATGACTGCTGTTTTCATGACTTTTATTTTTGTCTATATTCTACTCAAGTTTCGCATGTATTAGCCCTGAAGGGGCGGCACATACCAGCACAGGGCGTGAGCCCTGTGTATGAGGTTGTTATCCCGTTTAAGTCCTGTAAGGACGACACATTTATTTTCACCGTACGTACCATCTAAATGTGT
>JAZRYS010000129.1:0-18095 GCA_045600865.1 Candidatus Aphodosoma sp.
TTTCAACGTACGTGCCATCTAAATGTGTCGTACCTACGGCACTCTATTAACGTATTGACCATCTTTACACAGGGCTCACGCCCTGTGCTATACTATTTCGCTCTTACAGAGCTTATTGTGACTTGCGAAACTTGAGTAAAATAAAGTTTCACGCAGAACCTGTGTTTTTATTTCACGCAGAATCCGCAGAGGAATTAACACTGCTCAATTCTCAATTCCCTAATGTGTTGTGTCTTAAAAGGTTGAGATTGTCTTGAAATATTCTAAGAAATTATGCCTGTAATCTCAAATATTTTTTGTAACTTTGCAACCGAATATTGACGTGTCGGATTTATGTCTCACTTGTTCAGAGATGAGGTTGAGCTTCTTGCTCCTGCCCGTACGGCAGACATTGGCATCGCAGCAATAGACTGCGGTGCTGATGCCGTATATATAGGTGCCGAGCGTTTCGGTGCAAGGGCTGCCGCCGGCAATTCCGTGCATGATATCGCCCGACTCTCTGAGTATGCCCACCGCTTCCGTGCAAAGGTCTTTGTTACGGTGAATACGCTGCTTACAGACAGTGAACTTGGGCAGGCTGAGGCTCTTATATGGCAACTATATGAGGCAGGAGTCGATGCGGTTATCGTGCAGGATACACGCATTGTATCGCTCAACCTGCCGCCGATAGAGCTCCATGCCTCGACACAGTGCGACATACGCACGCTTGACAGGGTGAAGGAACTGGAAGCAATGGGTTTCCGTCAGGTGGTGCTTGCCCGCGAACTCTCCATAGACGAGATAAGCCGTATAGCCAAAAACACTTCGTGCGTCGTGGAAACGTTTATTCATGGTGCGCTCTGTGTCTCTTACAGCGGACGTTGCTTCATGAGCGAGAAGGTCTGCGGACGTTCGGCCAACCGTGGGGAATGTGCCCAGATGTGCCGTCTGCCTTACGATTTGACAGATGGTGAGGGGAATGTTCTCCTGGAGAATAAATACCTGCTTTCGCTCAAGGATTTCAATGCCTCGGACCACCTTGGAGAACTGATCAACGCAGGTGTGCGCTCGTTCAAGATAGAAGGCCGCCTGAAGGATGAGGCATACGTGAAGAACGTGGTGGGGTATTACCGACAGAGGATAGACGCTATCCTCAACGCCACTAAGCCAACGGCAGATTCTCAATTCTCAATTCTCAATTGTCAATTGAGAAAAGCCTCTCTCGGCCAGATATCTTTAGGATTTGAGCCAGACATCACCCGCACTTTCTATCGCGGAGGCACTGACTATTTTCTCAGTGGCGAGCGGAAGAGCGGCCTCTGCACCATGGTGACGGGCAAAGCCCTTGGCAAAAAGATAACGCCTGACACTAAACTGAATAACGGTGACGGAGTCTGCTGGATTGACCCGGCCACAGGAGAGATGAAAGGTGCGATGATTGACGGCACACAGCACCTGCCAAAGGGCGTTGACCTGTACCGTAACAATGACATCGAGTTTGAGCGCATACTGAAGTCTGCCCGTCCCGAAAGACGTATCCCGATATCCATCCGTGTTGCCGAAACTGCTGACGGTTTTGCAATTGCCGTTCCTGAATTTGATGTTTCCCTTGAAGTGCCATGTCCTCATGAAGAGGGCAGAAATGCCGAAATGGCTCTTGCGACATGGAAGACAGAACTGACAAAACTTGGCAATACAGAGTTTGTGTGCAGTGATTTATCGACGGAGTTCTCCTCACCGTGGTTCGTACCGAGAAGCCGTTTCTCGGACTGGCGAAGAGAGCTTGTTGAGAGACTTCTAGATAAACTAGAAAATCTAGAAAATCTAGATAAACTAGAAAATCTAGATCATCTAGATCATCTAGACAATTATCAATTTACCGGCGAGCTCATGCGCTGCCGCTATTGCATAAGGGCAGAGCTCGGCATCTGCCTGAAGCATGGAACTAAACCCGTTGACCTTTATTTACGCAACTCGAAGGGCCGTCGCTTCAGGCTTGAATTTGATTGCAACAACTGCGAAATGGTCGTAAAAGACCCAAACTAAGCCAACGGCAAATAATTATCAATTATCAATTGTCAATTATCAATTATATGAACAACACTCCAACACCACACATTGGCGCATCGTATGGTGACATCGCCAAGACCGTTCTGATGAGCGGAGACCCGCTGCGCGCAAAATTCATGACGGAGAAGTATCTGACCGACTACCGTGAGGTCAATACCGTCCGTGGTATGCTGGCCTATACGGGCAAATATAATGGCCGTGAAGTGACGATAATGGGTCACGGCATGGGTATTCCGTCTATTGGAATCTATACCTACGAGCTCTTCAACTTCTATGACGTTGACAGGATAATCCGTGTAGGCAGTGCCGGTGCCTATCACCCTGACCTTAAAATCGGTGACATCGTCATCGCACAAGGGGCCTGCACCGACAGCAACTACCTGTCGCAGTATCAGCTGCCTGGCTCATGGGCTCCTATAGCAGATTTCGGGCTTCTCCGCAATGCAGTCGATGCGGCAGAACGTCTTGGGTGCCGTTACATGGTTGGCAATATCGTTTCGAGCGATGTCTTCTATCATGCAATACCCGGTGCAGACCTGAAATGGCAGCGAATGGGCTGTCTGGCTGTCGAAATGGAGGCAGTGGCACTCTATGCCAACGCTGCATGGGCAGGCAAGAAGGCATTGTGTATCTGCACAATTTCCGACTGTCCTTTCACCGGCGAGGAATCTACGGCAGAGTACCGTCAGACAGGCTTCAGCAACATGCTTGAAGTGGCCTTGTCTCTTGTATGATAATTCTTCTGGGATATTAGTTATCTAGTACCTCTAGTCTATCTATTAACAACTATTTAAAACTTTATTATTATGGAAAATTACGAAATGAATGAAATGAATGGTGTCAGCGAGATCACTGGCAAGATTGTTGGTGCAGCCGTTGACGTTCACCGTGCTTTCGGTCCTGGACTCAAGCGTGAGCATTACCTCAAGGCTCTCATCGCCGAGATGCGTATGCGTGACATTCAGATAGAGACAGATGTCAAGTTGCCTGTTGTCTATAAAGGTATCGACCTTGACGAGGATGGTTCATGCCGTCTCGATATCGTCGTTGAGGGTCGTGTACTTGTACGTGTCGTTGCAATGGACGAGGTTAAGGATATCCACGAGGCTCAGCTCTTCACTTACCTCAAGACTTCCGGTCTGGAGTGCGGCATGATGATAAACTTCAACACTGTCCGCCTGAAAGACGGTATCTATCGTAGAAATAACAAACTGACTAATGAACTGTAATGAAATAAGACGCGCCTTCCTGGATTTCTGGAAAGGCAAGGGTCACGAGATTGTTCCTTCTGCCCCTATGGTGCTGAAGGACGACCCTACATTGATGTTCACAAACGCCGGCATGAACCAGTTCAAGAACATCATCCTCGGCAACGACCCGATACGTTTCCCTCGCGTCAGCGACGCACAGAAATGCCTTCGCGTCAGCGGCAAGCATAACGACCTTGAGGAGGTAGGCCACGACACCTACCACCATACAATGTTCGAGATGCTCGGCAACTGGAGTTTCGGCGACTACTTCAAGGAGGGGGCCATCGAATACGCCTGGGAGTTCCTCACCGAGGTGCTGAAACTTGACAAGGACCGCCTCTATGTCACTGTCTTCGAGGGCTCTCCTGCCGAAGGACTTGACCGTGACAATGAAGCCGCAGGCGTCTGGGAACGCTTTGTTGCCAAGGACCGTATAATAAACGGCAACCGTCACGACAACTTCTGGGAGATGGGCGAGACTGGCCCTTGCGGCCCTTGCTCCGAGATACACATCGACCTGCGTGACGACAGCGAGCGTATGCAGGTAAATGGCCGTGACCTCGTGAACAAAGACAACCCGCTCGTCATCGAGATATGGAACCTCGTCTTCATGCAGTATAACCGCAAGGCTGACCATAGCCTTGAACCACTGCCCAACAAGGTTATAGACACAGGTATGGGCTTTGAGCGTCTCTGCATGGCTGTGCAGGGCAAGAAGTCTAATTACGATACAGACGTGTTCCAGCCTCTGATTCAGGAGGTGGGACGCATCTCTGGCTGCAAATACGGTGCTGACGGCAAGACGGACGTGGCAATGCGCGTAGTTGCAGACCACCTCCGTACCATTGCCTTTGCAATAGCCGACGGTCAGTTGCCATCAAACGCAAAGGCGGGTTACGTAATCCGCCGCATCCTCCGTCGTGCAGTACGTTACGGTTACACCTTCCTCGGCCAGAAAGAGTCTTTCATGTACCGTATTCTCCCTGTGCTTTTTGCCAGCATGGGTGAGCAGTACCCTGAACTCATCAAGTCGCAGGATTTGATAACTAAAGTAATGCGTGAGGAGGAAGAGGCATTTCTCCGTACTCTTGAGACAGGTATCAAACTGATTGAAAAAGTCATAGCTGATGCCAAAGGCATGGGCTCAACTGTCGTGTCTGGCGTTGATGCCTTCACACTCTACGACACATATGGCTTCCCTCTTGACCTTACGGAACTGATTCTGCGTGAGCAGGGCATGACACTGAATGTGGATGATTTCAATACTGAGATGCAGAAACAGAAAGACCGTGCCCGTAATGCTGCGGCAAAGGAACTCGGTGACTGGCAGATGGTTGGGGACTCTGAAGAGGTTGCCTCGACAGAGTTTGTCGGGTATGATACTTTGGAGTGCGACACCAAGATAATGCGTTACCGCAAGGTGGCACAGAAGAACAAGTCATTCTTCCAGGTCGTTCTCAGCCGTACACCTTTCTATGCAGAGATGGGTGGTCAGGTTGGTGATGCCGGATGGCTTGTCAGTGGCGAGAACAGGGTAGAGGTGGTTGACGTGAAGAAGGAGAACAACCTTCCTGTACATATACTCAACACACTTCCCGAGTGGCTGCTCACGTCGCCACTTACAGCACGTGTGGATTCAGAGAAACGTCATGCCTCAGAGGCTAACCATACGGCAACTCACCTGTTGCATTTCGCTCTCCGCGAGGTTCTTGGCAAGCATGTGGAGCAGAAAGGCTCTTACGTCTCGCCTGCAATGCTGCGCTTCGACTTCTCTCACTTCCAGAAAGTCACTCCAGAAGAGTTGCGTGAGGTCGAGAAGCGTGTCAACGCCCTCGTCCGTGAGAATCTTTCGCTTGATGAGCATCGTGACGTTCCTATCGCCCAGGCCCGCAATATGGGTGCCATGGCCCTCTTTGGCGAGAAATATGGCGACAAGGTAAGAGTGATACGCTTTGGCGAGTCTGTAGAACTCTGTGGTGGCGTTCATGCCCGTGCAACAGGTTGCATTGGTTTCTTCAAGATTATATCGGAGAGTTCCGTGGCAGCAGGAATACGTCGAATAGAGGCTATATCCGGTTCTGTTTCCGTTGATTTCATCTATGGCATAGAGAACCGTCTGAAGGCTATTAACGAAATGTTCAACGGAGTGCCTGATGTTGTCGGGGCTATACAGAAACAGTTGGCTGATGCAGACACCATGCGTAAGCGTCTTGACGACTACATGCAGCAGTCGGCCAGGATTCTCCGCGATACCATGCAGAATATGGCAGAAGACCGTAATGGTATTAAGTTCATACGTTTCGTTGGCGACCAGCATCCTGACATTTATAAGAGCATCGTCCCTTATTTCCGTGGCAAGTTCGCTGAGGAGAAGTTTGTGCTGATTATTGGCAATGTCTTTGAGGAAAAGCCATCTTTGACGCTCTTCCTGAGCCAGCCAATGGTTGACGCAGGCTTCAATGCCGGAAAGATTATCCGTGAGGCTGCCAAGTTCATCCAAGGCGGCGGCGGAGGCCAGCCGTTCATGGCTACTGCCGGTGGAAAGAACGTCAATGGCCTTGACGAGGCAATGGACAAGATAGTTGAAATGATAAATGGTTGACCTTTTGGTCAACCATTTATCATTTCAACTCAAGTTTCGCAAGTCACAATAAGCTCTGTAAGAGCAACATAATATAGCACAGGGCGTGAGCCCTGTGTAAAAATGGTAAATACGTTAATAGAGTGCCGTAGGTACGACACATTTAGATGGTACGTACGGTGAAAATAAATGTGCCGTCCTTACAGGACTTAACCAGGATAACAATCTCATACACAGGGCTCACGCCCTGCGCTGGTATGTGCCGCCCTTTCAGGGCTAATACTTGCGAAACTTGAGTTAATTGAGAATTGAGAATTGATAATTGACAATTAGAAGCAGACAGTTCTTGGCTCTTCAGTGTAACTGTAGAAAGTAGCCTTGGCGTTCTTCATCCAATAGACCGACATGTTCTCGTCATGCTCGTCATAGCCCAGTTCGCGGATGTCTGGCATATAGTCGAGCAGTGCCTTCTTTGCCTCAACCCTGCGGTCGTCAACAAGTTCGCACTCTATCCTTATCCACCGGCTCACGTTGTCGAATGCGCATATCTCAACCTTTGGGTTTTTCTTCACCTGGTCTGCGAATGGCTTGAAATAATTTGATTCGATATACAGGTGTCCCTCAAATTCGCACAAAGAACCGAATGGACGGACTCTTGGCTGTTCGCCATCGGGAGTGCTCTCGACCGTTGCGATGTAGTAAGTCTTGCACTCCTCCAAAAACTTCATTACCTCTTTCATATAGTTTGTATTTTTGTTTCTCTCCATTACCACAGCATGTTCTTCAGATAATTCTTTGAAGTGCCATACGACCCGAGGTTGAAACGCACTATCAGTTGCTGCTGGTGAGCCAGACTCACTCCGTCATAGTGCATGTTGTACGACAGGTAGCAGTTCACGAAACTGTTTCTGTAAAGGTATGCGAAGATGTCAAGCCTGTTGTATATGCGGGACTGGTAGAAAGGGTCGCCTTGGTTCAGGTCTGACCTGTAGTATTTATAGTGAGGCATCATGCTGTCGCCGACATAGAACTCGTCACGTATTCCGAGGAACCACCAGTTGAACATCAGTTCTGCCATGAAACCCTGTGGTGTCTGGTAACTCTCTATAGACCTGTGGTTCTGTATTCCCAAAACGTATGATAATCTTATTGAGAAGGTGTCGATTTCTGGTACGATGTCAGTCAGGTCAAATCCGATTTGAGGTATGACGTATGTGTCGTCGCAGACACCTTCTCTTGGTGTCGGGGCTTTGAAATTGGCCTTGTGGTTTATCTGACCTATACCGCCCACGAAGAACCATTTGTATTTATACCGGCCATCAATCATCAACCTGAACATTTCGCGTATTTCAGGCGTCTGCGAACCACGCCAGTCGCACATGAACTCAACGAAACCTCTCTGGTCTTCGTATGAAATAAGTGCGCCTTGTATGTTCGGCCTGTAATATGCCAAAGAGTCGTATTGCAGCAGGTTAGGCAGTCTCATCACGCGGTTGTCGTATGGCACTGCTCCGAACTGCATGTTCAGCCCCTTGTATTTATAATGGTAATATGCTATCGGGTTGAACTGTACGTTTTTCCAGCCACCCCTAATGGCTGGGTGTAGTTGACTCCCGCTATCAGTCTGTGCTTGCCGCCCAGCATATCCTCTATCTGCACGCCAATAGTCGGTGAGAGCCTGAAATTGAATATTGTCTGCGGAATCTGATAGGGTTCGTGGTATTCACGGTTGTCGAAATAGGTGTAGAAATCCACATCGTAAATGAAATGTGCCCTTTTGCCGTTGTTGGGGTTGACTATTCCCAACTGAAGCGTATCTTCCTTGATATCTAATTGTTTAGATGAATATCTGAACCAGAATGGTGTAGTGGCAGACATCCTCATTCCCAGGATAAGCAACAGTAATGTGACCTTTATTCTCATGTTAATGATTTTAGAGTGCAAAGTTAATAATTATTTTTCATTCCACACTCCAAATCCAAATATTTTTTGTAACTTTGCAGCGGATAATATTGGGTGTAATATGAAAAGAACATTATTCTTTGCCATCCTTGTTGCATCATGCATGATTGTAACGGCTCAGCGTATTCAGCGGACAACGGGTGATACGCTTGTTATTGACAGTAATGACAAGCTTGTAACTATGCCCTTGCATGAGAATGATTATGGTGTGTGGCGAAAGATTTCTCTTTATAATGACCGGGTGCATTGGCAGACCGTTACCCAGACTCCTTGGCATGTAGTGGCTTTTGGTGAGTCTGTCAAAGTGGGCAAGAAGTACAGGTATCGCATCTGTGTCACTGTCGTGGATTCTAACGGCATCGCTATCCCGGATGCTGATGTCAGATTTGTTGACTCCAAGAAGTATGGCAGGAAGCCTCTGAAATATGATGCCCGTGAAATGGCATACATTTCGACCATAAAGGTTAAGGGGCAGAATGCTGTCAGCCTTTATGTCACTGTAAACAATATCAGGCGGGAGATTTCCTTGAACCCGGAAAAAGAATATTATTTTGATTACAGTGACATCTATTTTGCCAAAGAGGGTAAACGTATGTTAAATCAGAATTCTTCTTGGCTTGTCACGGACAAGAACATGTACAAGCCAGGTGATACCATCAGATGGAAGGTTGTGGGTGTCAGTCCTAATAAGGGAAATATCATGGCTGGCGATTCTGTATCGGTCTCTATAAGTGTGAGATATGATAAACAGACACCTCTTTTCCGTGGCAGGCTGAACAATCGTGGAGTGGCTTTCGGTGAGGCATTGGTGGATACCCTCAAACTGACTGCCGACCGCTATTATTCGATGGTTTGCACATATTATCCTGAGAATAAGGAATCGTCTGACTTGGCTTTTGCCTCCATATACTATAAAGACTACGAACTGAAGGATGTAGTTGCCACTTGTTACTCCGACAAACATGATTATCTTTGGAATGACTCAGTACGTCTCTCTTTCAAGGTGACTGACGAGAAGGGGGATTATCTTGACAATGGTGTGGTGAAATGCCAGTTCTCCATCGCTGGAATTGACCGTATCTACAGTGAGCACGTCTGGTATCAGAACGCACTTACCGACACTCTCTCGGCCAATGTCAACCATGGCATGGCTGAGATTGCCGTTCCTACTTCCGACTGGCTTAAAGCCGATTATGGTGCTTTCTGCCGTTGGAGTTTCCGTAGTGCAGACGGTACGGAACGTAATGGTTCTCTTTTTATCAATTACAGAAAAGAACCTGTAAAAGAGCCTCTTGTCGAGTCTGATAAGATGCTTGATATAACCAATTTCAGTGCCATAAACACTGCCGACAGTGTGGGCTTTACGGCTGTCGCTCCTTTTGATTCTATCCAATCAAAATCACGTCCTTTCCATTGGACAATCTATCGCAATGCAAAACTGTTTGACGCGGGAGTTGATACTGTGCTGAACTGGCGACGTGCCGAGTCTGGCGAAGCAATGTATTATTGTTTCATAGATGGCGATGGCATACATCGTGACTCTCATAACATCAAGCATGGCAAGTATGGGCTTGATGTCGAGGTGGTTCAGCGCAAGTCTGTGATTCCTGGTTCTGTTGACGAGATAACCGTCAGGGTGACTGACAACAAAGGCAAGCCTGTGCCGGACGTTGACATCACTGCTTTGGGCTATACCAAGAAACTTGGCCGCAATCTCATGATGCCTGAGACTTGGGAGTGGTACAAGGAAAAATGTGAGCGCAGAGTTGCCGATATGTATGATTCTGAAGTGGTCAATAGCGGTGACAGTGTGATTAAGGAACCTTGGCTTGTCGAGCTTCTTCAAGCCGATTCCACCCAGTATTGGCAACTCGCTCATAACAGCACAGACAGCGTAAGGGCTATCAAGTCCCGTTCGTCAATCAACAAGCCTCAGGTTGTTCCGGTTCTTGTACACGACAATCAGATTCTGCCAATATCAAGGCTTGACATTGATTATCAGCCTGCATGGATTACTGGTACAAGCGACCGTTACTCTTTTGCCATCAGGAATAATGTCCTTCATTGCTTCAGTTTCTATATTGGTGACACTGTCTATGAAAAGACAGTCGGAGGTGTTTATTTGAAAGATAATGAAAAGGTATGGCTCTCTATCCCACTGACTTCGTGCAAGAAATCAAAAGCTTTCGGCAACAAAAATCTTGCAAGTCTGGACCTTGAATCCCGTCAGGTGCCTGTCAGTTGCCAGGTCCAGAAAGGTATAGGATACCTTGTTTCTGCAAGTAATGTCGGTGACAGCATTGTCCGTCCCATAGCTTCTAGTGGCAATGGAAGTTTCAGCAGGTCTCCTGATTATTACGGACAGATAGGGTATTACGAGATGCGTCTGGACGGCCCGACTGCCTATTTCCCTTTCAGTCTCGATTTTGATGCTGTGTCATACTATTCCGACAGCAGGGTTCTTATCGGACATGACAGGTGCAAGGAGAACGGCCAAAAGAAACTTACCAAGAAGCAGCTTAAGAACATTGTCGTTGAGGCGGGATTCCCTTCGCTTGACGATTCTATATGCACTACCGCACAGCTGCATAGCAACTGGGTAAGGAGTGTTGACAGTCGTCGTGCTTCGGCTGATGTTTATAATAGTATTATTCGTTCCAACACAAGAATCCGTTTGTTATACGCAGATAACGAGGAAAGACCTGTTAATCTTATCTATCGTGCAGAGGATGATTCTGTTGAATATATTGCTGGTGTCAACAATAGGTATTCTATTTCTCTCCTTCCTGGCAAACGTTACGAACTGAAGTTCCTATATAAAGATGCCCGTGTACGTACTCTTATTGTTGATGTGCATTCCAATGGCTATCATGTAGTAAAGGCAACTCTTGACTCTTCAATGGAAGTAATCCATAATGAGCAGACTGTCGCTCTTGAGGATTCTGTGCGTCACCTTTATGAGGCCAGAATGCCGGTTGGAGGTAGATATACCCGTTCTTCTCGTGATTACTCCGAGGATGCTGTGGAATTAAACGAGGTTATGGTTGTGGCATACGGTACAAGCAGTCGCCAAAAGAAATCTATGGCAATGAAGTCTGCCGCTCCTCAGTCAAACGTTGGCAGTGCAAGTGGTATGGCACTGAATTCTGCTGATGCTGAAATGATTGTCATGGAAGAGGAAACAGAGGAATTATATGCTCTGGCATTGGAGGCTGCTCCTGTCCCTGAATCAGAGGAAGTCACTATCCGTGACGACTTCAGCGATGTGGCTTTCTGGCAGCCTGACTTGGTGACAGACAAGAATGGCGAGGTGCGTTTCTCTGTAAAATATCCAGATGACCTCACCGAGTGGCGTGAATCTTTCGTGGCTATCAAGGGCCGTCAGCGTGGTTATGCAATGTCTAACGTCATAGCCCGTAAGGATGAGGTGGCAAAACTGAAGATGCCTCGGTTTGCAGTCAAGGGCGACTCTGTCAGTGCTATAGGTACTGGCATCAACTACATTACAGGCGCAAGTGCCGTTGATACCATATTTGCTGTGGCAGAGGGCGATTCTCTTTGTATGCAGTACGTCTTCGGTCATGACGGCGAGAAACGTTGTTCTCCTGTCTTTGCCCAGGGTATGGAGGCTCGTGATGCCAATTTCTATATTATTGAGGGAGACACCTCATTCACACTCAAATATAACAAGACAATCTCGTCTCCTATGGAGGTTAATGTCTATACAGATATCCGTGAGGCACTTATCAATAGCGTGAAGGACTTGGCAAAGGCTGATTGGTGCAGCAGCAACGACTATCTTGCCCTTCGTCTCTCGGCCATGCGTATGGTGGCTGATACTGATTATACCAAAGATATTGCCAATATCGAGAAGAAACTTCTTGACAACCGTATGAATAACGGCCTCTGGTGTTGGTACGGCAAAGGCAATGAGCATTTCTCTTCGCTTTGGGTGACAGAACAAGTTCTTTCCGCTCTTGGCTCAAAGGCCGTTGCCGACAACAATTTCAATACCCGTCTTGCCTCTGATTTCATCCGTTACCGCAGTGAACGTTACTGGCCTGGTATGTTCCAGATTGCCAAACTCTTCGACATTGTCGGGGATACAATACAGCGTGACCTCCGTCTGGACGAGATTCCTGCCGACAGCCTTGCCAAATACGACCGTTCTGCACTTATCGAATATCAGATTATGCGAGGAATGGAGGTCAGGTTCGATACCATGCGCCATCGTACATATACCGGTGGGGAGTATTATTCTCTTAACCTCAAACATCGTTGCTGCTGGTTCAACCCTGTCTATGAGCAGATAGAGACTTCACTATTGGCTTACATGTATTATTCAATGTGTGGTGATGCAGCACGTTGCCGTGCAATAAAACTCTGGCTAATGCAGTATGTGCGCAACCGTGGCCGTTTCGGCATTGCCCTGAGCGAGTCGCTCTCCCTGAAGATTGTGAAGGCTCTATGGCAGGACGACAAGATAGGTATCCGTGATTTGCTCTATCAGTTGTCGATTGACAATGAAATAGCCAGTGAACTTCCTTATTCAACGGTAGTCACAGATGATGCAAGAGTTGAATACAAAGGCAAGCGCACGCTCTATGTCAGCACAGAGCAGAAATATTGGGAGGAGAATCCTGATGTGGTCAGCAATGGTATGACAATCAAGGCGGAATATGTTTCGGTCAATAAGAAAGAGAACCGAAGTGTCATAAAGGTTGATGTCACTCTTGAGGCTGATGCAGAGTATTTGGTTATCTCTATCCCTATCCCTGCCGGCTGCTCGTATGACGAGACAACCTATTCTTATACCCGTGGCGAGTCACACCGCGAGGAATACAAGGACCGTGTGAACATCTTCTGCGAAAGGATAGGTGAGGGCTCTCACCATTTCGAGGTTCCTCTGAACGAGCGTTACCCAGGTGTATATACAATCAATCCTTCCGAAGTTCACCTCATCTACTTCCCGGCCTTCAATGCCAACAACAAGAAGACAAAAGTAAGACTATGAAAAAATACGTATTGATTTCATTCCTAATGCTTTGTTGCGCCTCGCTCCTGTCTCAGACGGCCACTATAGAACAGGATGGGGATTCAATGGTTCCTGAGAGCTGCATTTCTGTTCCATATACAAGGCGTTATTCGATATCACTTCTCGGTATGTATGGCTATAACCACACATGGTCTCATTATGGTGGTTTCGACCTTAAAGGCCATATACCGATATGTCGCTTTTTTGAGGCAGATGCGGCCTTCGAGTACAACTCGGGCGGAGTATGTGCCCTCACGGCAGTTGCCCGTCCTATGTTTCCTCTGCCAGTAGGCGAGCTGTTCCTTGATGGTGCAATCCACAGCCGTTTCTTTCTCTCGCCATACGATATGGCATGGCTGACAATGGCGGCAAGCATAGGTTACCGTATGGATTATGTCAGTTTCCAGTTTGGTATAATGAATAACTCCCTGATAGATATAAGTAAAGGTGCTTCCGGTGCGACCGATATCGTTGCAGAGCCTGTCAACTTCCTCTATCGTATAGCAGTCAATGTACGGCCATATAATTATACAAGATGGAATATCACTCTCGGTACAGCCAATTACACTGACTATGAGTATGAACGCACATGGGAGTCTATATTGTTCATTCACAGCCATTACGCATTCCGTAATCATTATTCGGCATTGCTGGATGTCGATTTCAAGCCATCAGGGGCATTTCATCTCAATGCCCAGTTCTGGGGTGTAATGGTAAGGGCAGGTTTCAAATATTATTTCTGAAGTTATGACAACACGCAAGATAATTCTTTTCTCGTCAATCATGTTGCTATTTACGTCATGCAACAAACTGGATGTCGTCGGTATAATAAAGGGTCAGAGCCCGACAGTGGAGGAGCGTTTCAAGCAATCCATGGAATATAACGCCAAGAACCCTATACCTGATATTGCTGTCAGTCGGGATGATTACAGCATCTTTGTCTGTGCCGACCTTCATGCCGAGAAGGCTGACAGATGGATTGGACCTTTCGTCGAACAGGTGGTGGCAGACGAGACAACCGAGCCTTTCGGCCTCTGTCTTGGCGACCTTGTCTTCTGCACGGGAGTTCAGGGCGTTGTCTGGGATGCCTTTCAGCCGTTGCGTGATGACGGCTACAACCTTTTCATGGCCATAGGCAACCACGACCTATATTTCAATGAATGGAAAGAGTTTGCAAAGTATTGGCATACCACTGCCTATTCCTTCCGTGTCGTCACACCAACGGCAGGAACAGACCTGTACATCACATTCGATTCAGCCGAAGGCACATTGGGCGTCTCGCAGTTGGAATGGCTAAGAAATCAACTGAAGGAGGCCTCTTCGCAGAATTATCGCCATATAATCCTCTTCACGCACACGCACTTTTTCAAGCGAGACATTTCGCAGGCCAACACCAGCAACTACAATTCGGAAGAGACAGTCGAACTCCTCACGATGTTTGCCCAGTATGGCGTTGACTATGTCCTGACAGGCCATGACCATTTCTATGAACATACCGAATACCGTGGCGTTGACTATTACACATTGAAAGCCATGTCGGAATATGACGACCATGCAAGCTACTACCGCATGACCTTGTCGGATAATCTCACCCTTGAGGAAATCCGGCTGAATCAATAGGAGTCTTCGTTTGCCAGTTGCCATATTATATCGACAAACAGCTCAACCTCTTCAGCCAGCCCGCTGTAGTCATCGCTCTCTTTCATTTTGTCATTTGGCGTGTGGTAAACATTGTTCCAATAGTTTTCAATGCGTCCGTCTTTCTCTTCCCAACCTTTGGCAAAGAGAGGTGTGACACCTTTCTGCATGAATGGCAGTTGGTCTGACCTGTAGAACATCCCGTTGTGCGACTCAGGGTCAGGCACAACGGTGCGCCCGTGTCTTTCTGCAATTCTTGCCACGAATGCGTCCATATCTGGATAGTGCCCATAACCAGTTATTGTCAGTGTATTGCTTTTTCCCCATAATGGAAGCACGTCCATATTCACTATAGCCTTTGCCTTTTCCAATGGAAACATTGGGTGGTTAGCATGGTGTTTTGAACCATACATGCCTTTCTCTTCGCATGTTGGCGCAAGAAACACAATATTTCGCTTTGGCATTTTTCCTTTAGCTTTCAAAGCACGTGCTGTTTCCAATAACCATGCTATTCCTGTTGCATTGTCCGTTGCTCCTGGCGATGAGCCTATATGGTCCCAATGTGCCGAGACAATCACGCTTTCCTCAGTATTGTTTTCGCCTGCTATATATCCAACGATATTTGGTGTCTCTTTCTTCTCATACTCAGTAGCTATTTTTATGCTTGTCTTGCAGTTGAGTGCAATTGGCTTGAAATCCGGTCTCTTTGCCGCTTCGAACAGTTGGTCATAATCCAGCCCGCATTGTGCAAGCAGTGCACTTCCAGCCTCAACCGATAGCCAACATTGTATAGGTATGGTCTTTTCAGCCGAAGGATCGTCAAGCATGAACTTCACCTTTGTGGATGCACTCGCGACGTTCCAACCATATCCTGCGCCTCTGTCGTTGTGTATTATCATCACTCCAGCCAGCCCTTGTCTTGCCCCTTCTTCCATCTTGTAAGTCCATCGACCGTAATATGTCATCTCATTGCCGCAAAAGTAACTTCTGTCTGGATTGTCAAGACCAGGGTCATTGATAATTACCACGGCAATCTTGTTCGCAGGATTAGTCAACCCTTCGTAATCGTTCTTCCCATACTCTGGTGCCACTATTCCATACCCTGCGAAAAACAGTTCGCAATCTTTAATGTCAACAACACCTGTGTCCTGTGTTGCCATAGTGAAATCTTTTCCTTTGATGAAATCCTTGCTCCAACCATTGCCTTCAATCACCAACTCTTCGGGAGCATTTACGTCTATCTTCACTAATTTTACCTGCTGTAGATACTTTTCCCCTCCATTTTCAACGTAAGGCAGCAAACCGATTTCTTCCATCTGTCCAGCGATATATTTGACGGCATTGTCCGCATAGACAGTGAAAGGCTCACGCCCGTAACACTCATCCGAAGTCAAATAAGCCACATGCCCCTTCAATCTCTCTTCCAATCCGTTATCCACTTTCTTACAAGAAGCAAATGCCACCATGGCAATTCCCAAAATAAACAATCTTTTAACTAATACTTTTTTCATTATCCTTTGGTAATTATAATGTTACACATTTCTGACAGGTTTACCACCGAAACGTTGTCTCGTAGTTTATAACCTTCTGTCACAGGGGCAACTATGTATGCCTCAGTTGCCTCTATTGTTGTCATCGCTTTCCAAAATCCTTCTGTGATTTTTGGTGCCGAGGAGCTCTTGCATTCAATGGCAATGATTTTGTCTGGGTATTCCAATACCAAATCCATCTCTTCACTTCCTGTCGCACTTCGGTAGAACGAGCAGTATGCGTTTTTTGCCAGTGTGCATATATTCTCGATTACCATACCTTCCCAAGATTCCCCGATTATGGTGTGCGACAGTAGGGCATTGTAGTCTTTCAGTCCAAGCAGCTGATGTAATATACCAGAGTCACGCAGATAGATTTTAGGTGTCTTGACGAGTCGTTTCTTCAGGTTTTTATGGAAAGGCGGCAAGACTCTCGCTATATAAGTCTGCTCCAATATGTCTATATAGCTTCTTATTGTCGGGGCACTCATATCCATTGCCGATGCGAGTTTTGCAAGGTTCAGTATCGCTCCATGTTCATGTGCCATCAGCATCAGCAGTCTCATCATTCTCGGTGATGCTATGTTGAATCCCAACTGGGGTATATCCCTCTCCATGTACGTACGTATGTAGTTTTCTCTCCAAATTGCTGATGATTCATCGTCTGCCGCAAGATAGCTGTCGGGATAACCTCCACGAAACCAATATCTGAACAGTGAATAATCCTTTGCTGCCTCTACTTCGCAATTCGTGAATGGTGTGAGTTCTATCAATCCAACCCTTCCTGCAAGAGAATCAGACGACCGCTGTATGATTTCTCTTGATGCAGAACCAAGCAGAATGAACCTTCCCGGCCTACGGTCATTGTCAATGACAGACCTGAGGATGGTGAACAGTTCTGGCATTGTCTGAATCTCATCAATGCAGACGGTTTTTGAACTATTGTATTCAAAGAACAATTCTGGTTCTTGCAGCTTTGCCCTGTCGGTTCTGTTTTCCAAATCAAGATATAGGAAATCGGGTATTTCGTTGCTCATTGAACGGATTAAAGTCGATTTTCCGCACTGTCTTGACCCCAAAATAGTCACGGCTGGGAATATTTTCAGCAGTTTTATAACCTTTTCCTTGTCTATACGTGAAATTATATTGTTCATAATCAATGTTTTATGAAAAATATTTGCAAAACGGATGTCAAGTTTTCGATTTGCAAAGGTACAACATAATATTCGTATAGCCAAACTTTTGCGGCAATATTTCATAAACAGCTATGTTGTTCATAATTTACCTCAAGCGTGACTGATGCGTCTTCCATTCATCGTCCTGCCAAAGTCTTCTTTTCTTCTATCTATTTTTAACCTACATAGAGGAACAACATTTATGTTACCGAAAAATCAAAATCAGTGCAAACCGAATGCAATCAAGCTATGCTTGTTTTGCTGAGGTGCAGCCTGATTTATGCAATTGTCAATTCTCAATTTGCTGTGTGTCCGCTCCCTCTCCGCTTGCCCTCCGCTTTTGGGCCCCTGAAAGCGGAGGGCGAGCGGACCTGCGACGGACCTGCAGCGGAGCTGTTGTCTTGCCGGTGTTGACTTCAGGACCGTGAGCAGGGGAGAATCCTCCTTCTTTATCTTATCGCGGTGCAAAGGTACGGACTTTTTGCGAAGTGGCAATGGATTTTCCGACCCTTGCTGGTGTTGAAAAGCTATACCAATTTGAAATACTGTATCTTACAAAGGATGCAAACGTACTTTTACAAAGAATCGCGCTTTTCTTCTTTGCTCAATAGCCAAGAAGAAATTTTATGGCAATTCTTTTGGTCAATCCAAAATAATATCGTAACTTTGCAGCCGCAACCCTGGGCCTGTGGGGATGTCTCATTTTGGCGTGGGTGGACAGACATATTATTTTGTATAACTCAAGTTTCGCAAGTCACAATAAGCTCTGTAAGAGCGAATTGTCGACAAGCCGAGAGCAAGATCAAACTTGTTTGGTTTTGCCGAGGCGCGAAAGACAATGCGCAAAGCGAAATAATATAGCACAGGGCGTGAGCC
>JAZRYS010000130.1:0-2507 GCA_045600865.1 Candidatus Aphodosoma sp.
TCAGCATCTGGAACATAGTAAAGAGTAAGATTACTCTGACCGTCAAGGTCAACCAGTAACACCTTGTAGCCTTTAATGGCTAAGCAAGCACCAATGGAGGCAGTAGAAGTGCTCTTACCTATGCCTCCTTTGAAGTTCGCAAATGTAATGATTTTCTGTAACATAACTTTTGTATATATTATAAGTTTGTAACCACGTTTACACGTCCACAGGTACACTTGTACACATATAAACGTGTAAAAACGTGTGCAAAGATAAAGGGCTATTTCTATCTGCGTGCAGCGAAATCTTTATAGTAAAGTCACCGTAAAGCACAGAATAAAGAATATGCTATGCCATGATGCTCTTCAGGTTGTACTCTTCTGCGATTTTGGCTTCATACTCCTCCTGGCTCATGCCTCCTGACTCTATCAGAGAGTCGAGAATCGATCCAAGTTCATCAAAGGCGACATCAGCTCGTTTCTCTTCAAGATTGTCCTCTGTCTGAAAGTAGATGCGGTAGTAGTCGCTTCCTTCATCCAAAGCAACATAAACATTGCCTTGAAAACAAAAACCTTCTACCGTCAATATGAGGGCAGCCATAGCAAGGTCATAACCATTTATCTTTTTGACAATCTGCGTTGCCGAAAGGGAAGACAGTCCCCAACTGCCGATAACATCAGGCGATGTTGTACCAATAAGTTGTGACCAGATAGTGTTGACCACACTTCTAACGTGTTCTTTTGATAGAGTTTCCATTTTTTGAAATTTTATTCGATGGTATGCCACTCATTGCAGCATACCATCAATGTTATTATACTCTGAATATCACTTGAAATTCAATTTTTTCTTCCGATAACTTCTTCATACGTTCTGTGACATCTGACAGATTGCTGAAGTTCTCTATTGTTACCGAACCATCTGGTTTACGCCATTTTAGTATGTAGTTGCCCATATCTATGCGTATTATGGATTATTCAAATGTGAAGGGATAGATGTAGAAGTAGGTCTCTCCGTTCTCGTATTCATATTCATTGATGAAGTTCATCATCTCCTCATTGGTACGCTCTCCTTGCTCTATGCCGGTCTTAGAACTCCATTCCTTGATAGCATCCTCGATGGTAGCATAAACATCCTCACATGCATCGTCGAATGGCTCTCCGTACGAACTTACACAGCACTCTTCCGGGAAGTATGAGCCTTCATCATGTACATAGAAGACCTCACAACCACATTCACACACTCTGTATGAGATTGTGAGCTCGTCCCAAAGCAAATGATTTATTTCCTCGAACAACTCATTGCAAGCGTCCCATGCTGATTCAGTCTCGAAAGACAAAAGTACATGGTCATCGTCTTCCTCGTACTCTGCCCAATAGATATGACCTCTGACGCTAATATGCTTAGCCTCGTAGTCGATTCCATAGAACTTAGCCAATTCATCCAGCCAAATGTTCTTAGTGTTCACGTTCATTCCCTGGAGGGTTGCCCAAAGGTCACTCACAGCCTTGCGAGTTCCTGTTACCTTGTAGGTCGTTGTTGCTTGATTTGCCATCTTGTTGAAATTTATTGATTTACCATTCTGTATAATAACTCTGGTCATTATTCTCACACTCCTCTGCCCATTCTTCTTCGGTGTACTCGGTGTGAAGACAATCATCACTGCAGTAGTATGCTGCACCCATATCTACGCAATAGCCTTCACGCATCAGTTTGCCACACTCTGAGCATCGTCTGCAAGTCCTGTCCGTGTCCCACCAGTAATCGGTGAATGATTCAGCAATTACGTCCTCGCTCGTGTTCTCGTCCCACTTGTCGAGATAGAAGGTTGCAAACTTGTTCAGTTCCTCCTTTGTGTAGAGTTCCTTGTCTGTACCGCTAACCGCTTTGGTCAGTCTGGTCAAAATTGATTCAATCGTTGTCATACGCTTTGATTTTTTATTTCCCTTCTGTAGAATCTTCTACTTCTGGGACTGATTAAAAATTATGTTGACTAACAAAGGTGATTGTTCAAGCAATGCAAGGATTCATCAAGAAATACTACCCAAAGGTGTGGAGATTTCTTCATGAACCGCAGGCGTGTACTTGCATTGTCGCAAGAACAATCATGTACCTTTGCAACATAATTTTATCAGTCCCAAGAAGTCGATACGTAAGTTTTTAGATTAGGGCACACGAACTACCAGCTCATTTCAGTTGCCTGTAACGAGCTATTTATTTGCCATGAAAAGAAAAAGGGTTGGGAATCTTTTGTCGGTAAGAGCAAACTCAAAAGTACGGACTTGAAGCCAGCATGACTACATCAGTGGCTCAGACACGATCCTGGCATGATGGCTTTTAGTTGGTACTGTTTGCTCTTTTAGGCAAGAGTGTCTTGACTATCACGCCATGCTTTGCTGACATGAAGGTCAAGACTCTCAATTTGTCTAAACCGTCAAAAGGGATATGGGGCGTAGCATTAGTAAGAACCGACGAAGATACCTTACAAGCATTATAGCCAGGAAAAGAAAAGGTAAATTATCAAGAAA
>JAZRYS010000131.1:0-2145 GCA_045600865.1 Candidatus Aphodosoma sp.
AGACAATATTTCTCTTCTATTTCTCTGTCTGACAATTTGTTGACTATGCAATCTCTGACAATTGCAATTCTCTCTTCTCGAGAATAAATACTTTTTCCCATAGTGGTTTCATTTGTGTCAACATATTTCAGGACAAGACAATTGCACTCTGCTCAGGACATCATCATGACTCGACCAATATTTTATAACACGGTCTCTTTGCTTCCGCATCAACCACCTCCAGAACATTCTTGGATACTAAATCCTGGATATCTCTTTGGGCAGTATCTTTCGAGCATTTTGCCAACTCCGCCCAATGCCTTGTATTTATTTTCCCCTCACAACCGTCCAGGAACATATTGAGCACCAGCCTTTGGCGTTCGCTGATGGTCACACCTGCAAATTTCTGCCAAAACATACTTTTCCTCAAAACCTGAGACACGTTTGCATTTGCATTTTCTAATGCAGCGACAATTTTTTCCAAGTACCATACAAGCCACTCCGTAATGTCGCCATCTCCTTGCTGAGTTTTTTCCAATACGTCATAATAATGTCTCTTGTCTATATTTATCTGCGAGGATACATTGTAGTACCTAAATCCTATCTTCTCTCCTCTTGCCAACATCATGTCAGACAAGATACGCGCCAAACGGCCATTGCCGTCCTCAAAAGGATGTATGCTGACGAACCACAGATGAGCAATAGCAGAACGCACCACATACGGCACCTGTTGCTCGGAATTGAACCAATCAATGAAATTTTTCATCTCGTCCTCAACACGATTAGGCGCAGGAGCAACATAATGCACCTTTGCCCTTCCGAACATGCCTGACACTATATGCTCCTCGTGAGTACGGTAATGCCCAACTTCCAGTTTTATGCCATTGCTTTGTCCTGTCGGAAAAAATGCCGACTGCCAATTACATAATCTCTCAACAGTCAACGGTTGGTCATAATGTTCAGTTGCGTCAAGAAGCACTGAGACAACAGACTCTACATAATGCGAAGGCGCGGCATATTTCACATTTTCTATTCCTATCTTACGTGCAATGGACGAACGCACCTCGTCAATATTCAGTTTTATCCCTTCAATCTCAGAAGACTGAACCAACTCATGTGTCAGATTCTCGGACATGGCAGTTAATTTACTCTCAAATCCGAGAGCATCCAGCCGTCCTGTCAACACACCCTGCATTCTGCATACCTTCTCCAACAACAGAGATATTTCAGAATCATTCCACCTGAAATCGCTCCAATTTTCCCTTTCATGAATATACATGGCAATACTGAAATTTTCCCCTGCGGCATTATCCAACCAATAACGCCGCAAATTTTGCGGCAAAGTTACAACAAATTCCCGAACTGGCAAAATGTTTCGGAAAAGAAATTTATCACATCGCAAATATTTCCTTCTAATACTCCGAATTACCATATTTAGACCCTCTACTATTTCAACAGAAACTTTGCCGTGACTTCGCTGTGACTCCGTAGTTCACAGCGGAGGCATAGCGAAATCACCTTAACAAAGCCACTATATTTTGCTGTGACATTGCCACAATATTTTGAATAGCAAACAAATATTGATTATCAGACTATTATCTCTAAAAACCTTGCTATATATGGGCGATAACTCATAAAAAAAGTGAGTTATCGCCCATATATAGCAAAAATTTGCTCCTTAAACAGGCCTCAAAAAAACGTTCAGAAACGTTCAAGACAGGTTGTTCTGTTTATTCGAGGTGAACTCGACCATTACTCGTTCATCGCACAAGAATTCGTGGAGATTCTTGTATGATGGACGAGTAATACCAATGTTCACCTCCTGACTTCATCATTTTTTTGCGCCATCACATAGCGTAGAATGAAAATCAACAAGTTAGGTTAAGTTTTTGGGTGATTTTGGGTGACGCAAGCGAAAAAATGTGTACCTTTGCACCATGTTTGTACGCAAGAAAACCAATCGCTCAGGCACTATCAGCGTAGTAGTCGTGAGCAAGGCACATGGAAAATTCACTGAAGTGAAGAAGTTTGGAGTCGCAAAGTCGGAAGCGGAGGCCGATGAACTGTTCCAGAAAGCTCAGTTGTGGCTTCGCACTCATAATGGGCAGCAGGAGTTGGACTTCGATAATCGCCGAGGGAAAGAGACTGAGGAGACAGAACGTTTCC
>JAZRYS010000132.1:0-2017 GCA_045600865.1 Candidatus Aphodosoma sp.
ATAGGGTGTCCAATCTGTTACGCCACAATACTTCGACGATATCCGCCTAACTCTCTAGAAATCCGCAAAATATCCTCAAAAAAGTCACCAAAAAGTTTGGTTATATGCAAATAATTTTGTAACTTTACAGTCAAATAATCAGACTGTTATTATGAATAAAGACATCAAAATCGCACGGCTTGAAAAGCAACTGGCCACTGCTAAAAATGACAACAAAACAGCAAGAGCAGAGATTCGCAAACTAAAACGTGAGTTGAAGGATTCTAGTAAAAAAAAAGGAACAAGAATAGTTGTTCTGAAAGTCAAACCGTAATCCTTACGTTCGAGTCTGTAAAGCGGTACGTCTACAAGGACTTGACCATCAAGATGGCTCTGATGCTCTGCATATTTGCCAAGATAAGTCCACGAAAGGTGGCGAAGGTACTGGAGGTGTTCAACTTTATGCTATCAAATGCGCTTGGCAAGATACCAGAGCACACAACCATACGGACGTGGATTGCCAAAAGTGGCTTAGACGCAATGAGCAATAAGGACTTCAACATAGAAGAGTCCTATGCATTGGTCGTTGACGGAAGCATAAGTGTCGGTGACCAGCAAATGATGCTGGTGCTGAAGGTACCTGCCGATCACAACGGCAAGGCAGCACTAGGCCATGCCGATGCCGAGGTTGTCGGAATGCAGGTGGAAAAGAGCTGGAAGGCTGAAGACGTGAACGGTTTCATGCAGGATGTCATAGACGAGCAGTTGCACTCCCCAGAGTATTGTATCACGGACAACGGTACAAATCTCAAGAAGGCTATTACAGACCTGGGGATTCCACATCACCGAGACATAAGTCACACATTTGCAACATTCCTGAAGGCGGTGTACAATGAAGATGCGGAATTCAGGCAGTTCTCGGAATCTGTAGGGAAGACCAAACATCTTGCACTCTCCGATGTAGCCTATCTCATGCCATGCAAGCAGAGAACCATAGCACGGTTCATGAATGTATACCCCACAGTAAACTGGGCATCAAAGGTATTGGACTGTGCCTACAGATTTACGGCAAAGGAAAAGATGCACTATTCGTTTGTTTCAAGGAATGCAAGTCTTATTGACGAGGTCAAAGAGGACATCACGGTGTTTGAGGAAGTCATGGAACTGTGCAAGAACAAGGGACTGTCCGCTGAAAATGCAGCAAAATGCAAGGCGACAATCAAGTCCACTCTCTCATATGGCAGTGCAAGGCAAAGGGAACTTATGACATTGCTCATCTCGTATCTTGACAAGGAGAGTCAATTGCTGACGGAAGAACATCCCATACATTACATATCCTCAGATATCATTGAATCAAAGTTCAGCCTGGCCAAATCGGTTCTTTCACCATGCAAGACTTGTGGCTTTACAGAGTCTGTTCTGATGTTGCCTTTGACCGCAAAATACGCAACCCTGAAGAGTGCCGGAAAAGTGGACATAAAATCCATCATGGAAAGAACAAGTATGAACGATATCGCACAATGGAAACGAAAACACCTTAGACCTAACCCTCTAATCAAACGACGCGAAAAACTTTCTGCATAAATTCAACAGATTGGACACCCTATATTGTAACCTTAAATGCCTTTTGATTAGTTCTGAAATGGGAACAAATGTTTATGAACGAAGAACAGAAATATCTTGACTTTGAAGCTTACGAACGTGTAGCTGAGCCGCATAAGCGTGAGAAAGTATCGGCATGGCGTACCGCTATTGGACTTCAGGACGTGGATGGGCTCCGTGTGTCTGAATATCTGAAGGAGATAGCCATTAAACACATCGAGGGGGATATTACCATCGATGAGGTTCGAGAACAGCTTCGCTCATACTATGTGAATAAGACAAAGCACGATGCTGATGATGCAGAGAAGGAAGAAGCAGACCGTGTTGCTGCCAACATCACGAAGTTGTTGAACGAACCATCGTTCTCATTGACACCGTTGGAGTTCCTAAACATTCATCGCCATTTGTTTGAAGGTATCATCAAACATGCTGGTGA
>JAZRYS010000133.1:0-2190 GCA_045600865.1 Candidatus Aphodosoma sp.
TTCAAGGTTGACAAAGTGCGTAACGACTGGTACGATTTCGGAGATGGTACAGGAGGTGATCTTATAGACCTTGGCAAGAAGCTCTATAATACCAATGACACATCGACGGTACTGAGGATGATAGCCAATGACGCACCAACCCTTGTTAACAACCTCGTTCGTTCAAGGAATGCTCCTGCTAAACATCAACAGGAATCAGAGTTCCGTAATGTGGAGTATAGTCAACTGACAGAGATTGCACTTCAATCGTATATTATCAGAAGGAAAGTTGACCTGAATCTTGCCAAAGTTTATTGTTGCGAAGTACATTATAGTCTTAGAGGGAAAAACTATTATGCAATTGCATTCCGCAACCGTAACGGTGGATATGAGATTCGGAACCAATACTTCAAAGGATGTATAGGACATAAGGATATAACATTCTTCCCACATGAGAAAGACAATCTCATGAGAGAATGCTGCATATTTGAAGGGTTTATGGACTTTCTTTCATACCTCACCATCAGGGAGAGGAATCCGATCAACATCGTTGCAGACATATCTGAACGTTGCGACATTATTGTATTGAACACTGTAGCTTGTCTCAAAAGAGCTTTGGATATACTCTCGCATTATGAGGCAATACATTGTTTCCTTGACAATGATGAAGCTGGTCGCAAAACGACATCGGCTATAAAGGATCAATATCCTTCATCCACAATAGATGAATGTTACCGATATAATGGTTGCGATGACGTAAACGACTATCTAACCAAGCATTCATAACAGATCTGCTGCGTGTATTATGCAGTAGTCAATTATCCACTCAACTGGAGGCTTCTTTCGGGAGGTCTCCAGTTTTTGTTTTAAAGGCTCCTATTTGTGTCACGAGTTTGATTCTTAATGTAAAATCATACTCGTATTTGAAATACTGTTAAGAAAAAAGCCTTATTCTGATACTTCCAGTCATATCTGTAAAAAAGGATGTTCCTTTGCGTCGTAATTCTGAATCAAAACGACAAAATACAAGTTAAAAGACATGAATGGATTTTGGATATATGCCATCATTTTGACCATTGGCTTATTCATCTACTACGCTGTAATTATCATGAAAGATATGTACGGCAAGAAGGAAGAAACGGTTTCTGATGAAGAGGACATTGATGTTCCTGTTGCTGAAGAGAAACCGACTGTCATCTTGGAAGAGACACCACTCCAGGAAGAAGAGGAAGAGACTCCAAATGAGACTCAACATGAAACTCGGATTTCAGACTCAGTTGTAAATGAAGAAGGTACATCTACAGAAGAGCAAAAGCCTTTCGAACCTGAAATTGTTGTGTACGATCCCGAACACCCAGAAGGCATTTCTTCAAAGGAGAAAATGCGTAGAGCACAACTCGGTTTCGAGGAGGTTGACAGTGAAAGTTCGGGTGAGACAAACGAGGTTGACTTCAGAGACATGCTCAAGAAATGTACTCCAAGTCATCCAAGTGTCAAGATCAAATACGACCGAATTTAAGTGAAACGATATAAGGTGTTAGTTTTGGAATGATTGTTCATAAGGTAAAAGGATTGTTTTGTTTGGCTTTGTGCGCCCTTGTAGCCCACCCTGCCGTTGCGAAATGCGGTGGCGTGGACTACTCGTGGGGTGCCTCGGCTCTCGCTCAGGCTCATGATTATGTCGTTACCATGATGCTTTATGTACTCTACCTTGTTTATGCTGTATCATCGCTGGTTGCCATTATTGGCGCGTTGCAGATTTACTTCAAGATGACTACGGGAGAAGGTGATGTTACCAAATCAATCATGATGCTTATCGGTGCATGTCTCTTCATCATCGGTGCAAGTATCGTATTCCCTGCATTCTACGGCTACCAGATTTAGCCACTCACAAACACTACAGGATAAAAGAATCTTCAACTGGCCAGACGAGGATATATAGTTAATCAAAAAAGGTAAAAAGACAATGTTTAAGAAAATCAAAAACTACATGAAGGGAGCTGTCAAGTCAAAGCGACTCAAGACTCTTGCTCTCATGATGGTATGCGGCACAGCCGCTTGCCTCGCTCAGAATGCTGCTGGTGACTACACCGCAGGTACCAGTGCACTCTCTACCGTAACAGAGGAAATCGCCAAGTATATTCCTTTTGTGGTGAAGTTGTGCTATGCGATTGCCGGCGTTGTTGCCGTAGTAGGTGCTATCTCTGTTTA
>JAZRYS010000134.1:0-1020 GCA_045600865.1 Candidatus Aphodosoma sp.
CTGCCACCGAGGTAAGTGTCCGGCATATCCTGAAGGCTTCCGCTTTCGCCTGCTACATAAGTAGTGTTGTTGGCCTTGATGTCGGCCATCATTATTGCGGAACCCGGAGCCTGCTCCAGATAGAACTTTTCGATAGTGACGCCACTTGAAATAGTCTTGAGGTTTTCAGGTGTGACTTCATTGCGCGGAGAATATGCTTCATCGTGAACCTGAGAGGTTGTCTTGGTGATAGCCTTCAGACGCATAGTCTCTCCGACAAATCCGTTCTCGGAGTCAAGCCAATACAATTCGATGAACACCTTCTCGCCAATCTGAGGAGTGTAGCCGATGGTCTTGGTATAGAACTTCGTGATGTCGGCATCTCCCCAGTCCTCGTCCATTCCCGGACTTACGATGACTGTCTTTGACCAGCCTGACGAAATACCGTTGCCGAGACCGGCGGACATCCTTGCAACCAACTTGTATGACTCTTTGGGCCGCTCTATTCCGGTGAACATAATGAAGTCAGGACATATCCAGAAATCGTCATAATCAACCTCCGGGACATCAGATTTGTATTCGGGAGCATTAACCAAAAGAGGCATTCCCACAAGCTGACGGTTGGCATTGATGCGAACAAACGCATTATGGGCGGTCATTTCTGCCGCCTTGCCGAATGTGGATATGCCCTTGAGATGCTCGGCCAAAGCTCCCCAGGCTTTCATTTGGGAATCGGTGAGCTGCTTGTATGCCCGGGAAACTTTGGACAGAGTATTGCGACTGGACGCCTGTGAGGGCGTCTTTACTTTCGATTGATATGCTTTGTGATTGAGAATCGTGCGGCCTCCGATGGACCTTGCCGTGACGTCACCGGCCGAACCGGTGAACTCTGAGAATGCTATGGATGGAATGACTTTCATACTACAAATTCTTGTAGCAGCCGCCGATTCCATTACAAATATAATGAAATTATTTCTAATTCAATATCAATACTTTACGAGGGTTTTTCCGTATAATACCCTACGGTATAAGGGAGTTTAT
>JAZRYS010000135.1:0-3255 GCA_045600865.1 Candidatus Aphodosoma sp.
ATGCCGGATATGTTGTTCGGCAAAAAGAACATTCGTGCGCGGAAGTTCTTCTTGAACAATCTGACGAACCTCATTGTGCCTCTCATAGAGTCTGGATCATAGTGAATCGGAACCACAGCAATGTCTGCTATGCTGTAGATGGCTTTGAGATTAGGATCAATGATATTGCCAGGGCAATCAATGATAACATCATAAGAGAGGTTCTTCAGGTTAGTCAGCGTGTTGGCAACTGCCTCTGGTGTCATACCTGCGAAGGACTTGATTTGCCAAGGTATAGGCAAATTGGGGTACTTCTGAAGGTCATCCTCACGATGGTCAGACAAAGACTACTGTATGTCAGCATCAACAACAGCAACACGTCTGCCTTTTTGTGTGAGGTAACTTGCAAAGTAGCTGCACATCAGTGTCTTACCTACACCTCCTTTGACATTTGTGAATACAATAATCTTACCCATAATGCTAAAAGTGATTAGTTAATAAGTTGATATACAAGTTCATTATCACTCGAAAGGTTTGGAATGACCTTGTCGCCACACTGCCATCCAAGCAGACACTTGATGTCTGTGACAGATGAGACATTTCCTGTTGAGACCTTAACGAGACCATTAGCCTCCAGTTCTTTTAGGAAACGAGTGGCAGTACTGCGATTGCAGTTCCATTCCTTGCCAAGTTCAGAATGCGAAGCACCTACCTGCCCCGTCTGCACGCTGTAGCCGATGTTGCGCTTTATCTGCGTGCCATCGGTTTCAGCGGCATGACGGAGTAGGGATGCAAAACGATACATCCTATGTGTCGGCTTCAAGTCTTTGATAAGGTTATCAATGTCTTGAAGTGACAGTGAGAGGATGAGTCGGGGGTCTGTAGACTTCTCCATATGTATATACATTAGTGGATTCATCTGATCAGTTCTGAAACTCCTCTTCCTCGCATTTTGCTGGAATGCGGTTAGAGCGAACCCATGCGAGGAGTTCATTGCGCTCAAAAAGGATGAGTTTGCCGTGAGGCTTGTAGTATGGAATCTCGTGTGCACTTGTCAACTTGTACAGAGTGCTGCGAGAAATTCCTGTGTAGAGCGAAGCCTCTTCGAGAGTGAGTACATCCTTGCCGTTGCGAAGGACGTTCTCCAGATTCTCGACACGATGCTTCAACTGTGAGACCTGAAGAATCAGGTTCTCAGTCTTCTCGATATTGCTAATAGAGTACATAATATCTAAGGTGTTGTGCCATTGGTCAAATGGCAGTTGTCGTTGGCGTTCATGTTGACCAGACAAGAACGCATGAAAATAGTCCTACCCACCCACCGCTACAAGTCGCTACTCTGGCAGATTTGCTTTTGCCTCATGCCACTTGACATAGCCTGTGACTGTTTCCGTCTCGGCATGTTCGTTCATGAATCGTCTGATGTCCGAAAGGGCATAGACGTTCTTGCGTCCGAACTTCCTATGACAAAGCAAGCCGTGCTTGTGCCATGACCAGAGGGTTGAATCACAAACGCCAAAGATCTGCTTGACCTCATCGGTAGTGAGGAACTTCTCTTCCTGCTCCTCCTTCGGGAACTGGGCGAGTTCTTCCATCTTACTCTTGTGCGCCTGCTCTATAAGTGATGTGGCAAAGCGCATGAGGTCATCAGAGGAAACAACGAACATGACGTTGTTGCCTGACTTTATGATTTCGTTTATCTCCATATACAATATATTAGAGGTAGAACACTGCGCTGTCTCACTAACTTTCTCAGGGTGCTCCAAATCCGACAGCTTCAGGAAAAAGAAACACCGCCAATCTCGCTGAGAACGAAATTGACGATGCAAAATTACCAGTTTCTCAATATTTTCGCAACTTTCTATACCACAACGTGTTGCATGCGAATTGCGTACGCAACATACGCAATGATACGCAATGAAAATAAATTGCCGAACTGGTATTTTTTTAGATAAAAATGGAGTTGTTAATGCTATAGAAAACAATCGGACAGAACGAAAATTCAATAAGGTTGTTTGTTTCTCCTATAGATGAACGAACAACAATAAAGGCACGTCTCTGTGGTATCGCCACAAAAACGTGCCTTTATATGATGAATAAATATGACTATGCTCCTAGAGCCTTATCAATGACTTCTAATGCCCTGTCTAATTCGACCTTGAACTCATCTCTTTCAAACATATCTTTCTTTCCTACTCCCATCGTGGTGTTTCTTAGTTTTGACATGTATGTCTGGATTGTTCTGAGAGATGGAATTATTGATTCGAGTTTTGGATATTGCTTTATCAAAGCATTGTAGTATAAGGTTGCATTCTTAGCGTCCTCTTTGTCAAGAACTCCGCGGATCTCCAGTGCCTTGTTGAGATATGCGAGATCCCAACCAGTATGGTTTTCTTGAATATGTTCGCCAATCGCATTAACCACAGCTTCCTTCTTCTCAAATGGACATTTCAGGACGTTTGAGAATGGAGGATATTCTTCCGCATCATCCTTTTCCTTTGGCTCCAGATCAGAAGGAGCTACGTCTGGTGCTGGCGGTTCGTTTAACACTTTGATGGTAGCCTCTGCCTGTTCACGTGCTATTCTCTGTTTCTCAGCATCCTCTTCAGCTTTCCTGCGAAGTTCATTTTCCAGCATGGCAAGTTGCTCTGCTTTCTCTGCCCTTGCTTCTTTCTCTGCAAGAGACTGAGCAAGCATTTCCTCTTTAGTTTTAAGTATCGCCTCCGCAACAGCCTTTTCCTTTTCTGCTTCCATAGCTCGACGTTCTGACTCCAACGCATTACGCTCTGCCTCTTGTGCTTTGCGTTCTGCCTGCTGCGCTCTGGCGTGCTCCTCTTGGAGAAGAGTCTGTTCGTGAGCCTTTTTTTCTGTCTCAATGTCCTTGTCCAGGTCTGCCTTTATCCAACCAAGAACGTCACCATCTTCGAGCATCTGGCTTGTACGGTAATAGTCATCCCACTGCTCCTTGGTTCTGTAGCCGGCCTTGATACTGCTCTTTACAGCACTCTTGGCAACGAAGGCACAGATTTTGCGTTCTATGAGGTTAAGATTCTTCTTGTCATTGGCATATTTCTCATTGATAGAGACAATAACCTCATAGAAATCGCCATAGAATATCCAACTGAGAATGATACCAGCTTTTGGCACGGCATTCAGTTTAAAGTCATTGATTAACTTACTTGCCAGCGATGAACCTTCTACTAGCTCATCAAGATGATTCAGATCGTATGTTGAAGGGTGTAACGAAAGGTCTTTCCACTGTTTGACCATCGAAGG
>JAZRYS010000136.1:0-20363 GCA_045600865.1 Candidatus Aphodosoma sp.
ATTTGAATTATGTCGCCACCTACGGGGCTCTATTAATGTACCAAACATTTTCACACAGGGCTCACGCCCTGCGCTATACTCTTTCGTCCTTTCAGGACTTGCCCGTTATTTCCTTCCTTTGTTGACGACCTTGTCAATTGCACTGCAAAGGTACAAATATTTTTTGACATGGCAATGGATTGTCCGACCCTTGGAGCACAAAAAGCTGATTTAGTTCACAATAATGGTGTCATGTAAATCGGTATGAATCGGTATCCCGATTGCTCTTTGTAATCCATACAATGGATTATATATGGGATATGCACCTGATTTGGAAACCGATTCCTGAATTTCTCGATAGATGAAAAAGTATAGTTTTTGCCAGACTTCACTTCGACAGGGCAAATGTTGTGGGCATTCGTAAGTGTCGGTTTCTCCACAAGAAAATCTATCTCCATACGATTCCCCGACACTTCGGAATTTTTGCTGTAAAAATACAGCGAATGGCCACTTGCCACCAACATCTGCGCAACTATATTTTCGACCAACATACCTTCATTTAATTCCAATTTGTCAAGCATAAGTTTTTGGTACAGTTCTTCACCTTGCACCTGTTTTTCGTCAAAGGCATGGGCAATCAAAAGCCCCGTATCTCCCATATAGCACTTGAACGTCTGGGCGTCTCTCTTGAGTTTCATACCCACCTGAGGTTCAGTGACATTATAGCACACGTTAATGAACCTTGCATCCTTAAGCCACATAAACGATGATTCGTAACTTCTGTATCTTGCACCTGATTCCACATCGGCAAGTTTGAATTTCTTCTCATGTTTCTGCAATTCTCCCGGAATCTGTTCCCACACAGCTTTTACTTTCTCGGTATAACCTTTTACATGTTTATCTATGCTCTTGTGGTACAACGACAATATATCTCGCTTCACGACATCGACTTGCTGGAAATTGCCTGTTTCTATAAATTTCACGACAGCCTGCGGCATTCCTCCAACTATCAGATACTGACGGAACAATGTCATGACTTTTCTGTGCATAGGCCCCATGGACAATTGGTTATCGAAGCAATGTTTCACAAATGGCCATGTCATTTTATCGCCAATTGCCCACAGGAATTCCTCGAAATCCATGGGATTCATCTGAAGCGACCGTTCTTCGGAAGGTATAAGTATATCTGCTGTATTTTCGTTGATACTTACCAATGAGCCTGTTTCAATGTAGTCGTATCTGCCATCAGCAACCAGATGCTTTATGGCCTGTCTTGCCATTGGATATAACTGCACTTCATCAAATATTATCAACGATTCCCTTTCATACAACTGCACACCAGCAACGTTCTGAAGATACATCAGAAACAAGTCTGTTTCGTTCAAATATTCATCAAAAACTGCCTTCAATGCCTTCCCGATATGCGCAAAATCGACAAGTATATACGATTTGTATTCGTTTTTTGCGAACTCTTCAACAACGTAACTCTTACCAACACGACGTGCTCCTTCCACCAAAAGTGCAACCGCACCTCGTTCTTCATTTTTCCATTTCAGAAGGTCTCCATAAATCTTTCTCTTCATTTCTGTATTTTGACTTTATATTCAACTTATACCTTTCTCCCTATTCCACAATATTTTAAATATATTTTTGCACCAAATCGAGATTTTTGCAACGTGTTTTTCGCACCAAATCAAGATTTTTGCAGCATGATTTTTGCACCAAATCGAGATTTTAAATATACTTAACCTTTCAGACTGCAAAGATAGGCATTATTTCTGACGTGAGCAAACGATTCGCAAAGTTTTTTTGCGGTTTCTCCTCTCGGTGTCAGCGCAGTGTTCGTAGCGAACCTGCTGTCTTGCAGGTTCGGATTTCAAAAACATAATGAGGTGGAAGTTATTCTTTCTCTGAATTGCGCTGCAAAGGTACAAATATTTTTTGATATGGCTATGGATTGCCCGACCCCTGGAGTACAAAAAGCTGATTTAGTTCACAATAATGGTGTCATATTTACTCATCAGATAAATGCACCAGCATAATAAGCGCGAGTCTGGACATAACTTGGCTCATAGTATGCGCTTGAATTATAATTGTCTATTACATCGCATATTGGAGAGGCATAAACACTTCGGATAGTGGCAGACAGCGATTCATTATCAGAAGTGACTGACTGAACAAGACGTGCATAAACCTTGCCCATCTGAATATCGGTAGGAACCTTGTCTGTGAATCTATGGTCAACTTTCGTAACGTCAGTATCACCCTGTTCCAACCCGTACTCTTCTATCCAATCAGCAACCACCTGCTCAGGATTCATACTGTGTATGGTATTTGCAATTGACAGTTGCCGTTTCAGCCCCTCATCGCCAAGATGCTCAACTACATAGCGATTGCGCTGCTTGATGTGTCTTGCTGTACGCTCAATCATGTAGCAGACAAAAAAAATCTCGTTAAAGCCGATTGTTTCTTCAGGAAAATAGATGTTTTTCATAACTCATACGATTCTATATAGGTCAGTGACTGCAACGCCTTGTCATTACAGAAAATGATCTGGTGTGTGGGACGTTTAAAACGAGCAAGGGCCCAGAAAGCTTCACGAGAGATACGTCCAGCCAGAAAATCTTCCACATAATCCCATACCTCATCGTCTGCCATAGGGCCTTCAACAATGTCATACGAATGAGTTTGTCCATGACGACATGCCGCCACAAAATCAAGCCATTCATCACTCATCTCCGGAAATTGTTTTACGTTCAAATCGGCAGATGGTTCAAATTCATAGACACAAACAATGTGTGGGTTATGTTTTGACATAGCCCATCTTTGAGCCTGTTTTTCAAATTCGGTACAATAGAAACCATATCCGAAGTCTTTGGTATAGCCAACCATTCGGACTTCGGGTCTGGTCACCATCATATTTGTTCCATGGAACACTCGCATGTATAACTCGTCTTTTAATTGAGGCTGCAAAGGTAGGCATTATTTCTGAATCTGGCAAATGTTTTGGAAACTTTTTTCAGCAAGACGCTTTTCTGCAAAAAACAGCCGAAACATTTTGCCATCACAAAATAATGTCGTAAATTTGCAAAATATTTAATAATTGTAACATGAAAACTTTATTTATTGTTTTAGCAGTAGTATTCAGCAATTTGGCTGGAGGCGGATGGGTGATGACTGACGAAGAAAGCGGAAAAGTCATTGGTTTTTCAGAGACAGGAACGGTGGATTGCACGGACGTGCCCGTCGCTCTCAGGGAGATGATGGGCGGAAAGAAATTCAGAAGTGAATTCAGGGAGACGGCAGATGCAAGAAACAAAATGCAGAGAATCGTGTCTGAAGGAAACATAGTTGTATCTCCATTGATATGGGTCAAGTGGGGACAGGGAACATACTACAACTCGATGTGTCCTGAAGACCCGAAAGGTCAAGGCGGCCATGCGCAGGTTGGCTGTGGTGCCTTGGTGATGGGTCAGATAATGAGATACTGGCGCTACCCTACTCACGGCCAAGGGTCGTACAGCTACGAGGCTAATTTCTCGGCATACGGTTATGGCGATTACGGAACACAATCAGCAGACTTCGAGAATACCTATTACGATTACGACAACATGCCGCAAAAGCTGACTGCCTCGTCAACCGATGCACAAAAAGAGGCTGTCTCCACACTGCTCTACCATTGCGGAGTGGCTGTGAACATGGCTTACGGGGCAAGTGCCTCGACTGCCCAGTCATGGATGATGGTTTATGCCCTGAGCAAATATTTCAGATTCCCATCGACTGTGGAATATATAGAAAAAGCCAACTACACCACTGCTGAATGGCACGAAATACTGCAGGGAGAATTGGACGAGAGGGCACCTTTCTTCTACGGTGCCTCAGGCTCTTACGGCGGACATGTGTTCATCTGCGACGGCTACAGGGACGACAACTATTATCACCTGGTATGGGGTTGGAACGGCCAGTATGACGGCTGGTTCAAGATTGGCGACTTCACCCCTGGGCCTTACGATTTCAACCAGCATCATGCAGCGATAATCGGCATCAGGGGTGACCATTTGCCAGAAGCCGTGGAAGAGATTGCCGATGACGAAGAAGTGCTGATTTGCCAGAACCCTGTAAAGGAAACATTACATCTCAATGGTGAACATAAAGGTGATATTTATGACATGGCCGGAAGACTCATGATGAGTTTTGAAGGGGATAATGTCAATGTTTCGTCTCTTGCAAATGGAGTTTACTATTTGAGCATTGAAAATGGCAAGGGAGGACTTTTTTTAATTGAGAATTGAGAATTGACAATTGACAATTCTTGTGCAAACCGAATGCAATCAAACTCGGTTTGAAATTGCTGAGGTGCCGCCAAGAATCAACACGTAGTGTTAATTTATGGGACAATTTGATTATAACAGGCGACTGACGCGTGAGGTCAGAGTTGGCAACATCGCGATTGACGGGGAAAATGACATTCGGGTGCAGACTATGGGCAATGTTGACACAAACGACATCGAAGCCACTGTGGCACAAGCTAAACGCTGTGCCGAGGCCGGTGCAGAACTTGTGCGTTTCACCACTCAGGGTGTGAAGGAGGTCGAGAACCTGAAGGAGGCCCGCAGAAGGCTTCGCGAGGAGGGATGCGACGTGCCTTTGGTTGCCGACATACATTTCAATGCGAATGTCGCTCTTGAGGCTGCCGGGGCTGTAGAAAAGATACGCATAAACCCAGGAAACTTTGTTGCAGGAAAAGCGGGCGACTATACTGACGATGAATGGGCTGACGAGGTCGAGAAAGTCAAGGAGAAGTTGAGGCCTATCGTTGAACGCTGCAAAGAGAACAACACCGCAATACGCATTGGCGTGAACCACGGTTCGATGAGCAAGCGCATGATGTCTCGCTGGGGCGACACGCCAAAAGGTCTGGCAGAATCGTGCATTGAGTTCATAGAGATGATGGAGGAGATGAAGTTTCATGACATTGTCGTCTCAGTTAAGGCATCCAACGTGAGGGTGATGGTGCAGACGGTTAGGCTTCTTGCCAAGATGATGGACGAGCGGGAGATGAACTACCCTATCCATCTGGGAGTTACCGAGGCAGGAAGTGATGATGAAGGGCGTGTGAAATCGGCAATAGGCATTGGCACATTGCTGATGGAAGGAATTGGAGACACAATCAGAGTGTCTCTCTCTGAAAAGCCTGAAGCCGAAATACCCGTTGCACAGAAACTGGTTAAATACATCAACCACAGAAGCACTGACGTGAAAGTGCCTTTCGAGGGTGAACTGACCTACGACCCCTTTGAATATCACAGGAGAGAGAGCGAGAAGGCGGACAAGATAGGCGGTGGGCAGGTGCCTGTAGTCATTTCATACTCTGAGGGTGTGGGTGCTGACTACACAGTGTTTACCGCCCCTAAGTTCCTGATGGTTGGCGGAGTGAAGGACATCGACGACATGATGGTTGAGGCTCTGAGGCTCAATCCTGACGTGCCATTGATGCTTGCGCCCGCCAATCCGAACTTTGCCGGCGAGATGAAGGCGATGATTTCAAAATTCAATTCTGAAGGGCTGAGAAATCCGGTAATAGGTTCGCGCGTCTATATGACCGACGACATGGAAGAGTTGCAGGTAATGGCCGGGGTGGATTTCGGAGGTCTGCTGATTGACGGCCAGCTGGATGGTCTTTACATATTCTGCCGCAGCGAAAAGATTACTGAAGCTCAGGTTGTTGAAATGGAGATGATGATGCTGCAGGCTTCGAGGGCAAGGATAACACAGACGGAATACATCTCATGCCCGAGTTGCGGACGCACCAAGTTTGACCTGCCAGAGGTGGTAAGAAAGGTAAAAGCCGCCACAAAACAGTTCAAAGGGCTGAAAATAGCAGTCATGGGCTGCATAGTGAACGGTCCTGGCGAGATGGCAGATGCCGATTTTGGTTATATCGGTGGAGCGAAAGGCAAAGTGTCGCTGTTCAAAGGAAAAGAGTGCGTCGTCAAAAACATTGACGAGGCAGAAGCCGTTGATAAGCTCTGTGAGCTTATCAAATTGACAATTGAGAATTGACAATTGACAATTTGCCGTTGGCTTAGTAAAAATAAGTATTATATACTGATTTACTGCTATTTATATTACACAGCCGCAATAATATGTCTTCGTTAAAAGATTTATCTTAAAAAGTTTGGGCAGATGAATAAATAGTTGTAACTTTGCACCGCAAAACAATAGATTAAAAACAAACATAAAAAGCAATGAAAAAGTACAATTTCAACGCAGGTCCATGCGTATTGCCTAAAGAGGCTATCGAGAGCACAATCGAGGCTATCCGTGACTTTGACGGAACAGGTATCGGCCTTCTCGAGATTTCTCACCGTACTCCAGGTTGGGAGCGCGTAATGAAAGAGACACGCGATTTGTGGCGTGAGCTCCTTAACATCCCAGAGGAGTATGAGATTCTCTTCCTCGGTGGTGGTGCTTCAACTCAGTTCTTCCACGTTCCAGCAAACATGCTGAACAAGAAGGCTGCTTACCTCCAGACAGGCGTTTGGGCTAAGAAAGCTGCAAAAGAGGCTAAGAACTTTGGCGAGACAGTAGTAGTTGCTTCTTCAGAAGACAAGAACTACACTTACATTCCAAAGGGCTACACTATCCCTACAGATGCAGACTACTTCCACATCACAACAAACAACACTATCTACGGTACTGAAATCAAGTATGATATGGATTGCCCTATCAACCTCATCGCTGATATGTCATCTGATATCATGAGCCGTCCTGTTGACGTCAAGAAGTATGCCATGATCTATGGTGGTGCTCAGAAGAACGTAGGCCCTGCAGGTGTAACTTTCGTTATCGTACGCAAAGACCTCCTCGGCAAGATCACTGACCGTCAGTATATGAACCCAATCCCTACAATGGTTGACTACCGCACTCACGCTGCTGAGGAAGAGCGCAACATCTCTATGTTCAACACTCCTCCTGTATTCGCTATCTTCGTTATGCACGAGACTCTGAAATGGGTTAAGAAGATGGGTGGCGTTGAGGCTATGAACAAGATCAACACCAAGAAGGCTGAGACTCTCTACAACGAGATTGACCGCAACTCAATGTTCGTTGGTACTGCCGAGAAGGAAGACCGCTCAATCATGAACGTTTGCTTCGTAATGGCTGAGAAATACAAAGAGCTCGAGAAGGACTTCATGGAGTTCGCTAAGGAGCGTGGCATGGTAGGCATCAAGGGTCACCGTTCAGTTGGTGGTTTCCGTGCATCTATCTACAACGCTTGCTCACAGGAAGACGTTGAGGCTCTCGTTAAGTGCATGCAGGACTTCGAGGCCGCACACAAATAAATATTCATGCGATTCTTATTAGATTGTGAGGCGAGTCGATGGGATATCGACTCGCCTCTTTTATATTTCAAGATGTTGAAAAAAAAGATGCGATTTTCTTTGCTAATCTGACAATTTATTGTATCTTTGCACGTTAAGATTATGAAGAAAACACTATTTATAACTTTACTGTTGCTGCCTTTGTTTGCATCAGCACAAACAGCTGACATTCAACAAGAAAAACCCAAATGTATGTTTGTCGCAGACTTGGGTTACGAACATTCGATGTCGAATGGCCACATGGCATTGTCGCAAATGAGGATAAAATGGGACGCTGCAAAGTGGTTCAGGCTGACGGCAGGACTGAAAGTGACGACAAGAAACATCTATCATTTCACGGCAAGAGGCGACTTCAAATTGCCGATAGACGAGACCAAATACGTCGGCCTGCGAAACCAGTACATCTACAACATCTACGCAAATGCCAAAAGCCTCAGCACCATGAACCTGAACATGAGCATAGCAGCCGACTACAGCATGGACTACCTGTACATTGCAACAGGTTGCATGTGGAATTATAAAATGCCTCTCGTGAAAGAACAGGCAGAAAATATCTCCGGTCTTGGATGGCAATGCAGCTGGCTGTACGAAATACTCCTGTGGGCAAGGCCAAAAAAAGCAGACTGGAACATCGGAGCAGAGGTTTCGAACATGAACTCATTCTCGATGCAGGACTGGAAATCGCCGTCTTTCACAATCCGAGGCACACATAAAATCCAGCCTAAGTACGGCAGCCTGCCATTCAACATAACATGGGAGGCAGAATGCAAGACAAAAGCCGTCGATAAGGCATTGACCTACAATGGTGCCAATGCAAAAATAGGCATAGAATGCTATTTCTGATTAAAAACAAACACTATACAGTATGTTCAACCGAAAAACCTTAACAATCGCCTTGATGCTGCTGAGTGCCGTCTTTGCATGGAGCCAGCAGACCAAGCTTGCCACCAACTGGGACACGCACTACACACAAGGCATCAAACTCTCACGCGAAGGCTATTATGCCGTCAGTTGCACCTACCTGGAACGTTTTGTCAACGAGGCAAGACAGAAAGTCCAGGAAAGAGCCAAAGAGACAGGAAACGGCTATGTGGATTTTGCACCTGCTTCAATAAACAGCATGATAGAGGAGGCAGAATACTGGCTATGCTACAACCACTACATGATGAAAGACAAAGAGGCGATAGACCGCATCAACGCTCATCTGGCACGTTATCCAGAGAGTGGTATGCGTGGCCAGCTCATGTTTATGCGTGGCCGTTGGTATTACGAGAAACGCAAATGGCAGGAAGCTGTTGACGCTTACGCACAATGCAACGGAAAAGTGCTGAACTACGATGACCGTGAGGTGTTCATTTTCTCGCAGGCTTACAGTCAGCTGCAGCTCCAGCAATACGAGAAGGCAAGCAAAGGTTTCGAAGAATCCATGAAAACCAGCAGGCACTACTACAACGAAGCTGCCTACTATTATGCCTACTCGGAATTCTGTCTGCAACACTACAACACTGCGATTGACATATTCCACCGCATAGACGACGATTCCAAATTCAAAGAGGCGGCAGAGTTTCACATACTGCAAATATACGACTCGAAGGGTCAACGCACTGCGGCAGTCGAAAAAGGACAGGATCTCATCAGAAACTATCCAAAGAGTCCATACACAAACGAGGCGTACAGAATAATCGGCGAAAACGCTTACCGCACACAGAACTACAAAGATGCTTCAAACGCATTATATAATTACATCAGGGCAAACAAGAACCCTCACCGCGAAGACATATACATGCACGGAATTGCTGAATACCAAGTGGCAGAATACAAAAACGCGATATCTGTCCTTGGCCGTCTTACATCAGATTCTGATTCTCTGGCAATGAACGCATACCTCTTCATAGGATATAGTTACCTGCAACAGAACCAGCCTCAGAACGCCCGTCTTGCCTTCAAGCGTGCAGCAACAACAGGCCATGACGAAACATTGCACGAAGAAGCCGCATACAACTATGCAATAGCTACTTTCGACAGTCATGCGCCATTCGGTGAGACACTTACGGCCTTGAATGACTTCGTACAGAAATATCCAAATTCCAAGAGAAAGACAACAATACTCGAACTGACGGCCGAAGCTTACATAGCAGAACACGACTACGCAGCAGCTGTTGAGGCCATAGACCGCATGGGCCATACAAACGACAAACTTCAGCAGGTCAAAGAGACAGCACTCTTCCGTCTGGGTGTTGCAGCAGTGGAGGAACGGAACTATGACAAGGCAAAAGAATACCTGACTAAGTCTATCGCCTTGAACAATACAAAATCCCTGTCATCGCAGGCATACCTTTGGCGTGCTGAATGCGCATATAGGCAAGGCAATATGAAAGAGGTTCAGGAAGACATAAAGCGTTATCTCGCAACGTCTCAGAAGAAGACAACAGACTGTCTGCTGAAAGCATACTACACTTTGGCATACACATACTGGGAAGAGAAGAACTACCGCATGGCTCGGCCTTACTTCAGCAAGTTCCTCGAAATAAAGAATGCAAACAAAAGTTCCCTCTATAATGACGTGATTTGCCGAATTGGCGACTGCTATTACAACAACCGTGACTTCGACAATGCCCTCAACACATACTGGACCATACCGGCAAGCAATCCAAATGCAGACTATTCCCTCTACCAGATTGCACAAATCTATGGCCTTCAGCACAAATATAGCGACAAGATTGAAACTCTGAACATGTTGCTCTTACGCCATCCAAAGTCAGATTGGAGCGACGAGGCAATGTACGAGATTGGCCGCACATACGTATTGCAGGAAAAAAACACAGAAGCAATTGCAGCCTATCTGGTCTTGCAAAAGAAACACCCAATGAGCCGTTGGACACGCAAGGCGACACTTGAGATAGCAATGCTCAACGCCAACATGGGCAATTATGAAGGTGCTATCGAAGCTTACAAATTCGTGGTTGACAAATACCCTTCTTCAGAGGAGGCACGCGTTGCACTCGAAAGTATGCAGAACCTCTATGTCGAAATCAACAAAGTGGATGAATACATTGCATACCGCCAGTCCGTTGCCGGCATAACAGTGCAGACAGTCAACACCAACGAGGAGGACTCGCTGCAGTTCCTTGCTGCCGAGAAATGCTATATGAAGAGTGACTGGAACCAGGCAATAGTGTCGTTGAACAACTATCTTGTCAAATATTGCGACGAGCTGTCATTCAACTGCATCACAGCTCAGTATTATCTGGCAGAGTCCTACTACAACATAGGCAACAAGCAGCAGGCAATGATACGTTACCATAAACTCACCACGATGGACGGCAATGAATATATGGAGGCATCGTTGCTGAAAGCTGCGGAGATTGCCTACGACAAGGAAGAATACGCATCGGCCAACTCATATTTCAACAAGCTTCTGCTTACGGCAACGACAAGCGAGAACCGGGCAACGGCACGTCTCGGAATTCTGCGCTGCAGCTTCTACACCAACCTCTACGACCAGACAATCCAGATTGCAAACGACATAATGAGCCAGGGTAACGCAAGTAGCGATCTTCAGCGTGAAGCCCGCCACAACAGGGCTAAGTCATACATAGCATTGAACCAGGCAGACAGTGCAGTTGACGACCTTGTAGAACTAAGCCGTGAACCAAGCACAAAGGCAGGTGCCGAGGCGAACTATCTGTACTCACAATACCTGTTCGACAAGGGACTCCTGCAACTCAGCGAGAATCAGATAATGATGTTCATCGAGGCAGGAACTTCACATCAATACTGGACAGCACGCTGTATGTTGCTGCTCAGCGACATATACCGTGCACGCGAGGACAACGTCATGGCTCGAATGTATCTTGAGAGCCTTCGCGAGGGATACACTGCCAACGATGACATACAGACCATGCTGGAACAGCGTATGAACGAACTTAAATAAGATAAAGATATGAGACGCATATATATAACACTCATGGCCATTGCAGCATCATGCTGCGCTGTCGTTGCACAGGAAAGCAACGACACAGTGGTTGTTGACCGTCAGATCAACATCGAGAAAGAATATACCCCTGAGATAAAAGAGGTCAAGCGCAAGAATATAGAGTATCAGATTGAAGAGGTGCAGACAAAGGAGTCAGACCTTGTCTATTCAAACTATGTGTTGCCTATAATTCCAGTCACTCCCTTCACACCGCTGGAGCCAGAGAAACAATCCATCGTCCGTATGCGCAAGCCTAAAGACGGCTTTGCCGAACTTGGTGTAGGCTTCGACCTCAACTGGCGCGCACAGGCTTATTACAAAATCCTGAAAAGCGACGAAGACCAGGCTGACATCCAGTTACGTCATTTTGGCACCTACTGGGGCGAGAACAAGCTCAATCCGAAAGTGAATATCCACACTGGCATAGGAGCCAACTACTCTCACTTCATCGACAAAAAACACGAATTGAATGCCAAAGTCGCATATCTGAACCGTTATTACAGCTACTACGGTTCAGACTCGCTGTATTGGAGCGACCTTGACACGACACATCGTTTTCAGAGCCGCCATACAATGAATGCTGAATTTAACGCACGTTCCATTAAGACCCTCAAGGACTGGGATTACGAAGCTTCAGCAGGCTACACTCTGAACAACCTGCAGTACATAGGTGCCACAGAGCATGACGTATATGTCAGAGGCCAGGGGCGTCGCACATTCGGCAAGCACCAGATTGAACTCAACCTGAAAGCCAAGGGATGGATTTACAGCAAGAACATAAGTGGTTACGAAAATGTCCTGATAGAGTTTGAACCGGCATATAACCTCAACCACAAGATAATTGACCTTCACGCAGGTGTGCGCATGGCCGTATCCGCAATGCAGGATGAGGCATTTTATGCCATGCCAAACATCACAGCCGCATTCCACGCACACAAGATGGTACGAATAGACCTTGCCGCAACAGGCGACCTGCGCACAAACCAACTGTCGCAAATTGTAGATTTGAACCCATACTTCAACGTCTTTGCCGCAATGAACAAGACAGCTAATGTGAACAACACATACAAGCCGATAGATGCGTCACTTGCCATCAACATCACTCCAGTGAGCAACCTGACAATCAAACCAGTCGTAAGTTTCCGTTACATAATGAATGAACTGAACTTTGAGAATGCCTACATGAATGACGAACTCGGCAATGCCATGATGACACGCTACTTCAACTACAGTCAGATAAAATCACTGCCCGAAGTGACAGTAGGCATCTATGCAAACTACATACTCCTAGACCGCTATCAGTTCATGGTGGATTACCGCTGGAACTGCTATGAGTTTACCAAAAGAGACTATGAAATCTGGAACCGCCCAACAAACGAATTGCACGCAGGGGTCGACCTGAAGCCAATCGACGACCTCAACATCACACTCAACTACTATCTGTCCACAGGCCGCAAGATGCCAGACTACAAGGCAGGCGTTGGCAGCATCAAGATGAACGACATTCATGACCTCAACATCGGTGCTTCATATCTTATCAAGAAGAAAGTGACAGTGTTCATCGAGGCAAACAACATACTTGGCTCTATCGAGAAACTGAAATGGCAGACATGGAACGGCTATGACTCCATGGGCTTCAACATGATTTTCGGAGCAAAATTCTGTTTCTAAGTTTCCTCAGCGAAACTGAGGAACACGGTGGTTTAGATAATACAGCTTAGGCCAAAAGAAAAAGGGGAAAAAATTTCCTCTTTTTCTTTTGGTGGGTAACGAAAAAAGTTGTACCTTTGCACCCTGAATTCGCACAGAGGCGCATTATCACGAAAAAGCACAAGCAGTTAAGTCTCGGTTGCTGATAACCGAGGGTACTCGCCTCCCCGTCTAATTTAATTAAAACATTCATTTTCAAAAATGTATGCAATCGTAGAAATCCTTGGACAGCAGTTCAAGGTTGAGGAAGGACGAAAGATTTTCGTTCACCGCATGGAGACTGCAGAACGCGGCTCAGAAGTAACTTTCGACAAGGTTATGCTTGTTGACAAGGATGGTGACATCAAGGTTGGTGCTCCTGTATTGGAGGGCGCAAGTGTAGTTGCCGAAGTTGTTTCACATGTTCGTGGTGAGAAAGTTCTCGTCTTCCACAAAAGACGTCGTAAAGGTTACCGCAAATTGAACGGTCACCGCCAGAACTTCACAGAGATTATGATCAAGAGTATTAACGCTTAAATTTAAGACAAACAGTATGGCACATAAAAAAGGTGTTGGTAGTTCTAAGAACGGCCGTGAGTCAGAAAGCAAACGACTCGGTATCAAAATTTTCGGTGGTGAGTTCGCAAAAGCAGGCAACATTCTCGTTCGCCAGCGCGGAACAGTTCACAATCCTGGTCAGAACGTAGGTATGGGCAAAGACCACACTCTGTTCTCCCTCATCGACGGTATCGTTGTATTCCGTAAGACTCGTAATGACAAGTCATACGTATCAGTTGAGCCTCTCAACTAAAATACAACATTAAATAAAAATACCGAGCCTCAAAGGAGACTCGGTATTTTTTTATCTATATATCTAGATAATATAGAAGCTATAGTTTCTTTCTATAGCAATAGCATCCCAGAAGCGACTTCGTCACTCTGCTCATCGCCCTTGGCGATTCTCACAAGCTCAAGACCGAACTCCATTGCGAAGCCAGGACCCATGGCAGTAGTGATATTGCCATCAGTAACGACAACGTCCTCAGACACCTTTGCACAGTTCAGGTCATTTTCAAAGCCTGGATAGCAGATAGCCTCCTTGCCCTTCAACATACCGAGAGAGCCGAGAACTACGGCAGGAGCAGCACAGATAGCACCAATATGACCTTTGAACTCCACAAGAGCAGAAGTCAGTTTCTCACACGCACGCAGATTGCTTGCCCCTGGCATACCGCCTGGCAACACGAGCATATCAGCATCTGCAATGTTCACATTGTTTATGATATCGTCTGCCTCTACAGGAACGTCATGGGCACCCAACACCCTTTTCTCAGACAGAATTGATACTGTACGCACGTCAATGCCACCACGGCGAAGCACGTCAATTGTAGCAATGGCCTCTATCTCCTCGAAGCCTGGAGCAAGAAATAAGTAAGTCATATTATTCTTAATTTAATGTGAATTTATAAGTTATAGTGCCAACGGCAGGGCTGTTGCCAGTTGTGAAGACATTCTTCTTTGCTGCTGTCAAGGCAGCCTGACGCAACTCAGCTGACGTAATGGTGGTACCAGTACCAATGCTTGCGTCAACAACCTTACCAGAAGTATCCACACGGATTGCCACGACTATAGTACCCTCTTCATTTCCTTGGTATGAAGGCTGAGCCAAACGGCCTTTCAGCGAGCGGCCATTGAGTGACCATGAATTCCCGCCATCAGAACCTTTGCCTACAGGATTGCCCTTCTGACTATCGCCAGAGCCTTCTCCCTGACCATTACCCGTCTTTCTGAAAGCATTTCCTGCTATCGCAGCAGCCTTAGCGCGTTTAGCCTCTTCCTCCTTACGCACACGTTCAGCCTCTTCTGCTTGCCTCTTGCGTTCTCGTTCAAGAGCCACGGAAGGATCCTCCTGAGTTATCACCTTCTCCTGAGTTACGGTCGGAGTAGGCTGTGTGACAGTCGGAGTGACAGCCTCCTGCGGAGTGGCATTCTCCTCAATCTCCTGCGGAGTCTGCTCGCCAAAGCCGTCATCCATGTTGCCGAAAGAGACCATCACACCTTCATCCATCTCATTGCGTTCTGCCGTCATTCCGAAAAAGAAGAGAATCAGCAGAATAAGCACTGAGATGATGGCTGTTATGATAGCCGATTGATATTGTGATTTCTGGATATTCATCATTCACAAGGTTTATTCTTTAGGCTTTGTTGCTATCACAAGTTTCAGCCTGTTCTCGTTTGCAATATCGAGAATCCTGACAATCTCACGGTAAGGCACCTCCTCATCGGCATAAAGTGCCACGCATGCCGTAGTATCCTGTGCATGAATACCTTGCAAGTAAGGAGCAAGGTTCTCGAATTCAATATCCTGTGGAGCCTCGCCATTGTCAGCCACCTGATATTCGCCGGCTGTATTCACGCTCACCTTCACGATATGAGATTTTGTAGCCGTCTTTGCAGAACTCTGAGGCAACTGCACGCGCATGTCGTTAGGGGCAGACATGGTTGAAGCCACCATGAAGAAGAGCAGCAGCAGGAAAATGATGTCTGTCATCGATGACATCGAAAACTCTGCACTGGTCTTGTTTCTTTTCTTTAACGCCATAATTTAGTTCAATGCTGGTTCGTTCAACAAATCAAGGAACTCCATAGACCTCATCTCAAGCTTGCGCATCACAGCGTCAAGCTTGGTTACGAGGAAGTTATATGCAAAGAAAGCACATACGCCGACTATCAATCCTGCAACTGTCGTCACCATGGCAGTATATATACCGCCAGATAACATCGAGAGGTTGATGGTGTTGCCTCCGGCCTGCTCCATGTTGAAGAAAGCCTGCACCATACCGATTACTGTGCCGAGGAAACCAATCATAGGACCGCCACCAGCGATAGTTGCCATGAACGACAACCCCTTCTCAAGCTTTGCTATCTCGATGTTGCCGACATTCTCGATAGCCACAAGCACGTCGCTCATAGGACGGCCAAGGCGCGAAAGGCCCTTCTCTATCATGCGTGCAGAAGGTGCGTCAGTGTCGTGGCACAGTTTCACTGCTGCGTCAATCTTTCCGTCGTGGATATAATCCTTGATACGGTTCATGAAGTCGGTATCCTCTTTCGAGGCCTTCGAGAAGACAATCAGTCTCTCCACGAAGATATAGATAGCCAGCACCAGCAGTGCGCCTAATACCAGCATTATCCAGCCACCGCTGATGCACATGTCAATCAACGAAAGTTCTTTTGCGCTCTCCTGCGCCATGCCTGCCGCAGCGGCAGCAGTTGTTTCAATCTGTAAAAGCATATTGTTTTTAGAATTAAATATTTAAGCACTCCAAATATCTTTTTATTGTCTCCTCCATGCCGAAATCCAGCGCATCGCACCACAAGGCGTGGCCAATGGAGACTTCGTCCAGATAAGGCACCTTTTCTGCAAAATAGCGGAGGTTTACGAGCGAGAGGTCATGACCGGCATTCAAGCCGAGCCCCACTTTATGCGCCTCTTCGGCAGCCTTGACGAAAGGTGCCACGGCCTTCTCCTTGTCAATACCATACTCACGGGCGTAAGGTTCGGTATAGAGTTCCACGCGGTCTGCCCCTGTCTTGGCAGCAGCACGTATGTTTTCAAGATCCGTATCTACGAATATCGACACCCTTATCCCCTGCTCCTTGAAGAGTCTCACAAATTCGCTCAGACGCTGCATGTTTTTCACGCAATCCCAGCCCGCGTTGGACGTAAGTTGTTCCGGAGCGTCAGGAACAAGCGTAACCTGCGCAGGTTTTACGTCACGAACAATCTCTATGAACCTCTCATCCGGGTTTCCCTCAATGTTAAATTCTGTCGTTATCAAAGGTCTCAGGTCATAGACGTCTTTTCGTGTTATGTGTCGTTCGTCTGGTCTTGGGTGTACTGTAATACCTTGTGCTCCAAACTTTTCGCATTTCAAAGCAGTAACAACCACATTAGGATTGTTGCCACCTCTGGCATTGCGCAGAGTCGCTATTTTGTTAATATTTACACTTAATCTTGTCATTTTCTTGTCATGTCAGATTTTATTCGTAAATTTGCAGCAAAATTACAAAATAATTTTCACTTGTCATACTTTTGAGCAAAAAAGTTTTTATGAAAATAGTTGTTTTTGGCAATAAGTTCCGGAAAGAGTTTCCTGCAGAATTGACTGCATTTCTTAATACTCTGACAGACAGAGGCGTAGAACTGCTGTTCGAAAGAGAGTTCGGTTTCAGTCTTGCTGCTGCCACTGGTTATGGCATAGCCGTAGGCAGTCTTTTCACCACACCTCCTGCAGCTGACTTGGCACTCAGTTTCGGTGGTGACGGCACACTTTTACGCACGGCAGGCTCAATCTATGTCAACCAGACACCTATTTTGGGCATCAATTTCGGCCATCTCGGCTTCCTCACAGACGTGCAGAGCAACGAACTCTCCCGCCTTGCCGACATAATCATCAACCAGGAATACGACATCGAGGAGCGCATCATGCTTCACACCACAACCTCCGACGGGCGCAACTTTTACTCCGTCAACGAGCTCACGGTCCACAAGCAGGACATCTCTTCCATAATAAATATTGACGTCCGCCTGAATGGCGAAGAGCTCAACACCTACCATGCCGACGGCCTCATCATCTCAACTCCTACAGGTTCAACAGCCTACTCACTCTCTGTCGGCGGACCAATACTCATGCCTGAGTCGCACAACCTGATTGTCGCCCCTGTGGCATCACATTCCCTCAACGACCGTCCGCTTGTAATTCCGGACGACTCGCACATCGACCTCCACGTCACAGCCCGCAGCAACCAGTACATATTGGCCAGCGACGGCGAGAGCCTTCATCTGACCACAGGCACTACGCTGCATATCGAACGTGCCGGCCACAACCTGCACATCATCCACCTTAAAAACCATTCATTCCTCAAGACGCTCAAAACCCGCCTCTTTTATGGAATGGACAAGAGAATTGATAATTGAGAATTGAGAATTAACACTACGTGTTGATTCTTGGCTGCGCCTCAGCAATTCAAACAGAGTTTGATTGCGTTCGGCTTGCACAAGAATTGAGAATTGAGAATTGACTATGAGGATAATATATATGGGCACACCGGACTTTGCAGTCCAACCCCTTAAGGAATTGATAGAGAATGGCTATGACGTGGTGGCAGTAGTCACAATGCCCGACAAACCTGCCGGACGAGGTCATCACCTGCAGTTCTCGCCTGTCAAGCAATATGCCATTGAGCACAACCTGCCAGTGCTGCAACCAGAAAAGCTGAAGGACGAGGCGTTTCTCGAAGAATTACGCTCATACAATGCAGACCTTCAGATTGTAGTGGCCTTCCGTATGTTGCCAGAAGTTGTATGGGCAATGCCGCAAAAAGGAACATTCAACCTCCATGCCTCGCTGCTGCCCGAATACCGTGGTGCGGCACCTATCAACTGGGCTGTCATCAACGGCGAGACACGTACAGGCATCACCACCTTCTTCTTGCAGCACGCCATCGACACTGGCGACATAATACTTCAGGAGGCCATCGACATAGCACCCGAGGATAACGTAGGCGACGTTCACGACCGCCTGATGATGCTTGGCGGCAAACTTGTACTTCGCACAGTTGACATGATAGAGGCAGGCAACGTCACACTGCAAAAGCAGCCTGAGGCAGACATCAAGCCTGCGCCAAAGATATTCAAGGATACTTGCGAACTTCATTTTGACAGGTCGGTCACCGATGTTCATAATTTAGTACGTGGGCTCTCGCCCTACCCTGCCGCTTGGTGCACGTTGGCAGATGGTCGCATAATAAAGATATACCGCACGGCCATAGAGAAATGCACTGTCAGCGAACCTGCCGGCACACTGCTGACCGACAACAAAAGTTACCTCAAGTTCGCCTGCACAGATGGTTATCTGAAAGTATTGGAACTCCAGATGCCAGGCAAACGCAGGATGGGCATCGAGGAGTTGCTTAGGGGAACAAAATTCTAAATTTTTAAACATTTGATATTATGGCAACAAAGTATTCAGGCACCCAGACCGAGAAGAATCTGGAGACAGCATTTGCAGGCGAATCACAGGCCCGCAACAAGTATTCATATTTTGCGTCACGCGCAAAGAAAGACGGGTTCGAGCAGATAGCAGCCATCTTCGAGCAGACGGCAAACAACGAGAAGGAACACGCAAAACTCTGGTTCAAGGAGCTCAACGGCATTGGCAACACCGCCGAAAACCTTGCTGCAGCAGCCGATGGCGAGAACTACGAATGGACAGACATGTACGAGGGCTTCGCCCAGACAGCCGAGCGTGAGGGTTTCCCTGAGTTGGCAGAAAAGTTCCGTGGCGTAGCAGCCATCGAGAAACGCCACGAGGAGCGTTACCGTGCGCTTCTTCGTAACATCGAGGCACAGGAGGTATTCAAGAAATCAAGCGTCAAGGTATGGGAGTGCCGCAACTGCGGTCACGTCATGGTAGGCGAACAGGCACCAGACACCTGCCCTGTATGCGCTCATCCACAAGCCTACTTCGAGATTCACAACGATAATTTCTGATTGACATTCCGAATTTCTCCAACAAAACACAGCAGGCCATTTTCGGCCTGCTGTTCTCAAAAAAACTTTCAGAAAAATTTGCTCAGGTCAGAAATTATATCTACCCTTGCACTCAAATTCCAAAACAGAGACTGCAAAGGTTTTCGCATTGCCCAAATCAGATAACTGGTTCTGCCGATTTAGGTGATGAAATCAAATAAAAAGAACCTACCATTAGACAATACTCCGGTAAAAACCGGTATTTAAGTTAGCAGGCATCTAATTGGAACTCAACGAGAGCCTGATTAAACATTTTAATAAATCTCACGTTGGGTCTGAAACCCGACATTGAAAATATTCTTTTACACAAGTACTGATTGACCATCAGCGACTTGAAAGTGGACATTGAAATACTCCTACAGGACTTATACCTAAAGACCTTAGCTGCATTCACAGCGAACAATGAGGCATTTTTGTATCGAAATAGTAACGATTGCTTTTCTCGTCTAAGCTAATCCTAAGCTAATCCTCTGCTATTTCTCTGCTATAAGAGCATCAGATCCGCTTATGATCAGCTTACCTTATGCTGTATATTGATATAATTTCGATGGTGTGTCGATGGTGTTACGAATAAAATCATAGCACTTTGATTGACAGCAAATTTACAAAGACATAGCAGGTGCACATGAGAAAACGAAAAATTTGCGAGTTTCGAGTTAACAGTTAACACCTAAAAAATAAGCAAATAGGTATATCCCAAGTATTTAGCTAAATTCTCTATATGAATAGCCGTTAACGG
>JAZRYS010000137.1:0-5514 GCA_045600865.1 Candidatus Aphodosoma sp.
CATTATTTGATGCCTGACCTTGACTGTTCTCGTAAGGACAAAGATAATGCCATTGAGATTGGACAAATCTACGAGAACAATATGGGTCTTTTCAAGATGGCAAAGTGCATGGCAACCGTCAAAAAACAGTATTTGTTTACACATGCGGGAGTACTCCCTGCATGGTTGGATTTGCGTATGCCTGATGTCAAGAGGAATGATTGCCAGTCTATTTGCAATGCGTTGAATGAGGCTATGAAAGAAAAAGAGTTCTTGTTCCAACTTGCGAAGGATGCCTCATGGCAAAGGGGTGGCCGCATCAAGTTTGGTTCTCCTGTCTGGGCTGATGTCACGGAACATGATCCGGACGATGACTCTGTGCGTCTGACAGGAAATGTCTGCCAGATATTCGGTCATACACAGCAAGAGGAAGACCCGATATACAAGGAATGGTATTGCTGTCTCGACTGCCGAAGGGCATTCCTTCTGACAAAGTCTGGGTTTATAATGGAAACCGTGCATCCTCTGTCTGGAAAACATTCAAGGCACACAAAACTTTGAACAAATGCCGTATTTGCATAATATCCACGTGAAATCATGCAGATATTTTAGAGATTAGGCAAATAAACTTACGATTTCGCATTATGTTAAAGGAACTACGTTATGCACATATATGACTATAAGGACAGACCAATGGAGTTGTTGACCCCAGAGGTAGTAGGGATGCTTGGAGTACTCAGGGAGTGTAAAGGCAGACAAGACTTGTATGTTGAAGCTAAACATGATGTACTTGATAGCCTTCTTGAGGTGGCAAAGATACAGAGTACGGGCGCATCGAATCGTATTGAGGGTATCTATACGAGCAATGAACGTCTGGCGGAATTGGTGAAAGAAAAATCACAGCCAAGGAATCGCAGTGAGGAGGAGATTGCAGGCTACCGTGAGGTGTTGGCAATGATTCACGAGAGTTATGAGTATATCATCCCGAGCGTGAATACATTGCTACAATTGCACAAAAATCTTTATTCTTTTACAGGATATGGTGCAGGTGGAAGATTCAAGACCACCGATAATGTAATTGCCGAAACAGATGCAGAAGGTCATCAGAGAGTACGCTTTGAGCCAGTACCTGCCTTTATGACGGAAGATGCGGTGGAACAGCTGTGCAAAGCCTATCTTGATGCAGTAGATGAAGGTAAATACGATAGTTTGCTGCTGACTATGATGTTCGTGCTGGATTTTCTATGCATACATCCATTCAGCGATGGAAACGGACGTATGAGCCGTCTGCTGACTTTGCTGTTGTTGTATAGATGCAATTTTATTGTGGGGAAATATATCAGTATCGAGATGCTGATAGAAAAATCTAAGGTTCAGTATTATGAAGCTTTGCAGGCAAGTAGCAACGGATGGCACGAGAATGAAAATTCTGCGATGCCTTTTGTGCGCTATATGCTTGGGATACTTGTAAAGGCATATAGCGAGTTTGAACAGCGTGTTGAGCATCTTGCTTATAGAAAACTGTCCAAGAGTGAACGTGTGCGAGATATTGTCAGGAATCATATTGGAAAAATCACAAAGCGCGAAATACTGCAAATTGCTCCCGATATCAGCCTAACAACGATAGAAAGTGCCTTGGCAAAGATGCTGTCTGATGGTTGCATTGATAAGGTTGGCAAGGCAAGAGCGGCAGGATATGTTTGGAAAGGGAAGTGCTTAAATGACTAAACGGAAATCACATATAGGGGAACTAATGGCAATGGCGATGCTGTTGCTGTTCGTTGCGTACTATGGTGATACCGCATTATTCTATCATACACACATCATCAACGGTGTGACAATAGTGCATTCTCATGTGCACAACAGTCACCACCACGACAGTTCGGACGGTGCGCATTCCACCTCGCAAATCACACTCATCTCGGCTCTCAACTCGCAGTTGCAAGCCACCGAGGCGCATATCAACAGAGGGCTGGAAGCATTTTTCCACCTCATCTGCATCATCGGTCAGGAGCGTGCTGCCGAAACATTCAAAGCCAATCCTCAACACCAGTCAGACAGGGCTCCACCTTTCTTCGGTTGATAATCAAGAGAGAAGAAACCTGAGAAAGAAATCCTTAATTTGTATCAGACATGTCAACAATACAAAGATTATTTTGTATGGCTGCATTGTGCATGTATGCCATACTCCTGTCTGCCACTACCGATTCGCACATAGCAGGTCACGTGATAGACGCAAACACCCATGAGCACCTGGGTTATATCAACGTTCAGTTGAAAGGCACAACAATAGGGTGCATGACCGACGAGAGCGGACACTATTTCCTGAAAAACGTTCCATTAGGTAAGCAAACAATAGTTTTCTCACTTATGGGATACGAGACCAAAGAGGTAACTATCAACATAGTAGCCGACTCCACATACATTTGCAACGTAAGCATAGAAGAGACCAGCTACATGCTCGACGACGTGGTAATATCCTCCAGCAAGTATGCAAGCAAGAAAAAGGAAATCTCGACCATAGTGAATGTCATTTCGCCTTTAGTCATTGAAAACACATGCTCTAACTCGATGGCTGATGTACTTGGCTTTCAGCCCGGTCTGAGGGTGGAGATGTCGTGCAGCAACTGTGGCGTACCACAACTTCGCATCAATGGTCTGGATGGGCAATACAGCCAGATACTGCTTGACTCACGACCAATATTTTCCTCATTGGCAAGTGTATATGGGTTGGAGCAGATACCAGCAGGAATGGTGGACCGCATTGAGGTGATACGTGGTGGATGCAGCGCGCTCTTCGGTGCAAATGCCATCGGCGGAGTGGTTAACATCATAATCAAAGAGCCAAGCAGCAACCACATAAACATCAGCAACCAAAGTCTTTTCACCGAGAAAGGAACTTACGATATCAACACCAATATGAATGCCTCGGTGTTGTCGCCAAACGAGAAGATAGGTCTGTATCTGTTTGGCGTCCGTCGCGACCGCAAGCAGTACGACCGAGATGACGATGGCTATAGCGAGATGCCTAAATTGCAGTCTTCTACGCTCGGTTTCAGAAGTTTTTTCAAGACGACCGACTATTCCAAGATTACTGCCGAATACCATCACACCACCGAGTTCCGCCGAGGCGGATATGGCATAGACTCGCTGCAACCCCACGAATCGCCACTGACCGAGCAACTGAGACACCACATCAATGCTGCCAGCCTGCGATGGGATTGTTTCACTGCCGACAACCGTCATGCTGTGACTCCATACGTCTCGTTTCAGCACACAGCCAGAGAGAGCTATTTCGGAACAGACCACAATGCCAATGCTTACGGACAGTCGAAAGACATAACGGCAGTAGTGGGCGGTCAATACCGTTTCTCATACCAATGCGGAAAGATGCCTGCCGATTTGAGTGCAGGAGTGGAATATTCGTTCAATCAACTGCATGACCAGATTTTAGGTTACAACCGAAACCTTTGGCAGACGGTTCACCTGTATGGCGGATACGTGCAGAACGAATGGAAGAACACCCAGTGGTCGGTATTGGTTGGTGGACGTCTGGAGAAGCACAACATGCTCAGCAAACCTATTTTCACGCCACGTGCCAGCGTGCGTTACACGCCTGTCGAGCCATTGATTCTGCGTGTCGGATATGCCAGCGGCTATCGTGCTCCTCAGACCTACGACGAGGATTTGCACGTAGGGGCAGTAGGAGGCGAGGTGCAACTGATTTCGCTCGACCCAAACCTCAAAGAGGAGCGGAGCCACTCAGTCACGCTCAGTGCCGACTGGTATAAATCTGTAGGGAAATGGGACATGAACATCACTGCGGAAGGCTTTTTCACTCAACTGAACAACGTTTTCGCATTGCGAGAGGAGGGACACGACGAACTTGGCAACCTGCTGCTCACACGCATCAACACATCCGGGGCACGCGTAGCAGGTGTTAACATAGAAGGCAAGGTGGCTTACGGCAAACTGCTCACTTTGCAGTTAGGCTACACCTACCAGCAGAGCCGCTACATCAATGATTTCCAGTGGAGTCCTACGGTGACACCACAGAAAAGAATGTTCCGCACACCAGATCATTACGGATTCTTCATCGTCAATGTGAATCCAGTAAAAGGATTCAGCATCACGACAAACGGCAAGGTGACTGGCAGCATGTTGGTGCAACACTATGCCGGCTATGTGCCGTATGACGTGGAAAAGGAGACACCTGTGTTCTTTGAATGGGACGTCAAACTGGCATATTCAATACCTATTTACAGGAACTACTCGTTAGAGGTGAATGCCGGTGTCAAGAACCTTCTGGACCATTACCAAAGCGACCTGGATCAGGGCATGAACAAAGATGCTGGCTATATATACGGGCCATTCACCCCGAGGAGTTATTTCGTAGGACTGAATCTGAAAATTTAACAGCAAAGATTTGGTGGTATCAGAAAAAAATCGTACCTTTGCAGCCTAAAAACAAACACGCAAAGGCTGATAAACCAGAAGCATAAATTTTGTATAGTTATGAGAAAATCATTTGTCTTACTACTTTTTGTCTTGACGGCCATGCAGTTGAATGCAGAACCTGTCAGCCGCAAGACTGCCTTCAATGTTGCCAAAGGGTTTGCCCTATCGCAACATATCTCCGTAACGGACAGTTCCATAATAGACCTTACGCCCGAAGGAGAGTTCAGACAGATGTATATCTTCGGGTTTGGCGAGACGAAGGGCTTTGTGATAATTTCAGCCGACGACAGGGTCGCACCTATCCTTGGGTATTCTCTGACTAATGCTTTTTCGACAAAAGATATGCCAGAGCATATTCACAAATGGCTGGATGACTATGCGAAACAGATTGACTGGCTCGCAGAACGTCATGTAGGGCCGACAGAAGAGATTCGACGCAAATGGAATGTTCTGTTGGATGCAAACATAGCCACCGTGCGTCAGAACATTCCAGTAGTCGGTCCGTTGGTCACAACGAAATGGAGCCAAAAGCAATATTACAACGACCAATGCCCGTATTACGGCGGGGCACATGTGTTGGTTGGCTGTGTGGCAACTGCCACGGCGCAGGTGATGAAGTATTGGAATCACCCGACCTCTGGTCACGGTTCACATTCATACACATGGAAATCACAGACCATCAGTGCCGATTTCGGCAACACGACATACAATTGGGCAGAAATGCCTGATAGCCTCAACCAACATTCCACCGCCACTCAGGTTGATGCAGTGGCAAAGTTGTCGTATCATGTCGGAGTGGCTCTTGAGATGAATTACAGCAATGTCGGAAGCTCGGCTTTCACATATCGTGAACGGGGGCTTGACCCAAGTGCCGAGACTGTTCTCCAGACACATTTCAAATACAGCAACGAAATCCGCTCCGTTTTCTATTCCGATATGTCTGATGCCCAGTGGAAAGCCATTCTGAAGAGTGAACTGGACAACGGCAGGGTGATAATTTATGACGGACGTGACCCAAGAGGCGGTCACTCTTTCGTCTGTGACGGCTACGACACTGGCGACCTTTTCAGTTTCAAC
>JAZRYS010000138.1:0-1787 GCA_045600865.1 Candidatus Aphodosoma sp.
ATTCCAGAGAACAACCCTCAGGCAAAGGTGCAGAATGACAACACCATGCGTGCAGCCAATACCATCAAGCTCAACCGTATTCTTGAAATCACCAACAACAAGGCTGGATTGAAGAACACATCCATTAGAGCCAAGATGTTGCTGAAGGATTGGATGGAAAACTTCCGCAAGGCACAGGCACAGAAAGGTGTGAAAGACCAGAAGCTTATACACAATACCATCCATGCACTTACAGCCTACAATATCAATGTAGCCATGAGAGATGTGAACAGAGACTATATTGTAGGGCTGACAAACTTCCTTCGCAATGAATACCGATCTCCACGAGGCAAAAAGTTAAAGGACTATTCCGTCATCAACTATCTCGGATGCCTTCGCAATGCCCTCAATATGGCTGTGCGCGAGGATGTCATTGCAGACAACCCTATCATGAAACTGTCAACGCAGGACAAAGTAAAAGCGCCAGAGAGCCAGCGCGAGTTCCTGACTATTGAGGAGGTCCAGAAGCTCGAAGCGACAGACAGCCCATATCCTCACATCAAACAGGCTTATCTCTTTGCCTGTTATACAGGGCTCCGATGCAGCGATGTCAGATCCATCACTTGGGGTAAGATAGTCAAGGATGGAGAAAAGTTCCGACTGCATACAGTCATGTTCAAGACGAAGCGACCTTTCTACATTCCATTGTCAAAGAAAGCCATGCAATGGATGCCAGAGAGAGGTGACAAGACTGACAATGACTTAATCTTTGAACGAATACCTGTTCAGGTCAATACCAAGCTTTACCTTCAGCCATGGCTTGACAAGGCAGGTATAACCAAGCCTATCACCTTCCACTGTAGCCGACATACCTTCGGAACAATGATGCTCACTCTTGGAGCAGACATCTATACGACAAGCAAGCTGCTTGGACACACCAAGGTAGAGGTTACGCAGATTTATGCCAAGATCATCAACAAGAAGAAAGATGATGCTGTAAGTCTCATTGACCAGGCTTTTGCCTGATAATTGTAGCAACAAATTAAAAATCACACGATATGGACAATTACATCCAAACCCTCAATGCCGATTTGGCAAGAATGAAGGAACTGATGAGGTCGCTTCTGCCGACTCCATCCTGCTTTGAAGACCTTCTCTCCCTCTATATATTATATAAGGAGTACAACAACACCAACCCTATCATTGACTATGCAAAGGCAGTCCTCAACTCTGGCGAAGGCATTGACCAGCTTCTTGCAGATGCCAAAGTGTTGAAGGAACATGTTGCAGAAGGCTACCAGTTGTACCTTGACAATCAGCAAGCATTCGACTCCATTGATAACAAGTCTCTTTTCAAGGCACAAATAAAGCCTTACGAGGATGCAGAACAAGCGGAGATTGCTATCGCCACTCCACTATGGAAGGAATACCAGCATCTGAGCAATCGCCTTGATTATCTCCCAATGGATAGCGACGAGTTCAAGACAAAGGATGAAGAGTGCGATGCAGTGAAGGCAGAGTATGACATCCACCATGCCAAGGTGAACGAACTACATGCAGCATACGAAAACGAAGTAAAGCGATGCAGTGCTGTATTGACATTCTCTCTTGAAGACCTTTCTATTGTATTCCACTATATGAAAGGCATTGCCCAGTCCATCATCGATACCATCACTAAAGCTAAAGGAGAATAGGTATGACAGAGGTAAATTCATATCCATTAGACTACCATCACAACTATCTGGATGTAGAAGTCTGTTCCCATATCTACAGATATTGCAACGGAAAACAGTTTGAAGCGGCTACCA
>JAZRYS010000139.1:0-1531 GCA_045600865.1 Candidatus Aphodosoma sp.
ACCTTAAGCGTGGAGGTCTCACAGAGGTTTCATTAGCCTAGTAACAACGAACTGTGAGAAGTCAGCCGAACCCATAGTAGTGAAGAAGTCTCTGTAATGGAGATGGAGCGAAGGGGTGAACAATCAATAAGTTTGAGTATGTCTTGTATTGCAGAAGAGATAACATCTGCCGTAACCAATCGGGTAAAAGATGGTCAAATCAAGCGAGACGGAAAGGAAAGAACGCATGGACACAAGTAGTCTAATGGAGCAGATACTAACTAGTGATAACCTCAATAGAGCATATCTGCAAGTCGTACGAAACAAAGGTGCAGAGGGAGTGGACGGAATGAAGTACACAGAACTCAAAGAACATCTTGCAAAGAACGGCGAAAGCATCAAAGAACAGTTGAGGGCAAGAAAGTATAAGCCTCAGCCAGTACGAAGAGTGGAGATACCAAAGCCTGATGGAGGTATCAGAAAGCTAGGAGTACCAACAGTAACAGACAGATTCATACAACAAGCCATAGCACAGGTATTAACACCAATCTATGAGGAACAGTTCCATGACCATAGTTATGGATTCAGACCGAATAGATGTGCACAGCAAGCAATCCTAACAGCTCTTGATATGATGAACGACGGGAATGATTGGATTGTAGACATCGACTTGGAAAAGTTCTTTGACACAGTGAATCATGACAAGCTTATGACTATCATAGGTAGAACGATTAAAGATGGAGATGTTATCTCTATCGTTAGGAAGTACCTTGTCAGCGGAATCATGATTGATGATGAGTATGAGGATTCCATAGTGGGAACACCGCAAGGAGGAAACCTCTCGCCACTACTGGCGAACATCATGTTAAATGAACTAGATAAGGAAATGGAAAAGCGAGGGCTTAACTTTGTACGATATGCGGATGACTGTATTATTATGGTTGGAAGTGAAATGTCTGCTAACAGAGTCATGAGAAATATTTCACGATTCATAGAAGAGAAACTAGGGCTTAAGGTCAACATGACCAAAAGCAAGGTAGATAAACCACAAGGACTTAAATACCTTGGTTTCGGATTCTACTTTGACGCAAGGGCGCACCAATTTAAGGCGAAACCACATGCAAAATCAGTAGCGAAGTTTAAGAAGAGGATGAAAGAACTCACTTGCCGTAGCTGGGGCGTTAGCATCAGTTACAAGGTTGAGAAACTCAACCAACTCATTAGAGGATGGATAAACTACTTCAAGATAGGTAGTATGAAAACCCTCTGCATAGAACTTGATAGAAATATCAGGTATCGACTTCGCATGTGCATATGGAAACAATGGAAAACTCCACAGAATAGGGCAAAGAATCTCATGAAGCTAGGCATTCCAAGATGGGCAGCGTTTAGAACAGCCTACAATGGAGCTAAAATAGCAAGAGTATGCTCTATGACAGATATACAAAGAGCAATAAGCCCGAAAAGACTTAAGCAATTCGGACTTGTCTCAATGTTAGATTACTACACCGAAAGGTGTGTTACTTGTTAAGTTGATTGAACCGCCGTGTAC
>JAZRYS010000140.1:0-1243 GCA_045600865.1 Candidatus Aphodosoma sp.
CAGTTGATGTCAACTGGGAATCCGTAGTGTTCGCTGATGTAGTTCAGGATGGAGAAGAAGATGACAAGCAACTCTTCATCGAAGTTGATCTGCCTCTTCTTGTTGACTGGGTGCAGATAAACGGCATTGCCATCTTGTATGATAGCTGTAGTTGTGCCGATGGTCTTGTTCCAGTTTATCTTGTTGAAACCAGCATGGATGTTTCGCAGAACATAGAAGAAGAAATCCTGATTATCCTTGTTGAATTGTACCAATGACAACAGGATGTCAAGGAAGGTATTGCTCAGATGCTTACCTCCCTTGCCAACTTCCGCTATCTTCTTGTGATAGACAATGCTTGTCTTGTTTCGCTTGTCGTTATGGAACACCACGATGGCACGGTAGATCCATACGGCAAACTCATAGATGAAGTCCTTCTCTTGCTGAGTCAAAGGATTATGGGCATCAAGGTTGATGATTTCCTCAGGACGGTATTTGCCAAAGACAAGTTCTTTGCCATCCTTGTCCTCTAAAAGCACCTTAGGAAGGATAAACACACAGTCGCGAACATCCTTGTCGGTATTGTAGAAATAGCCGACATAGTTCACACTGACATAGCCTTCGACATTCTCAAGAGCATCTATGCCCTTTAGAACGTCTTTGACATCAGCGGCTGCATATTTATGTTCTTCTATGATGATTCGCATAGAGAAATCTTTTTAATTGTATATTTGAATTGAGAATGAAAGGTTCAAAGCTTCTTTAATCTCATTCAAAACATTGATCAGAGTTTCGTCTGCTGCACCTTTAACAAACTGATAACCATCTATTTCTACATAAGAGAATGGTTTAGACTGTATGATTGCATCGTACTGTTGTTTTGATGCTAATGGGCAATTCAACCTTTTGTATTTTGACTGCTCAATAATAGGCACTACTCTGTCTAATCCAATCTTTTGTAAAGACTTGGTATATACTTCAAATTTTGTTAATTCATCAGAAGAGAATACCTCGTCATCGAATGTTACCGATTTTAGGTAGTCGTGGTGACTCTTTTTCGAATCATCATCTTGTCCATTATCGTCTTCACCTTCTGGGTCTGTGCTGCCAACCACTTCGACACCAAGGTTATTCAGGAAGAGCTCAACCTTATCCTTCTGTACGATGGCATTACCCTTCATATCAGACTTATAGAACTTGCCGAAAGAAAGTTCTGTGCCGTCAACATCCTTGAAGATTGATCCTTCAAAGCCGTTGTTCTTGA
>JAZRYS010000141.1:0-1085 GCA_045600865.1 Candidatus Aphodosoma sp.
TCTCCCTGCCAGAGGCTGCGGGCAGCGGGGATGTATTTCTTCAGTTGCCCATGGAAGTAACGTACCGAATTAACGTGTCGTGAATATTCAGCGCTGAAAAGAAAGTAGTATGTACTTGAGACCATTGTTTTGAATACATCGTGCATCGATCTTTTGTCATAATAGGTATTTCTGCTATAGACCATTTCTCGTCCTAATTCTTTTTTGAGCGCATTGATGGTCGCATGATTCTCCTCGGCATATTTCAGCCCCTCAAAGCCTTCGCCAATTACTCGGGAGAAACTCCCTATGGTCTCAAGACTGTTGGTGCTCTGTGAGAAAAGTTTCTCGTATACTTGGTTAACAACCAGATTTTTTTGTGCTTCGATAATATTTATCATGCCATCCAGATCATCTTCGCTCAATGAGTCTAAAGGGGTAGTATTCATCACCTGAAATACTGAGTCTTGCAGGTCGTATAAAGCAATCACTCTATCCAGATCCGCCAGTCGACTCTCCATGTTCGCCAGACATTGCTCCACCAGCACTTCCGCGGCTTCCTTTTTCTGATGATAGTCGTACAATACCGTCGTACCAAGTGTCAGTACGATACCTAATACGGTGGCAATGAAGTTGCTCATGAAAGAGCTGATCGAATTGTGATGACGGTGCATCCAGGCTTTGAATTTTTTCATCTGATAGGGGTTTTTATATTCTCTTTGTCACAATATTTCAAGTTGCTCAAGGTTTCATCCAGAACACCTCTGGATTCGTTGTTGTCTTTGCAGCACCGAAGTTGTCATTGACAAATCCATTAGGAATGAGGCGGATATCCTCATTGTTTGTGTTGCGATAGATACTTTCCTGATTGAAGCAGCTGCGGTTCTTGCAGACGAAGTAGTAGAGGTTCTTGGCCATGTAGGTCTCCAGATAATACTCCTTGGTTTGACCATTCTCGTGGTTCCAGTTGGCGGTCTCGCAGAGTACAAGTGGCTGGTCGTTGATCAGGCGGTCGCGAACCTCGGCAATGCTGAGCATCGTGCCATTCTCATCCATTACCCAAGCATCCATCGTAGGGTCAACATAGAGCCACTTCTGGAGCGATT
>JAZRYS010000142.1:0-1464 GCA_045600865.1 Candidatus Aphodosoma sp.
CAATGCAGGTTCGATAATTGTAGAAGAGGCAATGAAGGGTTTCGGCGATGAACAGAAAATACAGGAGCTTATCTCGATATCCAATGACTACAAGCTTACAGGTTTCTGCGTCAACACCAATAGCAAACCTGCTACAGATAAGACAGAAAACGGCTTTGAGGCTTATACCAATGTGGGTAACGACTATCAGTATCTGTGGTTCCTGATTGTTCGCTCAGAACCCAATGTCGATCCGAAAGCGTTTATTGCTCAGCTGAAGCAAACCATTGTGGAGGAGTATCAGCTGGATGAGGAAATGAACGCCTGGCCAGTCGATACTGAGATGGAGGAGCGCTATGCCCGCTTCATGCGCCAGTCGCAGATCTTCGGTCTTTTCTCGCTCGTGGCCATCATCATTGCTCTGATGGGAGTCTTCGGCATTGTCCTCTTTGAAACCGAGCATCGCCGCCACGAAACTGCTGTGCGTAAGGTACTTGGTGCAGAAGGTAATGACATCGTAGGTCTCTTCTGTAAGCAGTATGTAGCAACTGTCGTCATCGCCTGTCTCCTTGCCACACCTGTTGCCATTTATGTCACTCGCGAGTGGCTGGAGCAGTTCACCACCCAAGTCTCTGTCTCTCCTTGGCTCTACCTCGCCGCCTTCGCCATTGTGGCCATCCTCACGCTGGGAATCATCATCGTCCGCACAATTTCAGCAGCAAAGGAAAATCCGGTGAATAACTTAAAGTCGGAGTAACTAATTGTCAAATTGTAAAATATGAACATTTTTTCAAAAACCAAAGCATCGTCCATCCTGAACGTCCTGGGCATGACCATAGCGTTCGCGCCGTTCTATGTGATTATGTCTCAGGTGCAGTATGACCTGACATATAACAAAGGAATCAAGGATAAGGACAACGCATACATGATGTGCCTGTCCTATGATGAGATTGACTGGAGTACGGTTATTCCGATTCAGATGTCACGAAGGACTGCCGAAGGAATACCTGGTGCTCAGATAGGATTCTTCAATCTTCAAAGAGGTGCAGAGGACGTTTATGTTGGGGAGGGTGCCGGTTCAAGGCGCTACAAGATAGGAGTCCACGACTTTACAAAGAGCGGAGCCAATGTGCTTGGAGTCAATTTCATCTCCGGCTCTTATCCTCAGCCTAACAGCGGAGTTGCAATCTCCGAAAAGGCGGCTCAGATGATGTCTGTGTCTTCGGGTGATGTCATCTGGATATTTGACCCTTTCAAGAATGAAAAGGTGTCTGCAACTGTTTCAGGTGTCTTTGAGTCATTTGCGGAGAATACCGATTTCTATGATCTGGATATCCTGTGGGACCAGGAGACCATCATCATGACTCAGCCTGACAACAACTATAGTTTCAACGGCCTCGTCCGTCTTGCAAGTACTGACGATGTGGAGAAGTTCGAAGAGTTGTTCAAGAAGTATGACTATGAGTCATGCATGGATATGATCGG
>JAZRYS010000143.1:0-1286 GCA_045600865.1 Candidatus Aphodosoma sp.
ATTATATGTATTTAGCAGCCCAGAATATTGAGAAACACTGAAGAATACATAGAATTAAGTAGTTGATTTTCAAGATGGATTAGTTTTTAACACTTCTTGTAGCGAATTTGATGGTTCCAAATTTTCCGTGTAATTTTGCAACGCAATTCTACCACGGAGAATTTAGGAATCACTTTTTTGTAAATTTACGTCATTTTGCGGACTCGGTTTACATAGGGTTACAATGATTGACGAAGGAAGACATAAAGAGTTGATATAATTGGTGGCAGGATTGGCAGCAATTACTAACTATCAAATATCAATGAGTATGAAAAAAACTAGAATCTGTGCCCATTGCGGAAAGGAATTTCTGGCAAGAAGAGGAATGCACTCTTTTTTATTCATCAATTCGCACGAACAGATCATCTAATCTAACCTGATCGTCCATAACACTGGAATACTTGTTCGGCTTTACTCCGTATGTCGTAATCATGGTTGTACGCAGCGAATCATTTGTCTTGGTATGGTGAGCAAATGTCTCAAGACGGGTACGCAATGTCTCCTCATAGTTACCATCAATAGCGAACTCCTTTGAGCTATACTTCATCTCACACAGATGTATGGTCTCGTCTCCTCGACAGAGCAACAAGTCGATCTGAGCACCATTCCAATCAGTGCCATCAGCATCGGTCATAGGTGGACAAGACCAGGAACAGACATTGGTCAATACGCCTCCGATGCTGAGCTTGGCCCTGATCTGACGCACATGATGCAGGCAGAGTTGTTCGAAGGCATATCCTGCCCAGGCATTCTTTGTCGATTCCTTGACATTAGTCCAGAAGTGCTCATCCTGTCCTGTGCGATTGCCGATGAAGGTGAGGTAATAGAGTGAGAATAGATCGGTCAGCTGATAAATTACACCTCTTTCCTTTTTGCCGTAAGCTGAATACTTGCGCACGAAATCACATCGGCATAGGTTCTTCAGGACATCTGAGAGTGATCCGCCTTTCTCTGCATTCAAAGCATCCAGAATTTCCTGCATGGTCATGCCCTTCCTCTTTGAGGACAGCAGCTCGATGACCTTACGATAGGTCACGGCATTCTTGAACAGGGATTGGAATAGGAAGTCATATTCCTCACGCAAAGCTGCCTTATCGCGGAAGAACAGATTATCCACATTTCTTGACAACGGCAGATCTCGTTCGAGCATATCAAGATAATAAGGAATACCTCCGAAGATCATATAGGCCTCGGCTATCTGACGACGATTCCAATTGATACCTTTATGCCGCTGTAGGAACAGTTCC
>JAZRYS010000144.1:0-5413 GCA_045600865.1 Candidatus Aphodosoma sp.
AGGGCTCACGCCCTGTGCTATACTATTTCGCTTTGCGCATTGTCTTTCGCGCCTCGGCAAAACCAAACAAGTTTGATCTTGCTCTCGGCTTGTCGACAATTCGCTCTTACAGAGCTTATTGTAACTTGCGAAACTTGAGTAATATATCAGACCTTCATCACGCACCAAGCGTTAATAGAGTGCCGTAGGTGAAAAAACGTCTGCCGACTCACGAAAAACAGATGCAAAAGACAGGGAAAAACCGTAAACAACACTGAATTATTAGGATTTTTGGCAGTGTTATACATTGTATATCAGCATATTAAATCAGGGGGGGGTGAATATTGCAATAAAACATGTTTTGTTTAATAAAAAATTTGTAACTTTGCAGCGAAAAATAGCCAAATAAAAACTAATATGAAAAAATCAATTTTTGCCGTGATGGCATTCGTGCTTGTAAGCCTGCTCGCCAGCTGCACGAAAGACCCTGTATCTGTAAGTGAATTCAATTTGACTGTAAGTGAGATAACTGACTCTACAGCAGCAGTCAAATGTGAATTTATGCCGCAAAAGTCGGTAAGATATATACTGACTGTATGTGGCAAAACCTTGTATTCTGAGAACACCTTGTCGTTTACCATCAGCCACCTTGCCCCTGGGCAGAAATACAGCATTGTTGTCACTGCTCTGGACGCTAACGACAACGAGGTGGAACAAAAAGTGGTGGAATTCATGACCACCGGTGCGCCTGATAATTACTTGGTGTATATAGAGCCATCTATTGAAGACTTAATAGTAGTTGAGCCATTTGAGCCTATAATAGTTATTGAAGATGTTACTTTTGTAAGATTAATAGATGATACTCATGGTGAAGTTACGATAGTCACTTCCGCCATTATACAATCTTTTGACATTACTGTGACAGGAATTAATGATGATTATAATCAGACCCAGGCAGTTACATGCCCAGATGGAAAGACAAAAAACTATTCAACATTTACCGGTTTGACATGCGGCAATATTTATGAGATTTACGCGAATGGTGAGAAGTTGATTGGTTTTAAAAAAAGTATATAGTCGATGCAATAAATATTTGTCATGAAGAAAATCCTTTCAGTCTTTCTGTGCCTGACGGCATGGCTGTCGGCATCAGCCTACGACTTTGAGGTCGATGGCATCTATTACAACATCACCAGTAACAACGAGGTGGAGGTAACATACGGCGAAGCCTACCCCGACACGGTTGTCATCCCTTCGTCGGTAACCAACAGCGACGTGACTTACAGCGTGACTGCCCTCGGCGATTCCGCTTTCATCAATTTGAAGAACCTGAAAGCGGTGACAATTCCTGACGGCATAACGTATATCGGCGTCAGATGTTTCAAGGGTTGCACCGGCTTGAAGACTTTAGAAATCCCTAACAGCGTGACAACTATCAGGATAAGCGCTTTCTATGGGTGCAGCGGCTTGGTTTCTGCGACCTTATCCGACAACTTGAAGACCATGGGCGGAAATACGTTCTATAAATGCAGCAGCCTGACGTCGGTGGACTTGCCTGACAGTTTGAAGTCTGTTCCTGGTTATGCCTTTTATGGTTGCACTAAGCTGCCATCAGTGACCTTACCTGACGGCGTGACGGCTATAGGGAATTATGCTTTTTATAAATGCAGCAGCCTGACGTCAGTGAATTTGCCGGACAGTGTGAAGTCTATTCCGGAATATACCTTTTATGGTTGCAGCAGCCTGTCATCAGTGACATTACCTGACGGCGTGACGTCTATAGGACAGTTTGCGTTTTATGGTTGCAGCAGCCTGACATCAGTGAACATACCTGACAGCGTGACGTCCATCGGGAAATGCGCATTTTATAATTGCAGCAGCCTGATGTCGGTGAATATACCTGACGGCATGACTGAGATTGAGGATGGCGTTTTCTATGGTTGCAGCAAAGTGACTTCAATAACAGTACCTGAAGGCGTGACTGAAATCGGTGAAGCGGTTTTCTATAATTGCAGCAGACTGACATCGGTGAACATTCCTGACAACATTACTGCCATTAAGGATTATACTTTCTCTTTCTGCCACAGCCTGTCATCAGTGAACATACCTGACAAAGTGACGTTTATTGGCTATGGCGCATTTCACGCTTGCTGCAAGCTGACGTCGGTGGATTTGCCTGATGCCTTGACTGAAATCGGCGATTTCGCTTTTGACAGCTGCACCAGCCTGACATCAGTCACCATACCTGGCGACGTGACTGGAATAGGTGCCTCTGCTTTCCAGAGTTGCAGAAGCATGAAATCGGTGGTTATATCTGACGGCGTGGCTTCTGTCGGACCGTATGCTTTTAACGAATGTCTGAACCTGACGTCAGTGGAGATCGGGGAAGGTGTGACTATGATTGGCGACTCTGCTTTTTTCGATTGTCCGAAACTGGCAGACATCACCTGCAGTGCCACCACTCCGCCAACCCTGCAGCCGAACACATTCGAAAAATATGATGCAATACTGTATGTCTTGGAGAACAGCGTCGCCCTTTACGAGGCAGCGGAATATTGGGAGAACTTCGACATCAAGCCTCTGTCGGAGAAGCCTACTCGGTTAGACTACAGTCTTGCAGACAGGGATGTCATCTATTTCGACAACATGGTATATAACGAAAATGGCCTTGAACTCAAGATATTCGACGCTTCCGGAAGGATGGTTACATCGGGCAACGGCGATATCGACATGACAGGCTATCCAAACGGCATCTACGTCGTCACCGACGGCAAGGGCGGCATTTTGAAGATTAACCGGTAAAAAACAACGTCTATATGAAAAAAATTCTATCAATTTTTCTCTGCATGGCAGCATGGCTGTCGGCGTCTGCCTACGATTTTGAGGTCGATGGCATTTATTACAACATTACCAATAACAACGAGGTTATGGTGACATACGGCGAAGCCTACCCCGACACGGTTGTCATTCCTTCGTCTGTGACCAACAGCGATGTCACATACAGCGTGACCGCAATCGGTGATTCCGCCTTCTTCAAATTAAGCAACTTGGCATCTGTGACCATACCTAACGGCGTGACCTCCATAGGTATCAGGTGCTTTTATAATTGCACTGGCTTGACGTCAATGAACTTGCCTAACAGCGTGACGGTTATTGACACATGCGGTTTCTATGGTTGCAGCGGCTTGACCTCAGTGAACATACCTAACGGCATGACTGAAATTAGGAGATCTGTTTTTTATAAATGCAGCAGCCTGCCATCAATAACCATACCTGATGGCGTGACATCTATCGGGGAGTATGCTTTTTATGGTTGCAGCAGCCTGACCTCAGTGAACATACCTGAAGGCGTGACTTATATCGGAAGAGATGCATTTTATAAATGCAGCAGCCTGACATCAGTGAACATACCAGACGGCGTGACGTCTATTAATGATTATACTTTTCATGGTTGCAGCAGCTTAACTTCAGTAACCATACCTGACAACGTGACATATATCGGCATAAATGCGTTTTATGATTGCACCAGCCTGACGTCAGCGACAATGCCTGAAGGCGTGAAGACTATCGGTGATTATGCTTTTCGTGGTTGCACTGGCTTGACCTCAGTGACCATGCCTGACAGCGCGACGTATATTGGAAAATATGCTTTTTATAATTGCAACAAACTGACATCAATAACCATACCTGACGGCGTGACTGTGATTGGGGAAGGTGCTTTTGATGGTTGCAAAAAACTGACATCAATAACCATACCTGACGGCGTGACTAAAATTGAAAATGTTACTTTTCTTAATTGCTACGATTTGGCATCAGTAACTATACCTAACAGCGTGACGTCTATCGGACAACAAGCTTTTGCCTATTGCACCAGCCTGACATCAGTGACCATACCTGACAGCGTGACTAAAATTGAAGATGCTTCTTTTGTTTTTTGCAGCAGCTTGACATCAGTAACTTTACCTGATAGCATGACGTATATCGGGTTTCTTGCTTTTGGCGCCTGCAGCAGCCTGACATCAATAAATATACCTGCCAGCGTGACGTCTTTCGGAGTAGGTGCTTTTATGGAATGCAGTAGCCTGACATCAGTGACCATTCCTGACGGCGTGACTGTAATTGCTGATCAGCTCTTTGATGGTTGCACCAACTTAACATCAGTAACCATACCTAACAGCGTTACGGCTATTAATTATGGTGCATTTAGTAAATGCCGCAAGCTACCTTCTGTGACAATACCTGACGGCGTGACTCATCTTGGCATGCTTGCCTTTGATCAGTGCAGAAGCCTGACATCAGTGACCATACCTGACGGCGTGACTTTATTAGACACAGCAGTTTTTCAGTTTTGCAGTGGCTTGACATCAGTGACAATACCTAACAACGTGACGGTTATTGACTACGGCGCATTTTTCGGATGCACAAATCTGCAGTCTGTGACAATAGGAAACAGCGTGACTTTTATTGGCCAAGGTGCATTTTATGAATGCACCAGCTTGACATCAGTGACCATACCTGACGGCGTAACGTATATCGGAAGATCTGCTTTTTATAAATGCAGCGGCTTGACATCTGTGACCATACCTAACAGCGTGACTGATATTGATTCGGCGGCTTTTGAACTTTGCACTAAATTGATTTCTGTGACAATCCCTGACGGCATGACTAAAATCAAATACTGTTCTTTTAATAAATGCGAAAGTCTGACTTCAGTTACAATTCCAGAAGGCGTAACTGAAATCGGTGACTCTGCTTTTAGCTATTGTTCAGCACTGGCTGACATCACCTGTTATGCTACTACCCCACCAACAGCAACGTCAACCACCTTTACCGAATATGATGCAACGGTGTATGTTCCTGAGAACAGCGTCGCTCTTTACGAGGCAGCGGAATATTGGGAGAACTTCAACATCAAGCCTCTGCCGGAGGAGCCTACTCGGTTAGACTACAGCCTTGCAGACAGGAATGTCATCTATTTCGACAACATGGTATATAACGAAAATGGCCTTGAACTCAAGATTTTCGACGCTTCCGGAAGGATGGTTACATCGGGCAACGGCGATATCGACATGTCCACCTGTCCAAACGGCATCTACGTCGTCACCGACGGCAAGGGTGGTATTTTGAAGATTAACCGGTAAGGGTGATGGGCCAAAAGCCCTTAACATATTAGCCTGGGGGAGGCAGAGTGCAGAGCACGTCGCCCCAGGTATAAAGAGATGGAGGAAAAAATTTTCCTTCATCTCTTTTTGTCATGTCAAAAATATGTTGTACCTTTGCAGAATATAATTTCTAACTCAAGTTTCGCAAGTATTAGCCCTGAAAGGGCGGCACATACCAGCGCAGGGCGTGAGCCCTGTGTATGAGGTTGTTATCTCGGTTAAGTCCTGTAAGGACGACACATTTATTTTCAACGTACGTGCCATCTAAATGT
>JAZRYS010000145.1:0-1939 GCA_045600865.1 Candidatus Aphodosoma sp.
GTGGTGGTTCTGAGTTTTGACATGTAAGTCTGGAATGTCCTAAGAGATGGAATGATAGGCTCCAGTTTGGGATATTGCAGTAGCAACGCATTTCGATACAAGGTCGCATTGCCAGCATCCTCCTTGTCAAGGTGTTTGCGAATCACCAGTGCCTTGTTGAGGTAGGCTAAATCCCAGCCTGAATGGTTTTCCTGAATATGCTCGCCTATCACATTGATCAAAGCTTCCTTTTTCTCCAATGGGCATCTGAGGAGATTCGAGAATGGCAGATAGGTTACCGTGTCATCCTCTTCTTTTGGCTCCAGATCAGAAGGAGCAACATCGGGTGCTGGCGGTTCAGTTAGCTCTTTGATTGTAGACTCTGCCTGTCCTCGTTCGAGTCGTTGCTTCTCTGCATCCTCTTCAGCTTTCCGACGAAGTTCATTTTCATGCATGGCGAGTTGCTCTGCTTTCTCTGCCCTTGCTTCTTTCTCTGCAAGAGACTGGGCAAGCATTTCTTCCCTGATCTTGAAAATCGCCTCTGCAACGGCCTTTTCCTTTTCAGCTTCCATAGATCTTCGTTCAGCCTCCAACGCATTGCGGTTAGCCTCTTGTGCTTTGAGTTCAGCTTCCTGCGCTCTGATACGCTCTTCTTGGAGAAGTGTCTGTTCGTGAGCCTTATTCTCTGCCTCGATGTCCCTGTCCAGGTCAGCCTTTATCCAACCGAGAACGTCACCATCTTCGAGCATCTTGCTCGTATGGTAAAAGTCATCCCATTGCTCTTTGGTTCTGTAGCCAGCCTTGATACTGGTCTTTACGGCACCTTTGGCAACGAAAGCACAGATCTTGCGATTGATGAAACTAAGGTTCTTCTTGTCACTGGCAAACTTTTCGTTGTGAGGGACAACAGCCTCAAAGAAGTCTCCATAGAATATCCAGCTGAGCAAGATACCTGCCTTTGGGGAGGCATCCTGTTTGAAATCGTTGATGAGCTTGTTTGCCAGCGATGAGCCTTCCACAACTTCATCAAGATGATTCAGGTCGTATGTCGAAGGTTGTAATGAAAGAGTTTTCCATTTCTTGACCATAGAAGGAAGTAACATCAGAACGTCCTGATATACGTTGACCAATGGCGCACCGTCATTTTCGTACATGCTTTTCTCGAACATCTTGCATTCCAGAAGATGCTCGTTACGCCATTTAAGGACTTCTGCCTTGAATGCCTCAAACTTTTCCTGATTCTCATTCTTGCTCATGGAAAATCAGATTTTTATTGTCAGACATGAAGCGTCATCTGTGAAGATACATTCTTCTGCCAATGATGGAACTTTTCCTTTGGCAATTTCAGCTTCCTGGACATTGTAGAAGCCATCGGTACACATATAAAGGGTATCTCCAGAACGGAGGGGAAGAATAAGGCTTGGCACCTCTCCTCGCAATCCGCTACCCTTCAAACAGCGAGTCAGCAGTTTGTGACCATACCCATCATCCATCACATGGTCGGTAGTAATCTGCTGTAATATGTTATTTCGGAGAACATATAGTCGAACATTTCCTTGCCATGCGACTTCGAACGACCAATCGGATAATATCAATGCTGTAATGGCGGCTCCCATATTGCTATGGAAGGCAAGGCTCAGTTCACGGAGTTTATTGTCTGCATACTTGAACGTTTCCTGCCATAGGTTTTCTGCATCAAGGTGCTTAGACACATATTCGGCAATAGCCTCACAAACACATTCGGCAGCTTCTGCTCCGAGCGATAGTCCTCCCATACCATCAGCCATGATGACAAGAGTTCGTCCTTCGAGTTCTACTACCTTGCAGTAGTCCTCATTCTGGCTGTCATAGCCTTTTGTGAATAGTTCTGTTGTCATGCTGAAAGTATGTTTACAATGTTCTGTAATGCAATTCTTATGCTTGTGTAGTTGCGGACGTCACTATTATTCGAAGAAGTAAC
>JAZRYS010000146.1:0-9948 GCA_045600865.1 Candidatus Aphodosoma sp.
TTTGCCTTGGCGGGGGCTCGAGCCCCCGCCAAGGCAAAAAATCCAACATATCGTCAACCTTAAATAGGAATTATATTAATTTTTGTCAACCAGTATCAGTAATAAGAGCTGAATAGTCAACCTAAATCAGGAAACTACACTGATGTCATTGCGTAATTCCCTGACCCATCTTTGTCCCATCTACCTCCCATCATGGTCCCATTTTTTCTGGGACTTTTGAGGGTGCCTTTTTGGTATGTCTGTGTCATCGCGACAATGCTGTTTACTTAATGCTCTTCCTCGGGTTCTGGTTTGATACTGTCTGTCAATGCCCATGCGACATCAAGTATGCAGAAAAAACCATTCTTCACCGAACCTTCGAGGAGAACATTACTATTACTCGACCATCGTACAAGAATCTCCACGAATTCTTGTACGATGGTCGAGTAATAGTCGAGTAATGGTCGAGTAATTGTAGTACATACTGCAAGCATTATTGCTTGCAAAAAATAAATCTTCAAAAATAATTCAATAAATATTTGTCCAAGTCAAAAATAATTCATACCTTTGCAGCGTCAAAATCATTTTTCTTATGTCTAAATACATTAACCCGTTCCTTGACTGGAGTTTCAAGCATATCTTTGGCAGAGATTCAGTGAAGGATATACTTTTAGGTTTTCTGAATGCCTTGTTTGCTGGTAAGCATGTTATTGTTGACATCGATTTCAAGAATGTTGAACGACAACATGATGACAAAGATATGCGTGCTATCATATATGACGTATTCTGCACCACTGACAAAGGTGAGCGCATCATCGTAGAGATGCAGAACCGTTCGCAGAAGTTTTTCAAAGACCGTGCTCTTTACTATATGTCACGTGCTGTAACGGACCAGGGCGACCAGAGCCGATGGAACTATGAACTCAATGCTGTCTATGGAGTATTTTTTCTGAACTTCAAGTTGGAAGATGCCGTAGGCAAAGACCTTAGAGACAGTTTGACAGAAGTTGCTCTTGCAGACACAAAGAGCGGGGCTATTTTCAACCCAAAGTTCATGCAGTATTATATTGAGTTGCCGAGGTTTAACAAGACTGAGGATGAATGCAAAAGCGAGTATGATAAATGGATATATATTCTAAAACACATGGAAACAATGGAGACAATGCCTTTTACAGAAGATCGCAATGCGATATTTGCTCGGCTTGAAGAGACTGCCGCACGAGCCAACCTGACTAAAGAGGAACGAGAACTCTACGAAGAGCAGTGGAGATATTACAATGACTATTATAATGTAATGGACTATGCCGTAGAGCAGGGTGAGAAGAAAGGTTACGATGTTGGTCTTGCCAAAGGGTTAACTGATGGGCGTGCACAAGGGCGTGCACAAGGTCGTGCAGAAGGGCGTGCGGAAGGGCGTGCGGAAGGGCGTGCAGAAGGAATAGTGCAGGTTGCGAAGATGATGAAATCACAAGGTCTTGAAGTCACACTGATTACCCAATGCACAGGCTTGTCGTCTGAAGAGATTGCAAAACTGTAAAATTCGGTCATCGAAAATCTGGTGAATTGTACATGTGCCTTGAAACAAGATTGTTAATGGATGCTTGCGGTGTATGTATTTACTTGCATTCTTATGAATGCGGTAATACATATCGGTGCGGGCTACGTTGTCATTCTTGGTACATGAGTTTGCCAGAACCTCAACAGAGAGAATGATAATGGTGGGCTGCGTTTTTTATTTGTATAAATTAATATAAAACAATACGTATATGAGATCATGTTTTTTATCCTTGATGGCACTTCTGTTTGCTTGTTCGCTGATGGCAGAAGATCGTGTCAATCCTTTAGCCAACACCCCACAAGGTTGGGATAACGTCAATTTTGCCATCTGTTACTACAATGGCAATTCTGTCTATAACCTTCGTTCGTTTGAATTTTGCCGACCAGGCAAGGTTATCAGCCTGAAGGTTTCTCCTAATTCTCTCTCGTTTGCAGTTCTTCATGCTAACAAGAATGGACGCAGTGTCAAATTGTATTCCTATACCAACGGAAGGGAGTTATACACTTTCAAGTTGGAATCAACTCCTACTGCAATTGCATACAGTGCGAATGCCAAGTATTTCATGATTGCCACAGACGATTACGATGTGCAGGTATATAATCTCTCGACAAAAGAGCAGATACGCAAGATTCGTACAACAACAGTTGCCAACAATATTGCATTGAGCAATAATGGCTATTTCATTGCTGCCATAGATGGTGACATGCTCTATATCCACAATGCAGAGACAGGACGTGTGCGCAAGGTGCTTGAGATTGGCGCAAACATCAATTGGGTGGCATTCTCGCCAGACAATAACAAAGTGGCAGTGCTTGTCGAGACAGGCAAACTCTACTTCTACGATACCAAGAATTTCAATCTGACAGAATCGTACGATGGCATGGGCGATGCCCGTTGCTGCTCGTTCCACCCAGAAGGAAAATATATTGCGGTTATTACCGCATCCGACAAGATAAAGGTCATCAACATGAAGAATCCTACCGACCGAGAGGAGATTACTTCGTCTCATCCAGGAATCACCCAGCTGGGTTATTGCTCATTGGTTGACAAAAGCAAGCCAGTCATTCTTGTCTATAACAATACAAGACAACTTGTGTTCCATGACCTTGGCAATCTTGTTCCCGACTATGAACATTTGGTGGCAGACGAGGTCGAAACCCTGATGGACAATTGGATGAAGATGATGCCTGGCGAGTCGCTTGAGGACTATAGGTTGCGTGTCAACGATGACACGAGGGCTGCCCAGTATGCTTTTTTCGAAAACGAAGTAGCTACAGAAATGGCGGGTAACAGGATTAGCAGTGCTGATGTGTCATTCGGTAGTTACAATCAGGAACAGAAAATGCTTGAGGTGAATTTCGACAATATGCCAAGTATCTATCTTGAAGTGCCACAGGAAGATGTAGCTGAATTCAGCAATCCGGAGAAACTTTCGTTCGACAAGTCTGTCTATGGAGTTGGCAAAAACGACCAGTTTGAGTTGCTCTATACCGAGGTTACAAACACCGAGACAGGTAAGAAATATGTGTTCGACAATAGGGCAAAACAGTCTCTCGAATATCTGTCTTCTGACGACAATTTCGTTCCTCTTGACCTGATTCAGCAGTCGTCCATGGAAGAGGTGACTTTGCAGGAAATCCGGCAGGAGGTTGTCGAGGAGGCTCAGGAAAAGAACCTGATTTCTGAACATACTCATATCGGTGTCAAGACAAAGGTTGTGGCTTCTACCGATGCTGACGGCAACAAGATAATGAATTACAACATTGACTTCAACTATGTCGTTGATTCTGCTTTCTCTGTCCAGGAAGATTTTCACCCAGGCAAGTATAATTCATACGAATCGGCATCTGCCGAGGCTATGCTGAAGATTGTAAAGAATGCGTTCGAAAAAGAGTTCAGGCAATACATCCAGACAGGTAAGAGAGTTCAAATTATCGTGACAGGTGCTGCCGACGCTTTGCCAATCAGCCGCAAGATTCCATACAGCGGGGAATATGGAGATCATGAAGATGAGACAATTACTAAAAATGGCGAGTTATCTACCGTGACGTTGACAGTGCAGTCTGGCATCACTTCAAACGAGCAGTTGGCATTTGCCCGTGCTCTCAGTGTAAAAGATTTTGTTCTCAAGAATATTACCGAACTTCAATCGATGCAGACTGAGTATGACTATGTCATCAATGTAAGCAACGAGTACGGGGCAGAGTTCCGTCGTATTGGCATTACGTTTATATTCCTTGATGCTTTCAGAAAATAATATGAAAAGGTTTTGTCTTATATTGTGTGCGTTTCTGCTGTCGCTTTCAGTAGGTGCACAGACTACTATTGATAATGCTGCAGCCATTTATTCGGAATTTCAGCAGCAGAACGATATTCTGCACTCTGCAGAACCATATTCTGTGGAATATCAGCAGGCAGTCCAGCGGATGTTGCAACTTCATCCAATGTTGTACAGTCTTGCGGCTAAATATTCGCAGACAGGCAATATCAGTAATGCCATTACTTTCGCCCGAGCGTACGTGGATATGGCAATGATGCCTCAATTTCGTGAAATGCATCTCGAAAAGACTACTTCTTATCCCAAAATGGTCTATTTTATAGCTTATAATAGCTATAATATGAAGGAGTATATTCTCGCAGCACGTTATATGGAACTCTACATAGAATGTGGCGAACAGACATACAGGAAGAGCGTTTTCGACTTTCTGGCTAGGACTCAGGCTCTGCTTGGCCAAAATGAAAAGCAATTGGCTACTCTGAATAAAGCATTGGTGGAATATCCTACAGAATTGAATTTTATGAGGACTGCAGTTAATACGTGCATGGAAAAAGGATGGTATGAAGATGCGCTTCAGTATGTTAACATTGCTATTCAAGCCCGTCCTGGCGACAACAGTCTAATTGCACTCAGAGGTCAGTGCCTTGAAGGGCTGAGACAATACGAGCAGGCGGCAAACCTCTATGCAGTTCTGGCTGGACAGATGAAAACACTGAACATATATAAGCATTATGCCCTAAACCTGTTCAATTGTGCAGTATCATATAATGCCATTTCGCAAGAGCGCAGTGCTGAATATTTCCAGCGCGCTATTCCAATCCTCAAACAGGTGGTGGCAAATGATCCAACAGCAGTGCCATATATTACTTCATTGGCATTGGCATATCTTTATACAGACCAATATGATGAGCTGAATGCAACAAATAGCAGACTTCTGGCTATGGGTGCACCGACGGTTAACAGCGGACAGGTGGGTACTGACATTACGTTGATGTCGTCTGACCTACAGCGTCCTTTGTCCGCAAAGACAGCTATAGCTGACAATAATCCTGTCGCTGTTTCGCCTGATGCATCTGTGTCTCAACCAATGCCTGAATCGAAGAAAAGGTCAAAGACGGGTATCGAGTTTTCATTATTTGCGAAAAATTATGTGGAGAAGGAAATCAATCAATGGCAGCAGAAAGACCCGTTTGAAACAATTGAAGAATATACGCAGCGTGTTAATGAAGATACTCATAACGAGAAGGTAAGAGAGTTGATGAATGAAGCAAAGCATGATTATCTTGCCAAATATCAAAAGCAGATTCGTCGTTCCGACTTCTCGCTTCAGCCATACGATGCTGAAAACAAAGTGTTTCTTATCAACAGCAAATATGGAGATATAATTCTGCCTGTTGCAAGAGAAGACAATCAGGCACGTCAGTTTGCAAGTGATTGGATGTCTGTACGTATAGAGAATTCTGTGCTGGATATTGCTGGTGATGAATTAGTTATTCGCTCTATGGATTTCGTGACACCGCAGGGCAGGATTTATCATTATTCAGATCAGGATGAAGCCAAATATACACAGGCAGAGATTCAACTTCAATTCAACGAGATTGACTATGCCAGACTTGGCAGTGCCTCTAACGGAGGCGGACGTCAGAAGGTGAGCGTGCAGAAACAGAAAGTCACTGTCGGCGAATCGGACATTGACGTTGGCATCCCTGAGACAAAGAATGTCCGCAGCAAGACATTTGCCTTCATCATCGGCAACGAGAATTACCAGGCTGTTACCAGTGTGCCGTTTGCATTGAACGATGCCCGCTCAATGAAGGATTATTTCCACAAGACTCTTGGCATTCCTGATGGCAATATCAGCCTTTATGAAGATGCAACCTTCGGCACGATTCTCAGTTGTGTGAACAATATCAAGAAAATTGCAGAGGCTTATAATAGTGACATTGACATAATCTTCTATTATGCCGGTCATGGCATTCCAGACGAGAAGAGCAAGTCTGCCTTCCTGCTGCCAGTCGATGCTGACGGCACGCAGACTGATGCCTGCTACTCAATCGGTCGCTTATACACCGAACTCGGGCAGTTGGGCGCAAAATCAGTTCTCGTGATGATGGATGCCTGCTTCTCTGGCTCGCAGCGAGGCGACGGAATGATTGCCTCAGCCCGTGGTGTCGCACTGAAGGTAAAGCCAGACGAACCGCAGGGCAAGATGGTGACTCTTTCGGCAGCCACTGGCGAAGAGACTGCCTACCCATACGAGGAAAAGCAGCATGGCATGTTCTCTTACTTCGTCATGAAGCACCTGCAGGAAACTAAAGGCAAGACCACCCTTGGCGCGTTGGCTGACTATGTCATGACGCAGGTGCGTCAGCAGTCCGTCGTGATAAATCACAAGAGCCAGACTCCTACTGTCAATGCTTCGTCCGAGGCAAGCGACTGGCGTAGATGGAATATGAATAAATAGACATTTTATATAAATGAAACGAATACTTTTATTACTCACGGTTGCAATGCTTTGCAACATTAGCCTGTTTGCCCAGAGCAAAAAGATAACAGGCACGGTGGTTGACAAGGATAGTCAGCCACTTATGGGCGTGCAGGTCAAGTCGGAATCAGGCGACGTGGCTGTCACAACCGACCTTGAAGGCCGTTTTGAGATAACAGTACCCGAAGGCTCGAAACTGACATTCTCGATGTTGGGAACAAAGTCTCAGACAAAAGTGGCCACAGATGGCATGACTGTAGTGTTGGGCAATGAGATTGGCAAATGGGACTGGCGCAAGCAGGTATGGAACCATATCATTCTTGCCGAGTACGGATTCAATGCCACGAGTACAGGCGGTCACAGTTTAGGCATCCGATATGGCATGTGTCATTATGTCGGATGGTTCGTGGGTGCCAAGTACGTATCTTCCAACTTTCAGTTTCCTGTTGTTGAATATACTATGGGCAGTGGAGGCAGTGTGTATGACCCGTATGTGGGTCGTGGGACACCTGTGATGACAGGCCGTTCCAATTTCAACCAGTTCACACTCTCTGGCGGCTTGCTTTGGCGCATGTATATCCCTCTTTATGGCTATGCCGGCGTAGGATATGGTTACAGGAAGACATCGTGCGAGACTACCGGCCGCAAATGGCTCTATACGACAGGTGACCGCAACCTTGTAACTGCTGAGTTCGGACTGATGGGAGACATTTATGGTTTCACCCTGTCGGCAGGCTGTGGATTGGTGTTTGCGGAAAGAATGGAAGTCTATCCTACATTCGGTATCGGATATACATTCCCAATGAAAAAAGGTTATTCTAATCGTAATGCTAAATAAAGGAGGAATATTATGAAACGCTTTACTATATTTTGCGCCATTGCAATGATAATTATGTCCATGTTTTCCTGCAGGAAACAGTCGTTGAATTCTTATACATGCTACATAGAATCGAAGGCGGAGATTGACTACTACGACTTGGAGACCAAAGTTTCCTTTAGCTCAACGTTCTGGCAATATAATGAGAAGAATGCACCAAGCGGCCAGGCATTGCTGATATATTCATCAAAATCAGACATGAGCGTCAACGAAACGCTGAGCATATCAAATTATCCTTTCAAAGGAGGGTCTCAGATTTTTACGTTAAGTGCCCAGCAGCGTCCGTTGGAAAAAAAATACTGGTACTTTATCGAACTGCAGGCACCGTTCAGCGAGCCGATCAGGAGTAAGGTTTACACGATGCCGGTTTACAATGTCCCAAGCAATTCATTTTCACTAGAGGATGGAGAATGTGTGGTATTTGCTCAGGGCAACCTGCAGTACAGGGCAAGTACGGGGACATGGCGTTTTGCCACCAATCAGTATGACATCATAGGAGAAAGCAACCAGAATATCAGTTCTTCCTACAGCGGTTACATAGACCTCTTTGGCTTCGGCACCAGTGGATATAACTACAAGCCATATTCATACGCTTTGACAGCGTCATATTATGCCACTGGAAATATTGCCAATACAAAAAATGACTGGGGCGTATATTGCAGCATCAGCAATGGCGGAAACTACAAATGGCGCACTTTGGAAAGCGAAGACTGGGTATATATATACGAAGGACGTCCGAATGCTTACAGCAAGAGGTCTCGTGCAACTGTTAATGGCGTGAAGGGAATGATCCTGCTGCCAGACAAATGGACAATTCCTTCAGGGTGTTCATTCTCTCCCAATGCTTCGTATTTCACCACAAATACGTATTCCGTCTCTCAATGGAAGAAAATGGAAAATGCAGGTGCGGTATTTCTGCCAGCAACAGGACATCGTATAGAGACGACTGTTTACGGATTGGAAATAGGTAATGGGTCATATTTTACTTCAACTTGGGATCGTGGTGGCATATCAGCCGAAGGTAATGAATATTGTGCTCAGCCTGCTCGCTTTGTATTTAGTGAAAGTTATGTATATAGCGATGCCATATATACAGGCACCAATGTCTATAATGCATACGGAAGTGCAGTCCGTCTTGTAAGGACAGTGCAGACATCTTACAACACACAGAAACGTGCACCGAGAAAGATTGTCCCTAATGGCGTAGCACCTGTGTGATGTCTAAAGTTATAAACTCGCAGCATCTACCCCTGTTCTCTCATTCCCGCCCATTCAGCTGGGAACGGATGGTAGAAAAGAAGACCTTGGTAGGGCGGTGAATGGAAGACACATAAGGATAGGAATTAGATTTTGAAAGGTATGAAAAAGACAGCTTATATATTGATGCTGATGGTGCTGATGGCATCATGCAAGGACGGTTTGCTGGTCAATCAGTATGACAAGAATGTCAACATGTCGTTGAACGAGAAAAATGGTCAATCTGGAGATGTTGATACAACCCATTCGGACAATCCTGAGTACGAAGTAATCGACGTAAATGGTGTCACGTTCAGGATGGTGAAAGTGGAGGGAGGAACGTTCCAGATGGGACAAGAGGGAGTTGCAACTCCAGTACACAGTGTAACATTAAGTGGCTATTACATTGGCGAGACGGAGGTTACGCAGGCGTTATGGAGGGCAGTGCTGGGCAGCAATCCTTCGTATTTTAATGGTGACAATCTGCCGGTGGAGATGGTTAGTTGGGATGACTGTCAGGAGTTCATAAGTAAGTTGAATCAACTTACGGGTAAGAGGTTTGCGTTGCCTACCGAGGCGCAGTGGGAGTATGCGGCACGTGGTGGTAAAAAGAGCCGAGGGTATGAGTACTCAGGCAGCAACAACATAGACGATGTGGCGTGGTACTGGGACAATAGTTCAAGCAAGACACACCCAGTAAGTACGAAGCAGGCGAACGAATTGGGACTATATGATATGAGTGGCAATGTATGGGAGTGGTGTGCGGATTGGTATGGCTCATACTCATCTTCATCGCAGACAGACCCTACTGGACCTTCTACTGGGTCGGGCCGTGTGCCTCGCGGTGGCAGTTGGTACTTCAATGCCAGTGGCTGCCGTTCTACTGATCGCGGCTACGGTAGTCCTGGCGACCGCCGCGACTATCTCGGGCTTCGGCTTGTCTTGCTTTTTTAGGTTACTACCTATAAGCAAGTGAAGGGAACAAGAGAGAAGGAAATATGCTAGGTGTTTTCTGCCTGCCCCTGCCAAAAAGTCGCACTGTCGGGCGGAGCCACAGGGCGCAAAAGGGCAGGGGTGAGGCAGAAAACACGAAAGAGAAAAAATGTAAGATTTTTAGGGTTATGGAAGAAATCTGGACAAGGAAATACCCTGTGGGGAATGACAATTTCGCCAAAATCAGGAAACAGGGACAACTTTATGTTGACAAGACTGAACTCATATGGCGGATGATAAATCTGTCCGACTGGATATTCCTGAGCCGTCCACGCAGGTTCGGCAAGACACTTCTGACCTCGACACTGCAGGCGTATTTCGAGGGACGCAAGGAACTGTTCGAGGGCCTTGCCATAGCGGAACACACCAAGGAATGGGTGAAATATCCAGTGTTCCATTTTAATCTGTCGGAGGTCAAGGATTTGCCAGTTAACCAAATCCAATCGAGAATCGGACGGCAATTAAAAGGCTATGAAGCAATTTACGGACGAGATGAAGATGACGTGACACCAGGAGCAAGACTTTCAAGTCTAATTGAACGT
>JAZRYS010000147.1:0-73504 GCA_045600865.1 Candidatus Aphodosoma sp.
AGAATTAAATAACACATACGGTGAAAATAAATGTGTCGTCCTTACAGGACTTAAACTGGATAACAACCTCATACACAGGGCTCACGCCCTGTGCTGGTATGTGCCGCCCCTTCAGGGCTAATACATGCGAAACTTGAGTAAAGTTTTTGCACTCCACTGCAAAAACTTTATATTTTCATGAGGTTTTTGCAATGGAATGCAAAAAATGCTGTATCTTTGCAGCGTGAAAACAAAAAATTTAATTATGGAATACCTCAATCGCACTGAAACTAAAAACACTATATCCCATTATTGATACTATTATGAACGAATCATCTTTTTCGTCAGGCTTCATCAATGACATGTTGCTCTCCGACAATTCGGCAGAGTATCAGCTCGTTGCCACAACCAGTCACAGCTGTATCTACAAGACCATATACAAGGGAAAGATTCTGATTCTGAAGGCTGCAAATCCTGACAGCAAAGACCTTGACACAAGTGCCGCCTTACTTCAGAGGGAATATCAGATACTGTCGGAACTTGACAACCCATTTATAGTCCGTACATGAGGGCTTCGCAAAGACCCGCAGATTGGCGAGTGCCTCATTCTCGACTATGTAGATGGCATGTCATTGGATGAGTTCATCAAATCCCGGCCATCACGCAAGACCCGTCAACGCATTGTAAACGAATTGCTTGACGCTGTAGCCTATCTTCATATAATGCAGATAGTTCACAAGGACCTCAAGCCCTCCAACATACTCATAACAACAAACGGAGAACATGTCAAGCTGATTGACTTCGGCTTCTCTGATGCAGATTCACAGACAATCAACAACCTTGGCTGTACCAACCGCTATGCCTCGCCCGAGCCATTCAGCAACGCAATCGTCTGCCATTCATACTCATCGCTATTGCCGTATTGGCCATTACTGCTCTCAATGCCATTATGTTTTCACGTTCTAAACAGTCCGAAGTTCCTGCATCTTCCGCCATTATCATGCACGACACGTTGGTTGTAAAAGAGACAACCTATATCCATGACACGATAACACCGACCGCCACTGCAACCTGCGCTATCAAGGAGACAACCGTTTCGTCATCACCGAAATCGAGAACTCACATCATCTGCGTTTAGGATGCAGTTTCACAGTTTCTGCCTTCATGCTGAACCAGCCGCTTCAACTGCATGACCTCACTTTTCCAGACAGCCCTGACAAATCAACAGCATACGCCATTGCCAACAAGCATGGACTCTCGTTCATTGAGGTCATAGCGTAAAAACAACACTACAATGCTATCAATTGCCTTGCCCTGAAAACAATTGACTGTCTGTATTATCATTTCCGAGAGTAAAAAATGGTTTTATCAAATTAAAACCATATCACCTAACAACCAGTCAATCGCATTTACTATATGAATTTTCTTCTCGTCTTGCTCTATTTCTGTGCTTTCGTCCAATGTCACCAGTGTCAGTTTGTCGCACCGCAAAATATTCGATATGCGCACGAGTGCATCAACTTCTCGTTTGAAAGTCTTCTTGTCTGCCACGCTATACGAAACCTGTATCAACTCCAGGACAACTCCCTGACGGCAGACCACGAAATCCACTTCTTTGTTCTTCTCGTCAAATTTATAATAATAGACATCTTCTGCCTGCGACACATATCGTCTCTTCAATTCTATAAACACGGCATTTTTTAATCGCCAGCCAATATTTTCACCAAGCAGGCTATTCTCTCTATTCGAGATAAAACCTGTATCTATCACGTATGCTTTGTCGTTACATATTCGCTCTCTGCTCTTATACGAAAATTTCTGAATTTTCTGCACCAGAAAAGCCTGCGCCAGGTAATTCACATATTTACGAACAGTGTTTTCGCTCTTCACGCTGCCTATTGTCGCCAATTGTTCGTAATTTATGGTTTGACAGATATTGTTTATCAGATGGTTGGCTATTCTTCTCAATCCATCCACGTTTTTGATTTTATACCTTCGCGCAATATCTTTGGTGATTATTGTCTCAATCAGTCCCTCTGCATATATTCGTTTTGCACGTTCAGATTTCATGTGCCTAAGTTCAGGCAGTCCCCCTTCTTGCAGATACGTATTCAATGCTATTTTCCGATTGGCGACATCACGAGTGGTCAACCCACTTACATTCACTCCGCTATACTCACACCATTCCGAAAATGAAAAAGGGAACAGACGAATCTCGTTGTAGCGGCCTGTCAGATGTGTAGCCAGTTCACCGCTAAGCAATTTCGCATTGCTGCCAGTCAGTACCACATGCATTCCTTGCCGTAACAGCCGGTTCACAAACAGATACCACCCATCAACATCCTGTATCTCGTCCAAAAGCAGGTATTCGACACTTGTTCCATACAACTGGTACAGACAACCGAGCAGAGTGTTGAGATCTTCAATCCGCAGGGTTGCCAGACGGTCATCATCAAAATCCACGTATGCATATTTAACGCCCAGTTCCCGCAACACCTTATGGCAGATGGTCGATTTCCCGCTTCGCCTGACGCCTATCACAACCTGCGCCATATTGCTATCCCACTCGAATTGCTCTTCCTCTTTGCGTGCACACAGCTTTCCCCTGTTTCTTGACTGCAATTCTTCCTGTTGTTCTGCCAAAACCTGCAATATCATCTTCTCATCAATCATAACATATTGTTTTTTATTATATATCTTATAATGAATTATTTAACAACTTCCAAATGCGTTATTTCGACATTTTTGGCAATTTCAAATGCGTTATTTATGGAGAAATTATTTCCCCGCGCAAAATTACATTTTTCTTCTGACCCGACCAAACAAACACAAGATTTTTTTGTAATATTTTTCCAGCTTCCACTTTATCCCACTGATTAGCAATGTATTTTAAATCCGTTTTTCAACAATTTTCGTTCGTCATAAGATAGCATAAACCCGTTCAGACAAAATCACCTAACTTTGCACGCTGATGAACAGTGAACTATTGATGTCACTAAACGCCTTATTTGCAAACGTTAATGCCTTTGACCGCAAAGATTCACAAAACACGTGTGAAAATAACCTTCAAAATTCTTGGTGATATTAAAATTTTACATTAACTTTGCAGCCGCAAACTTGGACGAGATTGGCTATCCAGTTTCCGACAAGTAGGCAGACATATCAGACATTTATTGACGCTTGTTTCGGCTTTGATATAAATTGGCAAAACGCGGCAAAATAACAATAAATTTTTAGAAATATGGCACTGGCTATTGCTTCTGTTCCCGTTCTGCAAGGAGAAGTGGCAGAACGTTTTGAACAGCAAATGTGCGAAAGCGAAGCACACAAGGGGGAAGTTGATTTTTCCAATCAGATTGAGACAGCTCGAAAGATATTAATAAAAGCGAATCTCATTTGACTATGTCTTACATTTTGGAAAAGTGTACATTTAGAAAATTCGTTCCGTCTCTTATTGAAGACGGAATGGTTTTCTCATGTGGTGATGATGATTTAGACGATTTTTTCTTGAAAGATGCGTTCCTTCAGGAAGGTCAATTGTTGTGTAAAAATTATTGCTTTATATCAGATGAAAAGCCTTCTGATGTAGTATGTGCGTTCACGTTGGCCAATGACAGTATCAAGAAATTACCAGGAAGTAGGAAAAAGAAAGTTGAAAGCAGTATTCCGAAAGAAAAACATTACGCTTCTTATCCAGCAGTGATGGTCGGAAGGCTTGGTGTCAACAAGAAAATGCAAGGAAAGAATATTGGTTCTGAAGTTCTTGACTTTATTAAGGCATGGCTGATAGACTCTTTAAACAAGACTGGTTGTCGTTTTTTACTTGTTGACTCTTATAACAAGCCAACTAATCTGAGTTTTTATGAGCACAATGGATTCAGATATTTATTCAGTTCAGATGCTCAGGAAAGAGAGTTCCGTGGAATGAAAGAGGATCAAACGTTGAACACAAGGTTGATGTATTTCGACTTGATTGAGATATTGAAAACTTAATTCGTCAAAAAAGAAACAATAGCAATCTTCCGCAGGGCTATAAACTACGGCAGACACAGCAGGATGTTTCATTGCATCCTGCTGTGTTTTTTATTATATAACACACCGGTTATACCTCATCACTGCAAATTCATAAAACAAGACCAAATAAGACTATTCCCGTTCAGACAAAATCACCTAACTTTGCACGCTGATGAACAGTGAACTATTGATGTCACTAAACGTCTGATTTGTATGCACTAATGCCATCGGCTGCAAAGATTCACAAAACACGTGTGAAAATAGATTTCAAATTCCTTGGTGGTATCAGATTTTTGCATTAACTTTGCAGTCGCAAACTTGGACGAGATTGGCTATCCAGTTTCCTACAAGTTGGCAGACATATCCTAACGGAAAAAGATACACCATATTGCAGGTGTTTGATGACGATATGCGAATGGTTCATGAAGTTAACGCTTCGTTGCACTAAAAATGCAAAGGTACCACTCATGTTTTCAGCCTTGCCGCTTAACATGCATTACTATTGAATTCCAACTGGAGGCTCACGCAGACGTTGTTTTCTTTCTTTCACGCAGAATACGCAGAATATGCCGCGTCTCTACCTCGGCATATTCTGCGTAAGATTGAGGTTTAAATGGTCGTTCATAGCAGAGGAATTCTCCAAGAATCCGTTTTTTCACCTCCACCGATTGTCCACCGATACTCCACCGATTGTCCACCGAACGGTGGAGGCACGGTCAAATCACGCTGGGGTCACGGTGAAGTCACGGTGAGATATCTATCTCAGCAGGCTTTTTCATCATCGCCTCAAATCTAACAAAATTTGATTGTTTTTTCATCCTGCACTTATCCAAAAACGGCTCTCAACTGCTGATGTACGAAAAGACCTCCAAATACAAAAATGCGAGCTGGAAAGCTCGCATTTTTTATTTAGAAACAACTGTTTATTCCTTAGGCGGGAATTTCCGCATCTTAGGCATGAGCCACTGTATCTGCCCCTGGCGTTTGCGCATGTAGGGACCGGGATTAGATATGCTGTAGCGACGGGGACTCGGCAGGGCTGCCACCATAAGGGCTGCCTGTGAAGCATTAAGTTTCTTTGCACTGCGATGGAAATATTTCTGCGAGGCAGCCTCGACGCCATATACTCCATCGCCAAGTTCCGCTATATTGCAATAGACCTCCATTATACGCTCCTTGCCCCAGATAAGTTCAATGAGAACAGTGTAGTACGTCTCGATACCCTTACGCACCCATGTGCGCGTGCCGAAAGTGAAGACATTCTTGGCCGTCTGCTGGGAGATTGTGCTGCCGCCACGCAACTTGCCGCCTTTCTTGTTATGCTCCCATGCAGCCTTGATTGCACGTTCGGAGAAACCATGATGTGTGGCAAAAAGGTTATCCTCGCTGGCAATGCAGGCGGTAACATACTTTGAAGAGACATTATCAAGAGATACCCAGTCGCGTTCAAAATTCACGTCACGACCCTCGATGACAGCCTCGGCCGCACGACGAATCATAAGAGGTGTATAGACAACAGGAACCCACTTGAGGATTACCACCCAAAGAATGCTCAAGACCCATAGTGCAAGCAACGTGATGCCTGCTTTGCGCCAAATGCCTTGTTTGCTCTTTCTCTGTTTCTTCTTTTCGACAACAGCGAGTTCCTCGCGCGAAAGCCAACCAGCATTGACAGCAATAGTCTCCATCTTGCGCGAAAGTTCATCCAGCGTACCGTCATTATCAACCACCCAACGTGCCAAATCATGATAGTCATGCTGAGCACGGATACGAGCCTCGACAGACTCACGTGAAGCACCATCACGACGCATGGTTCGATCAATCCTTATACGTTCCAAGGCATCAACATACAGCACCTCATCAACGACATCTTTAAGCTGGCAGTCATAGAGAATCGCACTCTCCACAAAGACAAATTCAGCTTTCTGAGAATAACTCCAACTCATGAAATCAGAAACTACTACTGGGTGGACAATAGAGTTGACAAAATCACGAGCTTCAGTATCGGAAAAAATGATGTTTGCCAGTTTCTTGCGATCCAGCACACCATTGTTATATACGTCATCACCAAAGCGTTCACAGAGAGAACTGACGACCTCGTCAGAGACACTCATAAGACGACGTGCTTCGGCATCGCTGTCATAGACAGCAAAGCCATTTCCACGCAACCAGGCAGCAACAGCACTCTTGCCAGAGCCAATTCCACCGGTTATACCTATTCTTTTCATAGTTTCTCCATTAGATATTCAACGTCACTCGGTACAATTCTGTAAGTGACGTTCATTTCCTCTTCTTTGTTTTCGAGTTGCAATGAGCCTGTATGGTGAACCGTATCAACATTATTGAAGTCAAAGACTACACGATAGTCACCGCTGCTAAGACTATTGAAACGACTGACACCAACAATAAAGATCACACTGGCTTCCTTAGGGAAAAGGCGAATATTCACATTGTCAGGAACATTCTGCATTTCGATGGGGAAAGTAAACTTCTTCTCGGTTTGCCGTTCCACATTGACATGCAGTTTCACACTCTGTGTGAGAAGTTCCACCCCACGAGGACGTTTGAGTCTGGCAGAGACAATCGAAGATTTTCTGAAAACATCATTCACAGAATCAGCATATATTGCAGAAACAGCGTCAATATCCTTGCTGGCACCACGGATAAGCACATTCGAAGGTTCAATGACTACAGAATCCTTCAACGTATATTGAAGAGCCGTATTGACTGGAGCACTCAGTCTCACAGGGACCCGGCGTGTATAAACCTTGCAATAAGAAGATGAATATACAGCAGGTTCGACATTCACAACGTTGCAAGAAGTTGATATCACATTCATCATTTCTTCAACAAGAGGCAGAAAATTAATCTTAATCTCTTCATGTCTCCGCCTGGAAGAAAATTGCTGAGAAAGGTCAATGTCAACAGTATCGACTTCAGCAAAAAGATAGTTCAGCAATTGCGAGCCATCCTCTTCAATAGTGAATTGCACCTCAGTAGGCAGAGGCTTGTCCATCTTGACATCGTCAGGAATACCATAATAGACCACAGGCGCAGAAATAGTCATCTCGCGCTGTGTTCCAATGGTGTACATCAGCCACATGAGCGATGCCACTACAAAGAAAGCACAAAAGGTCGCGACTTCACGCGAAATCACAACCTTTTTTATCATCTGCCACCAGCTCATAGTGATACGGAAAATATTTATTTTCTCTCGTCAGGCTGAGTTGTGACTTGGGAAGCATCTTCAGGAGAAGCAAAGACCATGCCCTTGCTCACACGGATCTTGACACCCTCCGAGATTTCGAGAACGACATAATCCTCCTTCACCTCGCGGATAGTACCATAGATGCCACCTTGCGTAATGACTTTCTTGCCATTGCCGAGAGAATCCTGAAACTTGCGGATCTCCTTCTGACGTTTAGACTGAGGACGAATCATGAAAAAATAAAAAATGACAAATATCAGCACAATCATACCGATATTCATCCAACTGCTTGCGCCACCCTGGGCAGCCTGTAAAAGAATCATATTCATAAATTAAAGATTATTTTTTAGGTTTGACAGAAAGCGGGTCAATCTCAGCACCCACACCATAGATTACCGCACTTATATAGTCAATGCTGTTGTCTCCACAATAAGCCTTTGCTATCTCTATATACTCATTGATTGTCACGCCAACGTGGATGTCGTCAAAAGCCAACATCTCAGCAATGGCAGTACGCATCACAGTAAGATCCATAACTGGCAGACGGTCAAGAGTCCACCCAGTCAAGAAAGGTTCGATTTTCTTGTCAATCTCCTCATAATTGACCATTGCATAGCGTACAAGACGTTTTGAATATTCCAATTCGCCAGCACTACGCATGATTGGCATCAGCGGCTGTTCCGAACCAGCCTTGAGTCCAAAATGCTTTATAGTCTTCACTCCGAAACTAATGGCATTATAGAGATCGTCATTCCAATAGATGTTCATGTCCTCTATGGCATTTTCGAATTCCTCATTTCCCATCAGCTCATTCTGCAAGACTTCCCGCCAAAGACGTTTGTCGGCATCATACGAAGAACTGGTCTCGGCAGCATATTGCCTGAAATACTCAGAATGAGCTATTCTTTCCAAGACATTGAAAACGACATTACGGTGAATTTCCCACACCCACTCCATGTCACGACTGCTCATGTAGTCGTGCAATTCCTCATTCAGATCAAGCTGCGCAGCAAATCTGTTTTCACGGAAACGGCTACAACTTGCAAGAGGATAAAGAGGATCTTCCTCTGGTTTTTCGACTGTCACCAGATGTTTCCAGGCTTTCGAAGTTGTTCTATGGGCTTCGACAATCAGTTGCAACACACAATAATAAAGGTCAGACGACTTTGATATGCTGAGTCTGAGCTCTTCCTCGATACGTTCAGCGTCACCAACTTTTGACACATAGAACGAATATAACATCTGCACGCTTTTAATACGCAACAGAGAACGGTTTATCATAGTAAAAATCCTATTACGAAATATTGTGCAAAGGTACAAATTATTTTTCATTTGCCCCTATTTTTAGGCAAGAAAAAAATCAAGAAATTTTTTCAGAAAAAATCATTGCCATATCAAAAAAAGATACTACCTTTACACCGAATTTTTGGGGCCGCCCCATAGCGCGGCAGTATTTGTGTAAGGCCTTATAAGATAGGCAAATAAAAGTTTATGTTTTTATGGAAGATTTCAGAAATGAGAAGAGAGAGCAGGACATCATCTTTTCAAAAGCGGTGAAAGCAGGCAAACGCATCTATTATTTGGACGTGAAAAAGAGCCGCAACAACGACCTTTTCCTGTCGGTAACTGAGAGCAAAAAGAAGTTCTTGAGCGACGAGGAGAATGCACCATTCTCAATTGAGAAGCACAAAATCTTCCTCTACAAAGAGGATTTCGAGAAATTCCAAGATGCGCTCACTGAAATCATCGACTTCATTAACCGCAAAAACGAAGCTAACGGTGCTCAGGATATTCGCTTACGCCGCTATGAGCAAAATGGAGAAAGTGATGAGGGGAAGTACGATGTAAAAATGAACTTTGACGAGATTTGACTCTGACGGCGAAACTGAATGGGAATTTCCTTCTGAGAAATTCCCTGTTTCGGTTTTTGATGGCAATGGATATTAAACGAAACGATTAAAAATAAAATACAATGTACAACGATTTTCAAAAACATTTGACAGCAGAGCTCGCTTCAATAAAGGAGCAGGGTCTCTACAAAAACGAGCGCGAAATCTGCTCAGCTCAAGGTGCTGAAATCACAGTGGCAGGCAAGACGGTGCTCAATTTCTGTGCAAACAACTACCTTGGATTAGCTGACAATCCAAAGTTGATTGAAGCTGCAAAGAAAGCCATGGACGAACGTGGATACGGAATGTCTTCTGTCCGTTTCATCTGCGGTTGCCAGGATCGCCACAAAGACCTGGAACGCGCCATTGCAAATTTCTTTGGCACTGAGGACACAATTCTCTATGCTGCTTGCTTCGATGCCAACGGTGGCGTTTTCGAGCCATTGCTCACTGCTGACGATGCAATCATATCTGATGCACTGAACCACGCATCAATCATCGACGGCGTACGTCTCTGCAAGGCACAGCGTTTCCGCTATGCAAATGCAAATATGGCTGAACTTGAGGAACAGCTCATTGCTGCACAGAAATGCCGCTTCCGCCTCATCGTAACTGACGGCGTCTTCTCTATGGACGGTAACGTATGTCCACTCGACAAGATTTACGAGTTGGCAAACAAGTATAACGCAATGGTAATGGTTGACGAGTCGCACTCTGCAGGCGTTGTCGGCAAGACTGGCCGTGGCGTTACTGAGTTGCACAACCTCCGTGGCAAGATTGAAATAATCACAGGTACTCTCGGCAAGGCATTCGGTGGTGCTGTCGGTGGCTTCACTACTGGCAAAAAAGAGATTATCGACATGTTGCGTCAGCGCTCACGTCCTTACCTCTTCTCAAACTCAATTCCTCCAATGGTTGTCGGTGCAGCAATCCGCATGTTCCAGATGATGGAAGAGACTAACGAATTGCAAGATCGTCTGCATGCAAACACAGACTATTTCCGCGACAAAATGATGGTTGCAGGCTTCGACATCAAACCTACACAGTCCGCTATCTGCGCTGTAATGCTCTATGACGCTCCTCTATCACAAAAGTTCGCTGCACGCTTGCAGGAAGAGGGCATCTATGTTACAGGCTTCTTCTATCCAGTTGTGCCAAAAGGCGAAGCTCGTATCCGCGTACAGCTCTCGGCTGCCCACACTCAGGCACACCTCGACAAGGCTATTGCAGCATTCATCAAGATTGGTAAGGAACTCGGCGTAATCAAGTAATAAAGCAATGAAAAAGATATTAATAGTAGGTGCTGGCGGTCAGATAGGTTCTGAACTCACAAAACTTCTCCGCGAGAAATATGGCAACGACAATGTAATCTGTTCAGACCTCCGTCCTTTGAAGGGTGAAATCTATGAGAGTGGTCCAATCGAGCGTATTGACTCCACTCAAATCACTCAGATTATTGAGGCCGTAAAGAAATACAACATCGACTCAATATTCAACCTTGCAGCTATTCTCTCCGCAACAGCAGAGCTGAATCCAATGCTCGGCTGGAACGTAGGTATCGGTTCGCTGGTCAACTGCCTCGAAACAGCACGTCTGTTCAACTGTGCAGTTTTCACCCCATCATCAATTGGTGCTTTTGGCCCTTCAACTCCACTCGACGGCACTCCTCAAGACACTATCCAACGTCCAGGAACCATCTATGGTGTGACAAAAGTTACAGGTGAATTGCTCTCCGACTACTACTTCAAGAGATTCGGCGTTGACGCTCGTTCCGTACGTTTCCCAGGCCTTATAAGTAATGTGACATTACCTGGTGGTGGCACCACAGACTATGCTGTGGAAATCTACTACGCAGCAGCAAAGGGCGAGAAATTCATCTGCCCATTGAAGCCAGACACAATGCTCGACATGATGTACATGCCTGATGCCTTGAACGCAGCCATTAACTTGATGGAGGCTGATCCTAAGAATCTTGTTCACCGCAACTCGTTCAACGTTACTGCAATGCACTTCACTCCAGAAGAAATCTATGCAGAAATCAAGAAACACTGTCCAGACTTCGTGATGGAATATCAGCCAGACCCTATCAAGCAGTCTATCGCCGACAGCTGGCCAAACTGGATGGACGACTCTTGCGCACGCAAAGAGTGGGGATTTGCTCCTAAGTACGACCTCGCTGCAATGACAGTTGACATGCTCGACATTCTCAAGAAGAGATTCGCGAAGTAATCACACATAACTTATAAATAATAAGCCCTGGATTTTCTAAAATCCAAGGCTTATTATATTATTGGAAAAGCAGAATTACTTAGCCTCTTCCTCAACTACTGGAGTAACCTTGGTAACTTCGATGTAACGAGCAACTACGATGTAGTCCATGCCGTTCTCAACGTTAGCTGCAAGTTCTTCTTTCATCTTCTGGATACGCATCATAGGACACATCTCCTCTTCCTCGTGATGCTCACCACAGCACTGATGCTCATTCTCAGCTGGTTTCTCGCCTTCGCAGCATTTATGTTCACCTTCAGCTGGCTGTGCCTCCTCAGCTGGCTGCTCGCCATGACATTTACCCTCGCACTTGCCTGCGCATTTGTGCTCAACACCATTGATAGAGTCTTCCTGCATCTTAGCGATGAGCTCTGCTTCCATAGCATTGATTTCGTCAGCAGTCATACGCTGCTCGCGAACGATACCCTCAACGCGAACTTTCTGACCCATGAGAGAAGCATCGAATACAGAATCCCATACGAAATGGAAATCTGCACCATCCATCTTCATCTTCATGCCAGAGTGCTGGCAGATATGAGCAACGACACCCTCGACAACGATAGCGCTGTCTGTAAGGTTCTCGATTTGAGCATTAAGCTCTTCTACACACATTGCAGGAACTTCTTCCTGTTTCTCTGAGCACGACATCATTGTGCTCACTGTGAATGCGATGGCCAAAGCCAAAACGCCAAACAAAGTCTTTTTCATTTGTTTTTTTGAATAATATTATGTTCTGAAATTTCGGTTGCAAAGGTACAAACTTTTTTTCATTCGGAATACAGTTTTATCAGTTTTTTTTTATAACTTTGCAGCAAATTTTTCAACGACTGTTTTATGAGAAAAGCACTAAGCAGGTTCTTTCTCGATGAAAGGGTGATAGACATTGCTATCATATTGAATGTCACCGCAATATTCATCGAAGAATATGGCATACAGCATTTGTGTTTACAAATTATTGGGTACTCCACGATTTTCTTCTTCATCGGAGAAATGGTGTGTAAACAGATAAAAACTGGTGTCGTTGCATATTGGAAGGATGGTTGGAACCAGCTGGATGGCACACTCGTCATCATCTCTTTGCCTTCATTACTGAATCTATTCTTCCCGCAACTGTTCTCACACGCTGGCATTATGATGACGTTACGAATATTCAGGGTATTCAGGTTTTTCAGACTCACACACTTCTTCCCGAACTTTGAAGCCATAGTAATTAACTTCAAGAAAGCACTGAAAGACTCACGCGCCATAATGCTCGGTTATATTGTGATGATTCTGATATGTGCGCTCATCAGTTGTTCGCTGTTCGGCAAGATATCACCAGAGTTCTTCGGTACACCTGGCAAATCAATCTATTCCACATTCAGGCTTTTCACCATTGAAGGATGGTATGAAATACCTGATACGATAACCAACCATCTGTCAACATCATTGAGCGTTTGCGTGAGGTTTTATTTCTGCTTCATCCTGCTTGCAGGAGGTATCATAGGACTCTCGCTGCTGAACTCTATATTCGTTGACGCAATGGTCAGCGACAACAACGATGAGCTGCTGATGGAGATAAGAAAACTGCAGAGGCAGGTTGAAGAATTGCAAAATGAACTGACAGAAAACAAAAACAAAAAACAAATATGAAAAAAACTTTTATCGCAGTTATGATGCTCCTGTTATGCGGGATTTTAACAGCACAGACAGACAGCATAACAATTAAACAGCCAGCACAAAAAAACGAGAAAATTCAAAATGAGACAACAACCGAGACCTCCTTGCGATACAGAAAAGCGCAATGGTTCACTATCGGTGCCAAATTGGGGTATAATGTATCTCTGACCCAGGACAAAAACAGTCTCGACTACCAATACTTCCTTCATACTGGACTGCGGCATGGTGGTTCTGCTGGAATTTACATGAGGTTAGGAACCAACGTTTACTGTCAACCCGAAGTTCTTTATTCTTTTTCAATGTATGATGCATCTCGAATAATCGGTGGAGACACCCTGTCTCGCAACATACAAAGCCATGCCATAGATATACCAGTGTTATTAGGATATAGCGCCGTATGTTCTGAGACATTCAAATTCAGAGTTATGGCTGGTCCTCGTTTCTCTATTAACGTAAACTCAGACAAGAAATACAATGCCATCCAGCCAAATGACGGCAACATCACAGCAAGCATCAGCAAAGCCAGATTAGGATTAGACTGCGGCATTGGATTTGATTTCTGGAGAATCACATTAGACTTGCGATATACTCTATTGCAAGACCTATATAAGTACCAATTTCTGGACAGGGCGACAAACGAATGGAAGCAGGTAAGTTTTCCCGTATCCACCTTTCACATTGCAATCGGTTACAACATTTGGGGCAACAACATGCCAAGTCAAAAGAAACAGAAATATGACCCCAGTGCATACGACTTTTTCAGAAGGAACAGGGAACACAAATAATAATACGAAAAAGGCAACCCAATGCAGGTTGCCTTTTTCGTATTTAGAAGAGACTGAAATTTAAGCCTCAACTGGTGTCTCGTTCTCAGAAACAACGTGGAGGTTGATTGAAGCAGAAACTTCCTTGTGAAGCTTAACTGCTGCAGTGTAATCGCCAACCTCTTTGATTGCATCCTTGATAACGATAGTCTTACGATCAATTTCGAAGCCCATCTTAGCAAGTTCTTCTGCGACAACAACTGAGTTTACAGAACCGAAAATGGTGCCTGTAGAGCTTGTCTTTGCAGCGATATTAACAGTAACACCATCAATCTTAGCTGCAATTGCTTCAGCATCAGCCTTGATTTTTGCAAGTTTGTGAGCACGCTGCTTGAGAGTTTCAGCAAGCATCTTCCGTGCAGCCTCAGTGGCAATCACAGCCTTGCCTGTTGGAATAAGATAGTTACGGCCATATCCACGCTTAACGCTAACGATATCATCCTTGTAGCCCAAGTTAGCTACATCTTCTTTAAGAATCAAATCCATAGTCTTTCCTCCTTATTATTTCATTAAGTCAGTTACGTAAGGGAGCAAAGCCAAGTGGCGAGCACGCTTTACTGCCTGAGCGACCTTACGCTGATATTTCAAAGATGTGCCAGTGATGCGACGAGGGAGCAACTTACCCTGCTCGTTCAAGAATTTCTTGAGGAACTCTGGATCTTTGTAATCTATATACTTTATACCGCTCTTCTTGAAACGGCAATATTTCTTCTTCTGGCTATCTACAGCGATAGGAGTAAGAAAACGGATGTCTGTATTATTTGCCATAATTATTTGCCCTCCTCTGATTTAGTTTCTTTCTGTTTGTTCATACGACGCTCTGCGTACTGTAGAGCATACTTGTCAAGACGGAATGTCAAATAACGCATGATACGCTCGTCGCGACGCAACTGAAGTTCGAACTTAGCGACAAGACTTGGGTCGCTGGCAAATTGCAAGAGGCAATAAAAGCCTGTTGACTTCTTCTGAATAGGGTACGCAAGTTTACGCAGTCCCCACTCCTCTTCGTTCTCGATTTCCGCACCGTTCTCAGTGAGAAAATTTTTGAACTTTTCTACTGCTTCCTTCATCTGGACGTCAGACAAAACGGGAGTCAAAATGAAAGCAGCTTCATAATGGTTCATCATAACTAAATGTTATTTAAGTATTTAATTAAAAAAATCTCTATATTTCCTTGTCAGGAAAACTGGGTGCAAAGTTACAAACTTTTTTTCATACGGCAAAAGCTTTTTATTACTATTTTTTTTGTAACTTTGCAGCGCAAAACAAAACAAGTGACAATCTGCCATGAAATGGAATAAATGGAAAATAGGCTACACTACGTTATGTGTTGGTTTTCTTGTACTTATAACATTTTTTGCACCAGCATCGCTATACAAGCGATACTTGTTGTACAGAGAGCAGAAAACCATTGATGACCAAATAAAGCATTACGACAAGGAGATTGCGACAACCGAAGAGAGGTTGTATGAGCTCAATCAAAACGACACGACACTTGAAAGATATGCGCGTGAAGTGTATCACATGCAGACAGAAGAAGAAACGGTATATCTAATCGAAGAAACGGAAGAATGATTATGAAAAGGATGAAAATAGAGCACAATGGCCAACTGCTCGAATATTTGATAGAAAATGTACCAGAAGCAAGCAGAACCACGCTTAAGTCATACCTCAGTCACAGACAGATATTAGTGAACGGAAAGTTGGCTACCGTTTTCGACTATCATCTGAACAAAGGAGACGAATTGCAAATATTGGACAAAGGTGTCGAAAAACAGAATCCGAACTCCAGAATGAGGATAATCTTCGAGGACAAATACATCATTGTCATAGATAAACGCAATGGACTGCTCACGATGTCAACAGGAAAAGAAGGTGAACAGACTGCTTATTCGCAGTTGATGGAGCATGTACGACGACATACAGGCGACAAGGCAGCACGAATCTTCATCGTGCACCGACTTGACAGAGAGACATCTGGGCTGTTAATATTTGCCAAGAGCGAAGAAGTCCAACACATACTACAAGAAAAGTGGGAAGAAAACGTCATAACAAGACAATACGTAGCTGTAGTGGAGGGTAAGATGGAAAAATCCGAGGGACAAATAGTTTCATGGCTGACAGAGAATTCCAAGTCATTCAAAATGCACTCCTCCCCTACTGACAATGGAGGCAAGAAAGCCATCACCAACTACAAGGTAATAAAATCAAACGGAAATTACACATTATTAAATGTATGGTTGGAGACAGGCAGAAAAAACCAGATTCGCGTTCAGATGGCCTCTATAGGACATCCCGTGGCTGGCGACAAGCGATATGGTGCACATTCTAATCCTATCAACCGATTGTGCCTCCATGCCAACATCATAGCATTCATCCACCCAATGACAGGCGAAAGGATGAGGTTTGACACTGGAATTCCTCAGATGTTTCAGTAAATGTTTTTATGAATTTATGAAAAAAGCCATTGTCTCAATCATATTGACAGCTGTTTGTCTTACAGCTTTCTGCCAGAAAGCATCTAACAATACTGAAGCAATGCCAATGATTGTATTTACCACAGAAGAAAAGGTTGTCAATGTAAACGAATTAGGGCTACCTCCTTCCACTTCACTCTTTGATGCGCTGAGAATTCTGCCAGAGCTGATTAGCAATGATGCAAACGCACTAATTTCATTGTTCGAAGTTCATGTGGATGATGTTCCAGTAGGAGATGCAGGAATGTCAGTACTGCTTCACACCCACATATCTGAGGTAAAAAATGTCGAAATCACCACAAATCCGTCAACAGCACAGAGTTCCAGCGGAGTCACAGGCGTAATCAACATAATAATGAAGCCCGCACATGATGGACTGACAGGCAACACCAGTTTTGATATTTCGAGCAACCTGACTGTGTTGCCTTCTGTCAACATAAACTACCACAAAAATGGGCTGAGCATATTTTCTTCTCTATTCCTGCAATACTACAACTACGGCATAGAAAATTCAGATCTAACAAGCACTACACAAAAGCGCAACAATTACAAAGGTGAAGTGGCTAAACTGCTCCTAAAATATGACTTCAATCCGAAACAGCAATTATCATTTTGGCTCATGCAGAGTTTTGAAAGCCAAACTGAAAAATCAGAGACAACCATTCTTAAGCTTGTCAACGACAGTCTATATAAAAAAGGAATACAGAGTACCATCAATCCAGTGAAACATTCAGACATCAATCTATTCTTGAAATATGAGCATGTAACCGACAGACCTGGCGAAAAGATGCTGGTTTCATTATCGTATAGCAACACCTACGACAACAACACGTCCGAAGTGACGAATGAAGGAACGCTCTACAAAAACTTACAGACCTATGCTTACAGCAACCAATACATCACTCGGCCAAACCGCATAAATGGGGCATTCTACTACAAGTTTCATCTGCTGCCAGACTCGATTGACCACAAGCTGAGAATGAAGCCCGGCATCAACATTAATACCACCATCGGCAGAGGAACCAGCAACACTATCTATTTTCAGAAAGGACAAGACCATTCCAATCACGACGCATACGAAGACTTCACACGAACAATCAGTTTTGCACCATACCTGCAGTTCTACTATGAATGGGGACCCGTAGCTGCAATCGTCAATATGCGATACCAATTGTATGCCTTTGTATCGAGAGGCGAAGACACGAGATGGCAGACCAACATCTTCAACGATTTCTTAGGCGACATTGTCGTCACCTACAATCCAGCCAAAAATCATCAATTGAAAGCCTGTGCGAACAGGTCACTCAATATGCCAAGCAATCTGCAACTTTTCAGTAATCCCTATTACACCAACTTCAATCACACATGGCACAAAGGCGATTCCACACTTTCGCCAGAATACTACTCCAACGTCCAACTACAGTATATATATAATTTCGAAAACAGCAAACACGTGGTACAATTCAGCACAGACATAGCATATATCAGAGTTGAAAATCCCATTTCAAGCGTTCGAAAAACGTCAGAGAAGATGCATGTTGAATACAACACCTACCAGAACAACCCTGACAGGCATATCATCAACGGCAACATTGCAATTTCCTGGAGACACAGAATCTTCTCGCTAACTTTTGCCGCCAACTTGTACGACATGATTACTGTTGGAAGTAACAAGCACGACGTATTCTGCAACATGCAGGTAACGCCAGTGTTACGTTTCGAGCGCGATTGGACACTATCTGGTCAATTCCAATTCGTTGTACCAATCAACGGCTACTACCTGCGAGCATCATTACAGAAACAAGTGAATTTTTGGATCATTCGCCTCTGCTACGACAATCTTACAGGCAACGCTCTTACTGCAGGTTTCACATACGTATTCTGACAGAAAAAAACTTAATTTTGTAACACAATAAAAAATCCGACTATGAACACAAAATTTTCACTATTCATTTTAATCGTTATTCCACTGGCATTGTCAGCAGGCAGTTCCACTCCTACCAATTTGTGCATCAATGAGATTATGCAGTCAAACATTGACAATCTCATGAATAACAACGATTTCCCAGATTCATGGGTAGAACTCTACAACCCAACTGATGCAGACATAGACCTTTATGGCTATAAAATCGGTCAAGACGGAGACACCTCTTTGGGGTCGCAATGGAGCATCAGTCTAAATCACGATTTGGTAATTCCAGCCAGAGGATACCTGCTCATCTATTGCGACAAAGGGTCAACAGATCAACACACCGATTTCCGTTTGGATTCTGGCAAAGGCGAACTCTACCTCTTCGACAGCAGCGGGCAAACCATCGACAGCCTCAGCTACAAAAAAATGCCCGCAGCCAATGTGGCATACGGCAGGGTTACGGACGGAGGAAAAAAATGGCAATATGAAGTGACGCCCACACCAGGTGTGGCAAATGCAAGCATCGGCTCAAAGAACGTACTCCCAGATCCTGTGTTCAGTATTGCTGGAGGCATCATCACGGATTCAGCAATAACGCTGACTATCAGTATGCCCGCAGACGAGTATCCAATAGATACAAGACTCTATGTCACCACCAACGGACAGGAGCCAACAAAAGCATCGCAAAGCGGAACAAGTTTCACTTTCGACATCTCACGATCAATCGTCGTCAGGGCAAAACTGATTTCGGACAGTGCATTGACTGCACGTTCTGTAACACACTCCTATATATTTCACCCCCGCAACGTAACATTGCCACTTATCAGCATTGTTACCGACAGCAACTATCTCTACAGCGACAGTCTTGGCATATTGGCAGGTCAACCTACTGACTCTATGCCGAATTACATGCAAACATGGCGTAGGCCAATAAACATCGAATATTTTGACGGCGACAGCACATGGTTCAATCAACTAAGCGAAACTGCCGTAATGGGCAATGGTAGTCGCTTCTTTGCTCAGAAAAGCATGAAAATCTATGCAAACAAACGTTTCGGGACAAAACGCTTTACCGGCAATTTCTGGGAAGACAAACCTGGTGTCACGGAAGTAAAGTCCTTCGCCATACGCAATGGAGGAAGCCACTGCTTCCTTGACCGTATTGCCGAACCTTTAGTCCAGAAAATCTTTGGCACTCACACAACAGACATGGATTGGATGGCATACAGTCCTGTCATCGTATATATAAACGGAAAATTTGCAGGCGAATACAACATGCGTGAACGCTCTGATGAGGATTACGTTGAATCCAATTACAATGGATTGGAAGACATAGAACGTGTGGAACATTCTGAATATCTCAAAGCCTCTGAACATACGGCAATTCCTTTATTTCAAGAATTTTATGATACCTATTCTCGCCCTGATGTCACATACGCAGAAATAGGACAGCAGATGGATGTGGAAAATTTCATGGACATCCTCATTGCAGAAATGTATGGCACCAATATCGATTACCCGCAGAACAACGTTTCCTTATGGCGGCCTACTCAAGCGGGAGGCAGATGGAGATGGATCCTCAAAGACATGGACTTCTTTGCATATATCAGACCTGAGAATTACGACATGTTCAAGTACATGTTCCTGTCTGGAAAACCAAAAGATCAGGAATTCCAGGATGCAACACAAACACATCATTATGATGTCTACCATCAATTATATGTTAAAATGATGACCTTCACAGACTTCAGGGAACGCTTCACAGACAAGATGGCAACCTATCTTGGCGATTTTCTCAAGTCACGCAGCACTGTAGCACTAGCAGACATTCTGAAAGCGGAAGTAAAGGATGAAGTTGAAAACACATATCCGATTTACGGTGAGAGTTCTGTCAATTTCGAATACTACTATAACGATTTAGTCTTACCTTTCCTGAATCAGCGTCCATTGTTCATGTATCATCACATGGCAGAATATTTTGGCTTAGGTGCTGTCTATCCGATGACTATTGCAGCTGAAGAATATGAAGTGACAGTGAATGACATTCCTCTCACCGAAGGTGATTTCGACGGAGCATACTTTGAGAACCGCAACTTGCGACTGAAAGCCGATGCCGACGGCATGGTTTGGCAAGCCACTCTCACTCACGCAGACCAAAGCATGCAGACCTTTACATTCGACAGCAATGACATAACAACCCGATTAGGTGATTATGCCACTGACACACTGGATACTATGATAGTGCGATGGGAGCTTGTTGACACCATAGAAACAGCCGTTGCCACAATATCGTCAGATAAACTGGTAATCAGTCCAACCATATCCATTGATGGCAACTGGGACGAAAAGGAAATTGACGGCATGACAATAGATTTGGTTGATAATTTTGGCAAGGTGCTCAAACGTTTTGCACATGAGAATTTGCCTGTTAAAATTGCAGACAATATTCCAAGTGGCATCTACTACATACGAATAATCACTGGCACAGGCAAATACTACGTCGAAAAGTTGATTGTCAATTGAGATAATTGCAAATCTGCCATCAGAGCTTTTGGCGGTTTTCTCGCTGCTGGCGGTCATGAGTGGGTAGATCTTGCCGAACAAGTCTGGTTCTCGCCATAGGGTTTCTATTTTTATCACCGATATTGTATCATGCGTGTTTGTAGAGACGTGGCATGCCACCACAGAAGCGTAGCGGCGTGCCACGTCTCTACGTTCCCCTCCTCGCGAGTGAAATCCGTTTCTCCGCTGGCTGCCATGGCTGTTGTTGGTCTTAGGACTTGTGAATGCATACGTTTGACGAGGATTTTGTTTTCAACAAATGAAACTTATAATGGAAAATTTTGTCATGTTAAAAAAAAATTGTACCTTTGCAGCGTGTTATAAATATCCTTCATCATGAAAAAAATACTGATAATCAATCTTTTAATTTTCTCAGTATGTCTTATTAACGGACAGACAACCATTGTTTCTGTCGCAGGAACACAGATTCAGACAGAGAAGGTTTTTGACAACACCACTACTGCCGCCGTCATAAACCTGGGAACACTCAGCGGCGTGGCAGCAGGCGACAGTGTCGGGCTTTCGGTATCTGCAAACTACGAGCATGCAAATGCTGATTCTGACATAAACATAATAGTAAGATATGCGCTTAGCGGTCCTGACGCTGCATTGTACGAACTGACAGATTCCATAGACACCCTGGCAAACGGAATAATAACAAGACGACAGCTATACCGCGACAGCGTGGTGCTGCCAACTGTGAAGATTTACGACGGAACGACCGATTGTACTATAATCTATTCCGGAACACCACGCAATTACGTTACTCACCACATCCTGACAACAATTGATTCTCTATACTTCGAAGACCCAAATGTTGGGGAAAACAAACCAGTACACATAGTTTTCGGCATGAATGGTGAGGATGAAGCCAACTACATTCCTCCGCACGACACTACGATATACGTTTCAATCATCCCGAAAACGCTTACCGTGACAGGAACACAAGTAAAGAAGACGAAGACATACGACGGTACATCAAACGTAGAGGTGACAAACCCAGGAACACTGCAAGGTGTACTCTATCTTGACTCTGTACGTTTCAGGATAGCACTGGCACAGTTCGACGATAAAATGGTAGGTACAGAAAAGAGTATCAACATATATTACGAGCTATACTGCCCAGACTCGATAAACTATACGATCAACCATATCTATTTCCTTGATGGCGAAATAAAGCCAATACAGCTGACGGCAGAAGGCGGCACTGTTGAATGTTCGAAGGATTACGACAGCACGACTCATGCGGTTGTATCAATGCCTGCAACACCAGTAGGAGTGCTGCCTGGCGAGCAGGTCTATCTGACAACCAATGCTGAATTCGAAGATACAGAACCGGGCAAAGGCAAGAAAGTCTATTGCTGGTTCACCATCTATGGTCGTGACATGGCCAACTACCTGGCTCCTGAAGACTCCGTTGTATGCACTGACGGTGAAATCAGAGGCAGCGTGGATGATGCCGTAGAACAAGTTGAAGCCCATGAGGGAATATTCCCAAATCCTGCATGCGACAGAGTGTATGTGGAGGATGAGCAGGTGACGATATACAACATGACAGGGGCAAAAGTCTATGCCGGCAATGGCGGTACGATAGATGTGAGCGGACTGCCTGATGGCATATACATTGTACGTGGAACGGACAAGAAAGGCGAGAAGTTGATAATATGCAGATAGAATACAACATAAATGAAATAAAAGAGGCTGCGGAGAAAGTGTTGGATTTTCTGAAGGGACAGACATGCCGCATAGTGCTGATGGAGGGCGAGATGGGAGCTGGCAAGACAACGCTGACCAAAGCTGTCTGCGGGCTGATGGGTGCTGACGAAGATGAGGTGACAAGTCCGACATTCGCCATAGTGAATGAATATGACATATCCGGAGATTTGATATATCACTTTGATTTCTACAGAATAAAGAACCAAACCGAAGCTATCGATTTCGGGCTGTTCGACTATCTGGATTCTGGACGGTGGTGTTTCATGGAGTGGAGCGAACGTGTGGCAAGCCTGCTACCAGACGAAACTGTCACTATCCGAATTGAAATGATTACTGAAACAAACAGGAGAATAACAATATGAACAAAATCGTTGCAAAAAGGCAATTCTCTGAAAAGGTCTTTGCCTTGGACGTTGAGGCACCTCTTATTGCAAAGGCAAGAAGGGCTGGCCATTTTGTCATCATCCGCGTGGATGAAAAAGGGGAACGAATTCCTCTGACCATCGCTGACTCAGACATTAAAAAAGGCACTATAACACTTGTTTGCCAGAAAGTGGGTGTCTCGTCAACGAAATTGTGCAACATGAATGCCGGAGATTCAATACTCGACGTTGTCGGACCTCTCGGCAGGGCTACACATATCGAAAATTTCGGAACTGTCGTATGTGCAGGCGGTGGCGTTGGAGTGGCTCCTATGCTGCCTATCATGAAGGCTATGCACGACGCAGGCAACAAGGTAATCTCTGTGTTGGGCGGTCGCACAAAGGAGCTGATTATCCTCGAAGAGCAGGTGCGTGCGGTCTCTGACGAGGTGGTCATCATGACAGATGACGGCTCTTACGGTACGAAAGGTCTCATAACCAATGGCATTGAGATGGTGATAAACCGTGAGAAGGTCGATTTTTGCGTGACAATTGGTCCTGCGATAATGATGAAATTCGTTTCGCTGTTGACAAAGAAATACGAGATTCCAACAGTTGCATCACTCAATACCATCATGGTTGACGGCACAGGAATGTGCGGTGCATGTCGTGTGACAGTCGGTGGTGAGACTAAGTTTGTTTGCGTTGACGGCCCTGAGTTTGATGCCCATCAGGTCGATTTTGATGAGATGATGAAGCGCAGCGGCTCGTATAAGGAACAGGAAGTTGAAGCATATAATAAATTCATGGGACTATGACAGCAAAGGAAAGAATGCAGATTGAGCGTGTCAAGATGAACGAACTTGACCCTGAATACAGAAGCCATTGCATCGAAGAGGTGAATCAAGGACTGAACAAAGAGCAGGCTCTGACTGAGGCAAAACGCTGTCTGAAATGCAAGAATCCCCAGTGTGTGCAGGGCTGTCCTGTGAATATCTCGATACCTGAGTTTATCCAGCATATTGAGGATGGGCAGTTCCTTGAGGCTGCAAAGGTGTTGCGCAGGACTTCGTCGCTGCCTGCCGTCTGTGGACGCGTGTGTCCACAGGAACGCCAGTGTGAGTCGAAGTGCATCCACCTGAAAACTGGAGGCAAGGCAGTTGCTATCGGCTATCTGGAGCGTTTTGCTGCTGACTATGAGCGCGAGAACAGCAACAAGGTGCCAGAAAGACCAGTATCGAACGGCATAAAAGTTGCAGTTGTGGGGTCTGGCCCTTGCGGACTCTCTTTCGCCGGAGATATGGCAAAACGTGGATATGAGGTTACTGTTTTCGAGGCACTTCACGAAATTGGCGGTGTGCTGAAATATGGTATTCCGGAGTTCCGTCTGCCAAACAACATAGTAGAACATGAAATCGACTTGCTTCGTACTCTTGGCGTGAAGTTTATGCCAGACACTATAGTCGGCAAGACAATCACCACAGATGAGCTGACAGAGCAGGGTTTTAAGGGCATTTTCGTTGCATCAGGTGCCGGTCTGCCTAACTTCATGAAGATACCAGGAGAGAACCTCATCGGCGTGATGAGTTCAAACGAATACCTGACCCGCGTGAACCTTATGGGTGCTGCACGTGAGGAGATGGACACCCCTGTATTCTTTGGCAAGAGGGTGGCTGTGATAGGTGGAGGCAACACTGCAATGGATTCTGCACGTACCGCTCGCCGTCTTGGCGCGGAGCGTGTAATGATTGTATATCGTCGCAGCGAGGATGAGATGCCGGCACGTCTTGAAGAGGTGAAACACGCAAAAGAGGAGGGAATAGAATTCCATACACTCCACAATCCTATCGAGTATTACGGTGACGAGAAGGGTAGGGTTAACGGTATGTTGCTCCAGGTGATGGAACTTGGCGAGCCTGACGCTTCTGGCCGTCGCAAGCCCGTACCTATTGAGGGAAAGACTGAAAAGGTTGATGTTGACATGGTTGTGGTATCTGTGGGTGTTTCGCCAAATCCAATCATACCACGTACCGTGGCAGGACTTGAGACATCAAGGAAGGGTACTATAGTGGTAAATGAAGAGACATTGCAATCCTCTATTCCTACCATATTTGCAGGCGGCGACATAGTAAGAGGCGGTGCAACGGTAATCCTCGCAATGGGCGATGGAAGGAGAGCAGCTGCTGCGATGGACAGCTACTTAGAAAAAAACCGCTAAATAATTTTGCAGGTCGCAAAATTATTCGTAACTTTGCAGGCTGAAAAATCCAGACTTTTTAATTCAAAACAATATATATGAATCTATTTTGGAAAAAGCTTTTCGGTAAGTTACAGTCAACCGAAAAGTATGAGGCTGAAAAGCGTCAGATGTTCACTGATTTCAACCGCTATGCTGCTGTACGTGAGTCTGATATAATGAAAGAGTATCTGGATCTCGAGAAGAGGATGCAGACCCCTGAGTTCGTTCACAACAAGCAGACATTCACAACAAAGAAGTACAAGGACACTGAGTACTACCGCGACATGCAGCAGTACAGGAAGTTCGAAAAACGTGCGGCAAAACTCTCTGATCACGAGAAAAAAGAGTTCGAAGCACTCAAAGAGAAAGTAAATTCCAAGGAATTTCAGGAGATGAACCGCTTCTGGGCGAATCCAAAACGCTGGTTAGAGACCGAAGATGGCAAGGTTGAGACTCGTTTCAACGAACTCAAGAAAAACCCTGACATCGTATTCTTCTTCGGCTGTGACTACAAGAAACGTTTTGCCTTCATCGATAACTACGAGCAGATACTGAATGAACACTTCGAGTATCAGAAATTCTCTGATTCAAAGTGGAAACCTGGTTTCCACTACATGAGCGACCAGATGAAGGCTGTCCACTCATTCCTGAACGAGCGTCAGGCCAACAACAACGGCAAGAACGTGCTGATGAACGGTCACCTGAACATCATCACCAAGCCAGAGAAAACTCAGGCAGCTTGCTGGCATCCTCGCCGTGGTTTCATCATGAATGACTATGAATACACTTCAGATGTGATAAATGGAAACGACGTCATCAACACCAACAAGGGACTCTTCCGTGCAAAAGTACGCTTCAACGGTTCGGAAGAAGTAAACCATGCCCTCTGGCTTGTAGGTGCACACAAGACACCACACATCAACATCGTGAAATACGACAGAGGCAAGATTGAAGTAGGTATCTACTATGGTTCAGGCCAGAACATACAGTATGCACACGAGACTATCAAAGGCATCAAGCCTGGCGAGTGGTGGTACTATGAAGTGGCATGGAACAATGACGAGCTGATTTGGTACATCAATAACCTTGAAGTGTTCCGCACTTCGGTATGTGTTCCTAACGAGAATCTCTATCCTGTGTTCAACTCATTCATCCCAGAGAACCGCAAGGGTGGTGAGGCTACATTTGAAGTAGAGTTCTTCCATGTATTCAAAATGAAATAATCATGCAGGATTTCAACAGTAGCAATACTGTTGTCATTGCAGGACCTTGTGCGGTTGAGTCGATAGAGCAGATGGAAACAGTCTGCGAGACCCTCAAATCCACTGGTGTAAGATATTTGAGGGGAGGGTGCTTCAAACCACGCACCTCCCCTCATACTTTCAGAGGACTCGGCAAAGAAGGCCTGGAAATCATGGCGTCAATGCGTGAACGCTATGGCCTGAAAATTGTCACCGAGGTGAGGGACACCAAGCACTTGGACCTCGTGGCACAGTATGCCGACATAGTGCAGGTAGGGGCGAAGAGCATGTATGACAATGACCTGTTGCTGGCTTGCGGAGAGTTAAAAAAACCTATAGTGCTTAAACGAAACTTTGCCGCCACAGTCAAAGAGTTAGTAAGTGCAGCAGAATTCATCACAATGCAGGGAAACGACCAAGTGATACTTTGCGAAAGAGGTATCCGCTCGTTTGAGAACAACACCCGTTTCACTCTTGACCTCTGCGGAGTTGCCTGGCTGAAAAAGCATGCTGGTTTTCCTATAATAGTCGATCCGTCACACGCAATGGGCATTGCATACGGAATACCAGACCTGGCAAGAGCCAGCGTAGCAATGGGAATTGAAGGATTGATGCTGGAAATTCACCCAGAGCCGGAGAAAGCTCTCTCGGACGCAGCACAACAGCTGAACATGACAACATTCAGTGACTTGCATAATTCGCTGAAACCTATTGCAAAAGCAGTAAACAGAAACATAATATAAAACAATTATGAGAAGAATATTATTCATAGCAGTGCTCGCATTGGTCAGCACAATCGCCCTCGCACAGATTCCTCAGGTTACACTGAAGGACATCAATGGCAACACCGTAAACACGGCAGAACTTTCAAACGACGGAAAACCATTCGTCATCTCCTTCTTCGCCACATGGTGCAAGCCTTGCATGCGCGAACTTGACGCAATCAGCGAAGTTTATCAGGACTGGCAAGACGAGACTGGCATGGAAGTCATCATTGTCTCTATCGATGACGGCCAGAACGTGGCTAAGGTCAGACCATTGGTTGACTCGAAGGGCTGGGAGTATGAGGTTTTGCTGGATCCTAACGGCGACTTCAAGCGTGCAATGAATGTGCAGATGGTGCCTTCCCTCTTCATTCTCAATGCTGACGGCACGGTGGTTGATTCACGCACCGGATATGCTGACGGTTCGGAGGAACACATTATAGAACTTATCCGCACTCTCATCAACAAGTAAATTACATATATGAGAAAAGCAATCTTATTGCTGGCATTGCTCGCAGGAGCGATGTCAGCTTTTGCCGAAACTAAAGAGGCCAAAGAAACGATCGACGTCAAGGACGAGGGCAGCAAAGTGCAGTTACACGGTGCTTTTCAGACTGACATCCTTGTGCCACAGGTGGATAGTGCCATTGGTGCAACAGACTATGCAGGGCCTTTCCTTTCGAACACCTACCTGAACCTTGGCCTTACAAGCGAGTATGTCAATGCCGGCGCAAGGCTTGAACTTATGCACAAACCATTGCCAGGCTTCGAAGACGGTTTCGCTGGAGGTGGCATCAAAGGCATTTATGTTTCTGGCGGCTACAAATATTTCAACATCACTCTTGGTGACATCTACGACCAGTTTGGCTCGGGCATGCTGCTCCGTGCATACGAAGAGAGGACATTAGGCGTTGACAATGCACTGCGTGGCGCACGATTGATACTGACGCCTTACAAAGGTATCACATTCAAAGCACTCGGCGGTATGCAGCGTCAGTACTTCAACTTCGACAAGACCAACGCTTTCGGCTTTGACTACAAGAAAGGTGCAGTGATGGGTACGAACATCGACTTCGACATCGAAGAGTGGGTGCCAAAGATGATGGAAAATGACTATCATCTGCGAATCGGCGGTGCCTACGTAAGCAAATACAACCCTGACGAAGTGGTGATTCCCAATCCTGAGTTCAACTACAGACTGAACCTGCCATCGTTTGTCGGTGCAGGCGAAGTGCGTGCAAACTTCTCGCATGGCGGATGGAATGCCATGGTAGAATACGCATTCAAAGCCAATGACCCTACAGCACAGAACAACTATAGCTACAGGCCAGGTCAGGCATTGTTCATGTCACTATCCTACTCACAGAAAGGAATGAGCATCCTTGCACAGGTCAAGCGTTCCGAGAACATGTCTTTCCGCTCTGACCGTGGAGCAGGACGTACCGCAGGAAACATCAACAACATGCCGGCATTCGGCTACACACATACATACGCATGTGCATCAAACCTTCCATACGCCACTCAGGCAGACGGCGAATGGGCATTCCAGCTGGAACTGGCATACAAGTTCATGCCGAAGACTGCCATGGGCGGTAAATACGGTACTACATTCAAACTGCACGGTACATACGTGAGAGGTCTTGACGAAAAGCCAGTTGACCCAGTCTATGGCTCATTGTGGGGAACAGACGTCTGCACAACAACATTCTTCGGCATTGGCGAGGAGTATTACCTTGATGCACATCTGGAGTTCAACAAGAAATTCACAAAGAACTTCAAGATGATTGCAATGTACATGTACCAGCGTTACAATCAGGAAGTCATCCGTGGTCACGGAGAGTTTCTGCAGGCTCATACTATCGTTACTGACTTCCACATCAAATGTCACAAGAACGTGAACATGCGTATTGAGGCACAATATCAATACACCACTCAATCGAAAGAAGATTATGATGCTTACGGACAGGATTACGGACAGAGCGTGTTCGGACTTGTTGAACTCTCGCTCTTCCGCGACTTCATGATTGAGGCATCAGACCACTACTACTTCCGCAGCAACATAAACTATTATAATGTAACATTTGCCTACACCCATGGTGCTCACCGCGTGCAGTTGGCATACGTAAGGTCGAAAGAGGGTTACAACTGTTCAGGTGGCGTATGTCGCCAGATTCCTGCACAGAGAGGTCTGACAGTAGGTTATTCAGTTCAATTCTAATGCCGTAAGATTATGAAAAAGATATTATTATTCGTTCTTGTACTGGTCGGTTTTATTTCTTGCAACGTCATAAAACCAGAAGACAGATATATAGAAATACAGGGACCAGAAGAGGGAGAACGAAACGTACTCCTCATTGATTTCACAGGGTGGCAGTGTGTAAACTGCCCAGAGGCAGCAAAAGTGGCCAATGGTTTAGTGTCCCGCTATGGCAGTCACGTAATCGTTGTCTCGATGCACCCAGAAGGCATCTCGTTCACAGAACCAGGTGCTGATGGTCCGAAATTCGCCACACAAGAGGCCATGGATTACCTGAAATCTTTCGGGGGTTCAAATGCTCTTCCTGTTGGCGTTATCGACGGCCTGCAGTATGACGGTTCTTATTTCGTGAATTACCAGCAGTGGGCAGGTGCAGTTACAGACCGACTTGCGGTAGATGTTGAATATTCCATGGAGATGAAAGCAACAACCAGCACATGTTCGGTAACTCTGAACAAGAAAGGTTCAAGCGACAGGAATGTCAATGTCGTGATGTGGCTGCTGGAAGACAGCATCATCGCCCCACAACTGAATAAAGAAGGCCGTGACAATGAATATGCACATCGTCATGTGTTCCGCAAATGCCTGAACGGCACTGACATCTGGGGTGAGACAGCAGAGTTTGAATATGGCGAGGCTTACTTAACAGCCTCATACAAACTGCCAGAACTGGAAGGCCAGAACTTCGTCATAGTTGCAGTGGCTTTTGATGCAGAGACTCACGAGGTACTGCAGGCTGAAGAGGTTGAACTCAAACAGTCAGGCAAAGGTTCGTTCGACGTCGTCTATGAAGAAGAGAAACTGAAAGATGGAGATACCATAGATATTTACAAGGTGAACTACGACACCTACGAACTGGAATTTGATGGATATTTCAACAGTCTCTATGCCGAGGAGCACGAATTCTCCATCATCGAAAACAGGCACTTTGACTACGAAATATACAGTGTAACCATGTGCGTATTCGGCAATTGCCGCTCTGACGATCCTGATAGTCCTGGAGTCTGGGGTCCTTTCAACTTCGATGGACTCTCGGAAAACGATTTCCAGTCGCATGTGGCCATTCCTGTTGAAAAACTTGATGAAGAAATTACCCTTGAAACAGATTATACTTTCACAGATGGCGTGACAAGTAAGACAATCAGGGTGAGATTCCATTATGTTCCAGAAGAGACTACAGAGTAAACAAAAGATACTACTGTTAGCAATACTGCTAATACCCTTCTCTCTTGCGGCACAGAAGCACACTGTAAGCGGCTATGTGCTGGACTCTGCCTCGCACGAAACACTAATTGGAGCAACGGTATATGACACTTTATCTGGTATCGGGACAGTGTCGAACCAACATGGATTTTATACCTTAGTACTGCCTGAAGGTCAGGCGGTACTGAGGTATTCTTTTGCTGGTTATCCCCATACATACGTCACTGTTGACGTGATGCAAGACACGTCAATCAATGTCGCTTTTCAGGAGCTGATGCTCGAAGAAGTCACCGTTGTAGCCAAAAGTTCGGCAACAGAAGTCGGTTCAACGCAGATGTCGGCAAATTACGTGCCTATTGCTGTCGTCAAGAAGATTCCTTCGATGGCAGGAGAACTGGACATTATCAAGGCTATACAATTGCTGCCAGGAGTACAATCCGGTTCTGAGGGTTCTACGGGACTTTATGTCAGGGGCGGAGGCCCGGATGAAAATCTTATTCTGCTGGACGGAATACCATTGTATAACATCAATCACGCAATGGGAATGTTCTCTGTGTTCAATGCTGACGCAATCAAGAGTTTCACGTTATACAAGGGCAATTTCCCCGCACGTTTCGGAGGACGACTTTCAAGCGTTCTTGACGTTCGTCAGAAAGACGGCAATGCTCAATCGTATCATGGAACAGTATCTGTAGGACTTCTTGCTGCCAAGGTAAGTGTTGAAGGGCCGATATGGAAAGAACATACAACATTCAACGTTTCTTTCCGCCGTTCGTATTTCGACATACTGGCTCAACCAATCATAGCAGCATATACTGCTTCGGAAGGCACCCCAGCAACAGGAGGCTATTATTTCTATGACATAAACGCAAGGATTTCTCACAAATTCTCAGACAAAGACCGGCTCTCGGCTTCATTCTTCATGGATGATGATGGCATTTACGCCTCCTTCAAAGATAAATATGAATACGCCGGTTCACGAGAAGAAGATAAAATGAGGGCAGACTGGCGTTGGGGGAACATAGTTGGTTCGCTCAATTGGCTGCACGTATATACTCCAAAGATTTTCTCTGAAATGACCGTTGCATACTCACAGTATCAGTACGTCTTGAAAATGAACGAGAGCACAGACGAGAAAGGCATTAAAAGCGAATTTGACATGGGATTTAAGTCAAGAATATCCGACGTCACATTCAAATACGACTTCGACTACAAGCCTCATCACGCACACAACATGAAATTCGGAGCAGAATACGTATATCACTACTTCAAGCCATCAATCATGTCTGCATATAACATTGAGGCAGATGTAGTGAATTACAACATGGATACGACATTCGGCAACAAGCCGATACACAACCATGAAGCAGCTTTGTATTTCGAAGATGATTGGTCCATTCATGAACGCTTCAAGCTTAATTTAGGATTGCGAGGGTCGCTCTATTGTACTAAAAGCAAAGTCTATCCAAACATTGAACCACGAGCAGGACTTAGAATATTGATGACTAACGATTTCTCGTTCAAAGCATCATATTCGTATATGACACAGTACGTTCATCTGCTTTCTTCAAGCAACGTGACATTGCCTACTGACCTATGGGTGCCTGTAACAGACAATATCCCGCCAATGAAATGTCACCAGGTGGCAGGAGGCTTCTTCTATAATGTCTTAGGCTATTTCGACATCTCCATTGAGGGCTATTACAAAAAGATGGCTAATGTGCTGGAGTATAAAGATGGTGCCACATACGTGTCAATCAACGGAGACTGGGAAGATAAAGTCTGCGTGGGAGATGGCTACAGTTACGGAATAGAGGTGCTGCTGCAAAGAAGCGTTGGAAAATTTACAGGCTGGATAGGTTATACCTGGAGCAGGTCTATACGGAAATTCAACCGCGAAGGAATGGTGATCAACGAAGGAAAAGAATTTCCTGCAAAATACGACCGTCAGCACGACTTGTCAATATCTTTGCAATATTCTCCTGTCAAACTGGTTGATTTGGGATTGACTTTCATTTATGGCACAGGAACTTGTGGCTCTATTGCCATCCAGCAATCGCCAGACGGAATACCATTGCTTACTTCTCGCAATAATTTCCGTATGCCAGACTACCACAGAATGGATTTTGCAGCCAATTTCCATTTTGACCGTAAACCGAAAAAAGACGGCACACCGCGCAAAGGCGAACACCAATTGAACATCAATATATATAACCTGTACAACCACAAGAACCCATATATGGTATATGTTGAGGACAGCAAACTAATGCAGCTGTCGATATTCCCTATTATGCCATCAATAGGATATACGTTTAAGTTCTGAACATGAAAAAATTATTGATGATATTGACGACCGGCGTACTGCTCATAGGATGCAGAACTGAACTGGATTATAAAGACCCAGATGCAGAACCTATGCTGTATGTCTATGCTTTGTTCGACAATGACACATTGAATTACGTATTTGTTGGCCAGACATCATTCTTTCTTGATGAACCGACGATTCAATGCTTTGATGACGCAGAAGTGTCAATACGGGTTAACAATGGTGAGGCAATGAAACTGACTTACGATAGAGATTCCTCACTATACGTATTTGATAAGCATCTGAGTACAGGAGACACCTTGCGCCTGACAGTCAATCATCCAAGACTTGGCTCGGCAGAAGCAGTTGCCGTTGTTCCGCCAGAAGTCGTTATGACAATAAAAGACGTAAGGTATTTTGTTGAAGGAGAAGAACTCAACAATTATGCAATCATTGAATTCTCCACAAACGACCGCGACTTAATCAACAACTATTATTTCTATTTGGAGCCAATCCTTGAAATGAGAGTGTTCAGCGAAGTGTATGACGAAGAGCACTGGAATCCTGAGACATGGAAATACGATAAAGACTGGAACACTGAATGGTATAATAGTTACTATTACTACCCTGCAGGACTGCCAATAGCAGCAGAAGAAACGACAACAGATTATGTTGACGTCTGGGAATTGATGATTAATGACGTTCTGGATGTAAGAAAGTTTGACATGAAAGAGAACGTGGTGGAGTGTAAAATGGAGTTTTATGAAGGTCCCCTTGAACTATATGATTCTATTGAGTATGTCATCTTTCATTCAGACATTACCATTTGCTCGCCAGAATATGTGGCGTACATAGAACAATGTGACAAAGCAAATAGTGAGTCAATCAATCCTTTTGTAGAACCAACACAGGTTGTGGGCAACGTGAAGCCTTTGGAAGACAAACCTGCCTTCGGCTTTTTTGCAATCAACCGAAAATATAGAGCATCAAAATATACTGGTTTTCCTTTTTCAGTCACCACAAATGTCCATTAGTCCGTTTTTTGTTACAGTTTTATATTTGCATAACACCTGTCAACAAACCCAGGCATTCATAGATGGTTTCAAAAATTGTCGTGGTTCCGTCGCTCCTTCGTCATGCCTTTGCTGATCCTTTGCTATGCCTCCGCTCTTTAACGGAGAAATAGCGGACAATTAGCGGAGAAACGACGGAGCATCAAAAAAGGCATTTCGGACCATTTCTCCGTTCGCAAGATGCCCTTGTCCCTAAAAAAACAGAGAGAGCCAAGGCAAATAACCTCGACTCTATCGTTTTTTTGGGTGGAAGATGGGACTCGAACCCACGACCCTCGGAACCACAATCCGATGCTCTAACCAACTGAGCTACGTCCACCATATACGCCATGAGAGTTACCTCTCAAAAGCGGGTGCAAAGGTACGACATTTTTCTGACGTGACCAAACATTTTTGCAAAAATTTTTCAAGGGGAAAACTTTATTGGAAAACCTTTGGTGGAATGGCAGAATATATTTACCTTTGCAAAGTCGAATATGCACATTTCAGACATTATGTCAACTACAGCAATCAAACATAGGATAGCACTGTCAATGAATGGCATGTGTGCCGAAAGCATACGCAATTCAACGCTTGGGTATAAGAAGAGTTTTGGCGTTGATTGGGTGCGTCTGCGGGAGATTGCAGGGGAGTTCGAAAAGAACTACAATGACGCTCTGGAGCTATGGAATAGCGACGTCAGGGAGCATAAACTGGTCGCTGCAGCCATCTGTCCACCCGATGAAATGACGGACAAACGTCTTGTCGAATGGGTTGACGGCATATTCAACACCGAGTTGGCAGAGATTCTGTCGTTTGCATTGCTTTCGAAATGCGAGTCACTCAAAGAATCGCTCATGCTGATGGAAAACTCAGAAAAGCCATTGCTAAGATACACTGCCTACCATGCTTTGGGAAGGATGAAGAATTTCACCACATGGATGAGTGAAGAAGACATCAAAAAAGCAAAGGAAGGCATAAAAGCAATCGACAGGAACGACATACGTTTTGTGCATGTAATAGAAGCTTTGGATTATGAAAATTGAATTTCACATAAAGAATCTGCTTGCACGTTACGGACGAGTGTCCGTGACAGGTCAAGGTGTGTTCCGGTGCATCAATGAAAGGGCAAGAATCGAAGGCGGCAAGATACTGCCTCCTGTCACAAGAATTGCGTTCGAAAGATGCAATGCAGAGACAGACCGTATGCTTGTAGAATCAGTGATGAAGGACAACAACTTTGGATGGAATGAAGCACATGATTATATAAAAAACACAAGCATTGACATTGACGGAATCTTGAAGAGATGGGATTACCTGCCACAGAACTTTGGGTTACATCCAGTTGAAATGCCGACAGTAAGGACAATGCCAATGAAATGGATTGATGCGAAATATGCTGCCGTAGTAGCTGTTGCCGCATTGCTTAACATTATGATTCCTCTCAATGGTGTCAGGGACAATATCAACGAGGCTGGCATAGGATTTGAGGCAATGCAGAAAGTGGTAATGCCTGTCACAGAAGAAGTCTCTGCGCTTGAAATACCGGCAACGGATGAAAGCAGCGAAGAGATTATCGTTGAAAAGATGAAATATGTGATTGTAGTTGCATCTTTCGACACCCGAGAGTCTGCCATGCGTTGCATCATCGACCAGAAAGTGCCAGAGGCGATAGAGGTCATAGAAAAAGACGGCCGTTTCCGTGTATGCGGAATGAGATTTGCAGAATACGACAAGGCTAACGAATACATACGTCAGAACTCGCTCAAAGCATGGGTGATGAAGTTATGAAGAAACACATACCGAATATAATAACTCTCTGCAACATGGGGTGTGGCATTGTGGCGACACTCATGGCACTTGAGGCAGAATGGGGCATGACTATGCTTTTTGTCGTTTTGGGAGTATTGTTTGATTTTTGCGACGGAGCAACGGCAAGGGCACTCGATGTGCAATCGCCAATGGGTAAGGAACTCGATTCGTTGGCAGACCTCATTACGTCAGGTTTCACACCTGGTGCCACGGCTTTCGTAATGCTTGCACCACTGAGCGAATATTGTGCCTGCATCCCATATTTCGGCTTTCTGACAACCCTTTTCTCGGGTCTCCGACTGGCAAAATTCAACATTGACGAACGTCAATCCTCCTCATTCATAGGGTTGGCTACACCAGCCAATGCGCTTTTCTGGATTGGAATTGCATATTCATACAGCGACATAATCATCAACAATGAATCATATCTGTGGGTAGTGTTTGGAATGGTCCTCGTGTCATGCGCCCTGCTTGTATGCAGCCTTCCGATGTTCTCATTGAAATTTCACAATCTCAGATGGAAAGAAAACAAGGTCAGATACATATTCCTGATACTCTGTCTTGCCATAATTGCAATGGTGAAATTGCACGCTTTGCCATACATAATAATTTTATATGTAATTATTTCGATAATTGTTTGGCTATATAGAAAATAAGTCGTAACTTTGCAGCCGCCTTTCAGAGAAAAGGCAATTAGGTTTAATTATTTAATACATAAAAGATTAATGGCAACTAAAATTAGATTGCAGCGCAATGGACGTAAGGGATATGCCTATTATCACATCGTCATTGCAGACGTACGCGCACCACGTGATGGTCGTTTTATCGAGCGTATTGGTTCTTACAACCCTAACACCAACCCAGCAACAATCGATCTCAACTTCGACCGTGCATTGTATTGGGTAGAGACTGGCGCACAGCCAACTGACACTGTCCGCAACATCCTCTCTCGCGAAGGCGTCATGATGATGAAGCATCTGAACGGTGGTGTTCGCAAGGGTGCTTTCACTGCCGAGGAAGCTACAAAGCGCTTCGAAGCTTGGAAGAACAACAAGACACAGGCAATCGCAAACATCGCTTCACAGGTTGCTGCTGACAAGCGCAACGCTGCCAAGGCTCGTCTTGAGGCTGAAATGGCTACGAACAAGGCTAAGCAGGAAGAATTGGCAAAGAAAAGAGCTGAGGCTCTCGCTGCCGAAGAGGCTGCCGCAAAAGCTGCTGCCGAAGAAGCTGCCCCAGCTGAAAATGCTGAGGCTTAATCGATGTTCTGTCATTGAAATGGACAGGCGGAAGCCCAGTTTATAGGGTTTCCGCTGTTTTTAATTTGAATCTTATAACACTGATATCTGTCATCCTGCTTTGTGCCATGACGTTGGAATGGCTTTTAGCTGGATTTGGACGCATGCAGAGAGATGTGTTCAATGTGGTGTTTTGTGTTGTTGCCGCATTATTTACGGCAAAATATTATTATGGTCCTGATATAACCTCGTATGTTCCTCTCTACGATGCCATAGGCGACCTCAACACGTTTTTCAGTCCGAAGCGCGTAACAAGTTACGAATGGGGATTTGTGTTGTTTTGTTCGTTGTGCAATACGTTGGGATTGTCTTTCTGGGGCATGACGGCTGCTGTGTCGCTGATATTTTTCACAGGGCTTTACTTATTGATAAGCAGACTGGAATATGGACGTGTAATGGCATTGGCTCTGATTGTGATAATGAGTCCCGATTTGATATATGCACAATTCAGACAATGTCTGGCCGTATCGCTGTTGATCTTTGCTGTACTTTTAACGGACAAGCACAAACACGTACTTTCCTTGCTACTGTCTATCCTTGCAATGACGATGCACAAGTCTGCAATGTTCATGATAGTTCCAGCTATCCTGTACTACGCAATACAGCCATGCAGGATGGAAATGAGTTCTCTCGGCACAATGCTGCTTGTACTTTTTCTTCTGGTGCTTATCCCTACGCAGGATTTAGTCGAACACTTGGCTAACAATATGCGGTTGAATGATTCTGCGCTGAAATCGCTGAAGATGCACATATCCTTTTCAAATCTCCGGCAGAGTAATCTTCTTATTTTCGGAGCAGCCATCGTATCCCTAATGACATTTTCTGCCGGCAAACGCGGGCGCACAGCCTTACTCTCCGCCGCCATGATGGCATTGCTCATCACTGTGGCGTTCTATCAATACTACATGATGGCAAACAGGCTTCGTGCCTATTTTCTGCCATTTGCCGTAGTGGCTATAATTGAGGCTGGAATAGAAGCAAAAGAAAGCAACTTACCCTGGAGTTCCTTAGTGCGTCAGAGCAGCAAGGTTATAGTGCTCGTATTTCTGATATACAAAACATGTGCATTCAACACAAACAGCACAAAAGATGGTGATGCGTTGAAAATGAGCACAATATTTGAGCTGGCCACACATTCTGAGAAAGAATTGCGTGAACGTCAGATGAAGAGGGCACAATATTTCTGGGACAACGCCTTTCTGAAAGGTGACGACATGGATTTCAGAAGCAAGAACTATGTTGACCAATATAAAGACGAATAACAATCTGGCAAAAGCAAAAGACAAGTTATGGTAGAGATACTGATGTCAACATACAATGGTGAGCAGTGGCTGGACGAGCAGATTGAATCGATTGCCTATCAGACATACACCGATTGGCGATTGATTGTGCGTGATGATGGATCGAAAGACGACACAGTCAAGAAACTCTATGAATGGAAAGAAAAACTGGGGAAAAAGAAGATAAGAATCATAGAGGGGGAGAATGTGGGAGTAATCAAAAGTTTCGAGATCCTGCTGCACAAAGCTCACAGCGAATATTGTATGCTCTGTGATCAGGATGACGTCTGGAAGCACACAAAAGTGGAAAGGACCATGCTGGAGATGGAAAGGATTGAAAAAATCAAACCTCACGCACCTGCAATGGTATTTACATCGGTTGACTTGGTTGACGAAACCCTAAAACCATTGGGAAAGACATTCTTTGAAGAGAATCAATTCGACTTTCCATTTGCAATGAAATTCCACAACATCTGTGTATGCAATTGCGTATCTGGTTGTACGATAATGCTAAACTGGAGAGCACGCAGAATGGTAATACCTTTTTCGGAAAATGTCCCTATGCACGACTGGTGGATTGCCGCATTAGTGGCAAAAAAAGGCATTGTGGGCGTTGTCAAGACACCGACTATGTTTTACCGCCAACATGGTGGCAACGTGTGTGGGTCGAAGGAAAAGGAAAAAGACTACTACGAGAACCTTGCCAAAAGCCCAGCCACAATTCGCAATAAATACTTAGAAGTGGCTGATTTTCTGAAAGATGTTGGCTTCAGAGGAGGGTATCTGGCATGGTTGTTTTTCAAAGTCAGGCATGTAATTCACAGAAAATGCAAATAGTATTTTTGATACAAGATTGTACGACCATTGGCGGAACAGAAAGAGTCACATGTTCTATGGCAAGCGAAATGGCCCGTCAGGGACATGATGTTTCCATAGTTTCAGTGTTTGGAATGGGCGGCAAATGCAAGTTCAATATTGACGAGAGAGTATGTTTCGTAACATTCTCTGACGAAAAATATGACTTGAAATTGAGCAAACTGGCAAGGCTGATGAGAGTCTATGATATTGCAAACAAGATAAAGAAGGATGACCTTCTGTTGTCGGCAGATGTGATAATCGCACAGAAATTCTTTGCTGCGATGCTGGCCATAAAGTCAGGATTCGGCCATAAGACTCTGATAGGCGACCATTATACATATTACCTATATGGCAGTTTGCTGCGAGGCTTCAGAAACGCCATCTATCGCAAAGCCGCTGCAGTGGTAGTGCTTACCGAAGGAAACGCAAAACATTACAAAGACCACGGCATCAAACATGTAGCGGTAATACCAAACATGCTGCCGATACCTGTTGCAGAACATGCAGGTGAAGGTTCAAACGAGATTATTGCCGTAGGCAGATTGACATACCAGAAAGGTTTCGACACTCTCATTGAGGTGATTGATGACATCAGACACATGATAAAAGGATGGCACCTGACTATCTATGGAGATGGCGAGGACAGGCCGATGCTTGAACAGATGATCAAGGATAGAGGTCTGAAAGATGTCATAGCTCTGTATGGTGCAACGTCAGATGTAAGCAAAGCATACTGCAATGCTTCTTTCGGTGTCATGTCATCAAGATTCGAGGGCTTCCCGATGGTATTGTTGGAGGCTGCTGCCACTGGGTTGCCAATGGTGGCATTCGACTGTCCGACAGGTCCAAGCGAGATATACAGGAATGGCGGTGGCATAGTAGTGGCAGATCAGGACAAAGAAGCATTAGGAGCAGGGATAATACGAATGACAGACGATGCTGCATTACGTATGAAACTGAGCAACGAGACAGCAGAGATAAGAAAAAAATATTCAGAAAAAAACATATATAACCAATGGATGCAGACAATAGAAAAGTATCTATAATCACTCCCCTGTACAATGGAGAGAGGTTTGTAGCGAAGACGATAGAGAGTGTTCTCGCCCAGACCTACCAGGATTGGGAAATGATAGTGATAAACGATGGCTCTAAAGACAATGGCCCTTGCATAGTAGAAGAGTATTGCCGTAATGACAATCGTATCCAGCTTTTCAGTCAGCCTAACGGAGGCTCGGCCGCAGCACGCAACAATGGCATCAGACGCGCCAAAGGCCGCTACATTGCACTGCTTGATGCTGACGATGTATGGATGCCTTATTTCCTTGAGTCGCAGTTGTCTCTGATGGAGGAGAAAAACGCAGTGCTGGTCTATGGTTCGCATCTTAGGATTGACGAAAACGACAAAGAGATACTCAAGCCATTTATGGTGCCAGAGAAGGTGACTTACCATGACATGCTCAAGACTTGTTCCATCTCTTGTCTCACAGGGTTATACGACACCAAGCCATACGGCAAGGTTTATTTGAGAGAGGATTTCAAGTCGCTTCGTGATGATTATATCTTTTGGCTTGAGATTATAAAGAAATGCGGTGTTGCATACGGCAATCAGAAAGTTATCGGAGCATACAGGATTCTTGGGCAGTCAACATCGCGCAACAAGAAGAAAGTCATAAAACCACAGTTCCGCGTCTATAGAGAAGCAGAAGGAATAGGTTTTTTCAAATCATTGTATTATCTGGCTTGCTGGGCTTGGGCTGGTTACGACAAATATAGGAAATAAGTGAAAATCAACTGTTCCATAGTATTGTACCATACACCAATAGCGGAAGTGCAGATGGTGTTGGAAAAGTTGCGGGAGTGTAAATATGTCGATAAGATATGGCTTATCGACAACTCTGAACTTATGACCGAAAGGTTTCAGTTCTTGAAATGCGACTATATCTTCGGACATGGCAACATAGGCTATGGCCGCGGACATAACATAGCCATCGACAAATCACTTGAGACAGATGCCGACTATCACCTGGTGATGAACTCAGACCTTCAGTTTGAGCCAACGCTACTTGAAACACTGGCAGAGTTCATGGATGCAAACAAGGATGTTGCTTACGTAATGCCAAAAGTTCTGAATGTTGATGGCACAGACCAGAAACTGGCCAAGCGTCTGCCTACGCCATGGGACTTGATGCACAGGCGTCTCTTCAACTCTGATCGTGGGTCTCTGAAACTCTCGGATGACAGGATCTGGAATGTACCCTGCCTTTCGGGTTGTTTTATGTTTCTCCGGAGTGACGCATTGCGCGAACTGAAAGCCGATGATGGATATGTATTCGATCCTCGTTATTTCCTCTATCTCGAAGATTTCGACCTTTCACGCAGGCTATACATGCGATATAGGACTATATATTACCCTGCACTGACAATTACACATTACCATAGGCGCGAGTCGTACAAGTCTCTGCGAATTGGGTTAATTCACACCTTGAGCATGATAAAATATTTCTGGAAGTGGAAATGACTTTGCTGCCAACGACATATCTTGGCCCTATCGAATACTATGCGTGGTTATTGAAAGACGACTGCATGATAGAGTGCTGCAACAACTATGAAAAGCAGACATACGCCAACCGTTGCAGGATAATGGCCTCAGAGGGAGTAATGGATCTCACCGTGCCTGTGGCTAAACCATGGCATCACATTGCATTGCGAGATGTACGCATAGCATACGATGAAGAATGGCAAAACATGCACAGCCGGGCAATCAAGGCGGCATACGGTTCTGCCCCTTTTTACGAGTTTTTCTCGGAATATCTGACTCCCCTCTACGAAAAAAGATGGGAGTTTCTTATAGATTTCGACAGAAAAGCCGAAGAAATCATGTTGAAACTACTCGGATTAGAACATCTAATATCCAAGTATTCAAACGAATATCTGACATCAGACAATAGTGGAATAAATGACCGCCGAAAAATTTTGCACCCTAAGAAAAAAGTCGTACCTTTGGAGATTAATTTAGGAGTGGAATATTATCAGGTTTTCACTCCGAAGTTTGGTTTTATTTCCAACCTTTCTGTGCTTGATTTGGTCATGAATATGGGCAACGAAGCGCGTCTGTATCTGAAACGAATAACAAACAAAAAATATTAATTATGGAATTAGCAAACATTGATTGGGGTAGTCTCGGTTTTGGTTTCATGCCAACAGACTACAATGTTCGTTGCAACTACAGCAACGGAAAATGGGGCGAACTTGAGGTACACGCTGAAGCAACCATGCCAATGCACATCTCGGCTGCTGTCCTTCACTATGCACAGGAGTGCTTCGAAGGTTTGAAGGCTTTCCGTGGTGAAGATGGCAAGGTTCGTATCTTCCGTATTGTCGAGAACGCTAAACGTATGCAGTCTTCTTGCCGTGGCGTCTGCATGCCAGAGTTCCCTATCGAGAAATTCGAGGAGGCTGTCCTCAAGGTCGTAAAACTCAACGCTCGTTTCATTCCTCCATACGAGACTGGTGCTTCTCTCTATATCCGTCCAGTACTTTTTGGTACTACCCCACTGGTAGGTGTCAAACCTGCATCTGAATACACATTCGTTGTATTCGTAACACCAGTTGGTCCTTACTTCAAAGGCGGTTTCCAGACCACTCCATTCATGCTCAGCCGTAAATACGACCGTGCCGCTCCTCTCGGAACAGGTAACCTCAAGGTCGGCGGTAATTATGCGGCAGGTATGCGTGCCACAGTTGACAGCCACGATATGGGCTACAGCGCAGTGTTCTATATCGACCCTAAGGAGAAGAAATACATCGACGAGTGCGGTGCTGCCAACTTCTTCGCTATCAAGGGCAATACTTACGTTACTCCAAAATCAGACTCTATCCTCCCATCAATTACCAACATGTCTCTCCGTCAGATTGCCGAGGATCTTGGCATGACTGTTGAGCGTCGTCAGATACCTATCGCTGAGCTCGCTGAATTTGATGAGGCAGGTGCTTGCGGTACTGCTGCCGTCATCTCTCCTATCGACAAGATTGTTGATGTTGACGAGAACCACACATTCCAGATTTCAAAGGATGGCAAACCAGGCAAATGGTGTACCAAACTTTATGAGACTCTCCGTGGCATTCAATACGGTAAGGTAGAGGACAAGCACAACTGGTGTACAATCGTAGAATTCTAATCAATAAATACAATACAATTATGATTAAACTTGGTATTAACGGCTTCGGTCGTATCGGTCGTATGGTTTTCCGTGCTGCCGTACAGAACTTCGGTAAAGACATTCAGGTTGTAGGTATCAATGACCTTCTTGACCCAGATTACCTCGCATATATGCTGAAATATGATTCAGTACACGGTATGTTCGAGGGTGACATCAAGGTTGATGGCAACTACCTCATCGTTAACGGCAACAAAATCCGCCTCACTCAGGAGAAGGATCCTGCAGACCTCAAGTGGAACGAGGTTGGCGCAGACGTTGTTGTTGAGTCAACAGGTCTCTTCCTGACAGACGAGCTTTCTCGCAAGCACATCCAGGCTGGCGCAAAGAAGGTTATCATGTCAGCTCCTTCAAAGGACGCTACCCCAATGTTCGTTTATGGCGTTAACCATACAACTTACGCTGGTCAGGACATCATCTCTAACGCTTCTTGTACTACAAACTGCCTTGCTCCTATCGCTAAGGTTTTGAACGACAAGTTCGGCATCGTTAAGGGCTTGATGACTACTGTTCACGCTGCAACTGCTACTCAGAAGACTGTTGACGGTCCTTCAAAGAAGGATTGGCGTGGTGGCCGTGGTATCCTCGAGAACATCATCCCTTCTTCAACAGGTGCTGCAAAGGCTGTAGGTAAGGTTCTTCCTGTACTCAACGGCAAGCTTACCGGTATGAGTATGCGTGTTCCAACATCTGACGTATCAGTTGTTGACCTCACAGTAGTTCTCGACAAGCCAGCAACTATGGACGACATCAATGCAGCAATGAAGGCTGCTGCTGAAGGCGAATTGAAGGGCATCCTCGGTTACACTGACGAGGCAGTCGTTTCAACAGACTTCCGCAACTGCCCATTGACTTCAATCTATGATGCAAAGGCAGGTATCGGTCTTGACGAGCACTTCGCTAAGGTTGTTTCTTGGTACGACAACGAGTGGGGTTATTCAAACAAGGTTTGCGAGATGGCTCGCGTAATAGCTAAGTAACCTACACTGATTAGTGATATATTCAAAGGTCAGTCTCAATGATAGAGACTGACCTTTTTTATGTTGGAAATAGTCACAATTTGCCGAACGAAACAGTCACAATTTGCCGAATGAAATAGTCACAATTTGCCGAACGATTGAAAAAAAAGTTGAGAAAACATTTGGCTATGTCGCAAAAAGTGAGTACCTTTGCAGCCGAAAAAATATGATAACATGAAGACATACAAACAGAGGGTTTCAGATGCAATTCTTACCCAGAAATTGGAAGGTAAAGGGGCGGTCCTGATAGAGGGTGCAAAGTGGTGTGGAAAAACCACCACGGCAAGGCAACAGGCTCGTAGTATTCTCAATCTCGGCGACACCACAGAATACGAGAGAAGCAAAGATATGATGAGTATAAATTCCAGACTGTTGTTGGAAGGAGAAGTTCCAAGATTGATAGATGAGTGGCAAACATTGCCTGGATTATGGGACAGCGTACGTAGTGAAGTGGATAGCAGAGGAGAAAGTGGCCAGTTCATTCTGACAGGTTCTTCTGTGCCTCCAGACATGTCGCAGATGCGACATTCCGGAGTTGGCAGGATATCCATATTGAGAATGCGTCCGATGTCACTATACGAGTCAGGAGAAGGCAATGGTTCGGTGAGTCTGGCAAGCTTGTTCAGCGGCCAGACCATAGAGCCAATGCACGCAGAAGCGACCATTGACGAGGTGGCATATCAGATTTGCCGCGGAGGGTGGCCACAGGCGACGTGCCATAGCGGACGTATTGCATTAAGCCATGCAAGGGATTATTTTGATGTCGTGACTGAGTACGATATCCGGCAAATTGACGGAGCGAGAAGAAATCCCGGCCGTGCCAGAGCCATAATGCGTTCGTACGCTAGAAACCAAGGCTATCAAACGCCATTAGGCACCATAAGGGCAGATATCCTGCAAAACGAGGGTATGAGCATATCTGACGACACAATCGCAGACTACGTAAATGCGATGAGCAAAATGTTTGTCATAGAAGACATGCACTCGTGGAATCCCAATCTGCGCAGCAAGGCAGCAATACGACAGTCAGCCTGCCGCTATTTCGTTGATCCGAGCATAGCCGCCGCAGCAATAGGCGCAGGGCCAGGCGATTTGATAAAAGACCTCAAGACTATGGGGATGTTTTTTGAGAGCATGGCAATACGCGACCTGAGAGTCTATACCGAAGCATTAGACGGCAGCGTATTCCATTTCAGAGACAGCAATGGCCTGGAATGCGATGCCGTCATCCATTTGCATGACGGCAGATATGGGTTGATAGAGATGAAACTCGGAGGTACGCAAAAAATAGAAGAAGGTGCTGCTTCGTTGACGAAACTATATGATACTCTCGACTATACACGAATGAACAAGCCATCATTTATGATGGTGGTCGTAGGTGTCGGGCAATATGCCTATCAGCGGAAGGATGGCATTTTTGTCGTACCGCTGTCATGTCTGAAGCCATGAATCAAATCAACAGTTTGGCCAGATATTCGCGAAAATCCGAAGTAAAACGACATGCTGTTATGATTCAATGTATTGATAATCTGAGATATGAGGCGGAAGGGTGTCTTATATTGAAAAATACGATAATCTCGCCATTCATTCAAAAAAACACCCTTTAAAACTGCTGTGAGTTAATAAAAACAATCGTTCCCCGCAAAATATAACACTATCTATTCTCTATCCCTCAAAAAAAAGCTGCCTGACATTGTCATCTGTCAGGCAGCTTTTTTGTATCATAAAATTGATGAGTGGCCATTCAGCCAATCACCTGTAATGGTTAATCTTCAGGAATCCTCCCTTGCCGTCTGTCACGATGTAGATTCCGTTTGGATAGCTTGACATTTCAATGTCATTAGTGCCTGTTGAAATCAACCTGCCGTCAGAATAATAGAGTTTTATATACAGGTTCTGCGAGTTATAGACCTTGCCGCCGAGATAATAAACACCATAATCTTCCAAAGTGTATTGCATAGCGTCTTTGCCGTCGTATTCAAGGTAGATTGTGTCCGTCTGTGTGATATATATAGTGTCGTAAACCACTTCATATACTGTATCCCTGACAATCATTGTATCGATTCTTATTATCGTATCATGCACAGAAGCAGGATCTGCGAAATATGCCGTGAATGTCGAGTCTTTAGTCACAACCACATTTCTTGGATTGTCGGTGTTTCCGTCACTCCATTGTTGGAAGATATATCCAACATGCGGTACTGCAATCAGTCGTGCATTAGTGTTGCTTTCATAATTTTCACCTCCAATTGTTGTTCCCATTTGGTCATTATTGGAATTTACTGTTATGGTGTATGTTGCGCCAGACAGAGACTGAATGTTAAAGTTTCTCCAATATTCCGCTGATTGGTAAAGACTGATGCTGCTTGCTGGAACATATAATGTGGCATTATAATTAGCAAAGGTATTCGACTGTATTGTTGGTGGTGTATCGACATGGCAAGTGATATCGGCAATGTTGGTACATCCCGCAAAAGCATTGCTTCCAATGGATGTCACACTGTTTGGTATCACCAGTGACGTCAAACCGCTGCAACCATAAAATGCGCTGTTGCCAATGGAAGTCACGCTGTTTGGAATGACTGTAGTCCTGCAACCCGCAATCAACTTATTGGTTGCCGTCTCAATGATGGCATTGCAATCATTTCTGGAATCATAGTGCGTGTTATTGGTATTTACAATCATGGATGTCAAGCCACTACAGTCTGCAAAAGCCATATTCCCAATTGAGGCAACATTGCCTGGCAGCGTCAAGGATGTCAAGCCGCTGCAACCATTAAAAGCATAATCTCCAATAGAAGTCACACTGTTAGGTATGGTCACTAACATCAAGTCACTCCAATTGTTAAAAGCAGAATCAGGTATTGATACAACGCCTTCGTTAATTGTTACGCTATCAATAGGGCAACCACTAAAATAGTTAGACAAAGGCATAGCACATTGTGGTATAGTCACTGATGCTAAATTGCTACAATAAAAGAAAGCAGTATCCCCAATAGAAATCACACTGTTCGGTATTGTCACTGAGGTCAAACTACTGCAATAACAAAAAGCCCACTCATCAATAGAAGTCACGCTGTTTGGTATTGTTACTGATGTCAAACTGGAGCATCGATCAAAAGCAGCATAACCAATAGAAGTCACACTGTTAGGTATGTTTACTGACATCAAGCTGCCGCACCTAGTAAAAGTCCAATCACCGATAGAAGTCACACTACTTGGTATATCCACTGAGGTCAAACTGCTGCAACCATAAAAAGCACTTCCTCCAATAGACGTCACACTGTTAGGTATAGTCACCGAGGTCAAACTGCTGCAACCATAAAAAACTCCGTATTCAATAGCAGCTAAATTGTTCGATATCGACACTGATGTTAAGTTGCTGCAATCCGTAAAAGCCAACCTGCCCATTGCAGTCACACTGTTTGGTATGACCACTGACATCAAGCTGCTGCAATCCCTAAAAGCAGAAGCATCAATCGAAGTCACACTGTTGGGTATAGTTACCGAGGTCAAATTACTGCAATACCAAAAGGCACCTGGTCCAATCGAAATCACACTGTTAGGTATAGTCACCGATGTCAAACTGCTGCAATCAAAAAAAGCCCACTCACCAATCGAAGTCACACTGTTAGGTATAGTCACCGATGTCAAACTACTGCAATACTCAAAAGTATAATCTTCAATTGAAGTCACACTGTTAGGTATAGTCACCGATGTCAAACTGCCACTACCAGCAAAAGCACCTGGTCCAATCGAAGTCACACTGTTAGGTATAGTCACCGATGTCAAACTACTGCATTCCGCAAAAGCAAAAGCATCAATCGAAGTCACACTGTTAGGTATAGTCACCGATGTCAAGCTGCTGCAACCCCGAAAAACAGCAGTATCAATCGAAGTCACACTGTTAGGTATAGTCACCGATGTCAAGCTGCTGCAATCATAAAAAGAGCCAATCTCAATAGATATAACGCTATTAGGTATAGACACTGAGGTCAAACTGCTGCAATCAGAAAAAGCAAAATAATCAAAAAAAATTACACTGTTGGGTATAGTCACCGAGGTCAAACTAGTGCAACCAGCAAAAGCATCCCTTCCAATACCAACCACGGTGTAAGTTATACTATCAATAGTTACTGATGACGGAATGACAACAGAACCAGAATAATTGACTCCTGTCGCTACCTCCACGCGACCCCAACAGGGAGTAAGGGTGTCATACGCAATACCGTCAACTACAAAATCATACCCAAATGCTGACAGCCACACTGTCAGACATAGAAAAACTGAGAAAAGTCTTTTCATAATAAAATGATTTGTTTTTGCGGAAAACCCTGGCTTCTGAATCCTCCAGTTTTGGACATAAAAAAGCGTGAAACCATTATCTGCTTATTCTGTAAATCCAGGTTCTGGCAAACCCATTAGGTCAAAATAAGCAGTACAGTCCACGCCGTATGTAAACGCATACGCACGATACGCATGCAGAAATTACATACACCATAGACATTTACCGCCCTTGTTCTGAACCTAATAGTAAATCGCCAGATTTAGATTTATCAAAACAAAGCGCAAATAAACGCCTAAAAATCAATATGTCTGCAACCCGCCCACTTGCCCCTACGGCGTGCTGCTATCGCAAACTTCACCGGCACAGGAGAATGCCTCAGTTTGCAACCGCAAAGGTACGACAATTTTCCGAAACGGCAAAAGGTTTCAGAAAGAAAATTGCAACAACGCAAATTCGCAAACAAAGTGAAGTGTGTATAGAGGATTAGAAGCTGTAACTTCGCTGTGAACTCGAATTGAACTCGATTCTTCTCCGTTCTGGAACGGACGAGAATCGAGTTCACTACGGAGGTGCGACGGAGGTACGACGGACATCCAACGGAGGGTCAAAAATGGATTATCGAGACATTTCCCCGTTCGCGACGACCCATTAACCTCAAATTCACACAGATTTCGTATTTGATGTCTCACGCATAACCCGTAGAATCCGCAGAAGATTTCCTATATGTCTGCGGGTTCTGCGTGAGATAAAAAAGACGGGGCACAAGCTCCGTCTCAAAAATTTTCCATAATTCTGCGAGTACCTTTATCGCATCTCTTGCCATATCAGCATTGCAACGTATGCCGCATATATGACAAGCATCAAGGCCGATTCCCAGCGGGAGAGTTTATGATTCTTGTCGTCCAGCAGGAATATCAGAAGCAACAACGAACTGAATGTCACCATGCCGGCATCAAAGAGCATGGTTTTATAGGTAGGTATCGGGCGTATGAGCGTGCTGAAGCCCAAGATAAAGAAGACGTTGAAGATGTTGGAGCCTATGACGTTGCCAATTGCAAGGTCGGTGTTTTTCTTGATAGCTGCAACAACCGATGTGGCCAGCTCTGGCAGTGAGGTACCGAGAGCCACTATGGTGATGCCTATGACAGCATCAGATACTCCCCATGTCTTTGCTATGATGGTTGCATTGTCAACAATCAGTTTCCCGCCTATTGTCAGTCCTGCCAATCCTACGGCAATCATTGTCAATGAGAGCCACAATGGATATCTCTTCACTTCTTGCACTTCTGTCAGGAACGAACCTCGCTTGCGGTCGTTGATTGCGCATTTTATAGTGTAGCCGATGAAATATATCATGCCACCTATCAGCAATATGCAATTCCATCTCTGCAAACCGACAAAGCGTGAATCGTACTGAATCTGTCCGAAGATGTCTGAACCTAATGCCATGACGACGAATCCTGCGGCAACGGTCAATGGCACCTCATGACGCAACACTCGCTTGCTGCAATATATCGGGCATATCACGCCTGTGATTCCAAGGATGAGCAGTGTGTTGAGAATGTTGGAACCTAAGATATTGGTCATTGCTATTTCGTTGTTCCCTTCGTAGGAGGCAAAAAGGTTGACCACCAGTTCTGGTGCGGATGTACCCATCGCCACTATGGTCAGACCTATGATAAGGTCTGAAATGTGAAATCTCTTTGCCACGTCTGATGCTCCCGCAACCAGCCAGTCGGCACAGAATGCCAACAGCACAAAACCAACTGCCAATAGAATATACGTTGTCACCATATCATTTGGTCTCTTTTATTGCCCGTATCACTGTCTTGTCATACTTGTTCAGTATGTGATAGAAGTCGTCTTCGGTCAGTATGCTTCTTATGATATAAGAATTGATGTGCTGTGAGATTATGTCTCGTGAAACTGCCAAGTCTCGTGGAGTCACATCAATCTTCTCGTTCTCTGCAAACTTGACCAGTTCACTCACAAGGTTTTGCTTAAGCAGATATGCCTCCAGCTCGTCAAACTTTTTGTATTGCCTGAGCTCTGCACGGTGAGCATCGACATACTTCAGCGAGAAACGATAAATTGCCGTATGGTTGACCAACCTCGTGAACGAGGGTGACATTCCCGTTGTGTCTCGTCCTATGAAGATGTCTGGCATGATGCCTCCTCCGCCATAGACCACACGTCCTTCCTTGGTGTAATACTCGGTAGAGTCGTTCTGATGAATTGAATCTGCATTAAAGAATTCACCATGGACATATCTGTTCCAGAGATCGGTGTTGTAATCCTCCTGTTTTCCTTTTTCGTAGGGTTTCTGGATGCACCTTCCGGCAGGAGTGTAATACCTTGCTATCGTTATGCGTGCCTCGCTGCCGTCCTTGAACGATATGGGCTGCTGCACAAGCCCCTTGCCGAACGAGCGTCGGCCAATTATCTTGCCACGGTCGTTGTCCTGTATTGCACCTGCAAAGATTTCGCTGGCGGAACCTGAAAATTCGTCAATCAGCACTGTCACCTTCATGTCCTGAAATGACCCTATGCCGTTAGCTTTGATCTCCTGTCGCGGGAATGTGCGTCCTTCAACATATACTATCAGGTCGCCTCTTTCCAAGAACTCGTTGATTATCTTCGTGGCAGCATCAAGGTAACCACCCGAGTTGCCTCGCAAGTCTATTATGACGCTCGTCACCCCTTGTTTCTTTATCTTGGCAAGGGCTGTAAGTGTTTCTGTATATGTGTTCTGGCCAAACGATGATATGTTGATATAACCAACGCCCGGTGCAAGGATATGTGCTGCGTTGACGGTATGTACAGGTATGTCATCGCGTTTGATCTTGAAATGCAATGGCTCTTTCGTGCCACGTCTGACGACAGTAAGTCTGACTATTGAGTTTTTCTCGCCCCTGAGGGTCTTGAACACCTTGTCGGTCGTAATCTTCTTGCCTGCACAGAGAGAGTCGTTGATGTGCGTTATCCTGTCGCCGGCCAAGATGCCTGCACGCTCTGAGGGTCCGTTTGGAATCACGTCAACAACATAGATGGTGTCTTGCTGGATGTTGAACTGTATTCCCACGCCAGAGAAAGAGCCAGTCAGTCCTTCGTTGGCACTTTCCATGTCCTCTTTTGGAATATATGCCGAATGTGGATCAAGCTGCTCGAGAGCCAGAGCCACGGTGGCTTCGTCTATCTTATTGATATCTATAGAGTCAACATACATCTGGTCAAGGGCTTTGAGAAGGAAACCTATTTTGGTTTCGTTCTCACTCTGTGTCATCGCCCCATAGATGTCTTTCAGATACGACTTTGTGGAATAGAGGGTGACTATAATGCCTAAAAATATACCTACGACCAGGAATAAGGTATATATCAAGTACTTTTTCATAGTTCTATCTTTTCGACCTTGACTCCGGCCTTGCGCAGAAGGTCAATACCATCAGTAATGCGGTATTCTTCGTAATAGACCACCCGTTTTATGCCTGACTGTATAATCAGTTTGGCACACTCGATGCAAGGCGATGCTGTGACGTAGAGTGTTGCTCCTTCGGAGTTGTTGCCAGAACGAGCCACCTTTGTTATGGCATTAGCCTCGGCGTGGAGGACGTAAGGCAGTGAGGCGTTGTTGTCGTCCTCACATTTGTTTGGGAAGCCAGATGGCGTGCCGTTGTAGCCATCGGAGATTATCATCTGGTCTTTCACCAGAATTGCACCAACCTTACGGCGGCTGCAGTATGAGTTTTCTGCCCAAATGAGAGCCATGCGCATGTAGCGCTTGTCGAATTGTTCCTGTTTCGTCATAATTGTATTGTATAAGACAAAAAAGCAAAGGATTCTTTTTTTGAGTCCTTTGCTTTTGCTCTCCCTCTTGGACTTGAACCAAGGACCCTCTGATTAACAGTCAGATGCTCTAACCAACTGAGCTAAGGAAGAATATGTCGAGTTTAGAAGATTTGCTCTCCCTCTTGGACTTGAACCAAGGACCCTCTGATTAACAGTCAGATGCTCTAACCAACTGAGCTAAGGAAGAATGATTTTTGGGTCTTTCAAAACCGAGTGCAAAGGTACGACTTATTTGCGACCTGACCAAACTATTTTGCCAAAATTTTCAATTATTTTTTTGTTGTCCCGTAAATATCACATTTCCACCATGTTTACCCGATCCAGGGCCTAATGTTATCAACCAGTCGGCTTTTCGGATTACATGCTCGTTATGCTCAACGACAACTATGGTATGTCCAGCCTCAATCAATCTATCAAAGGCGTGCATAAGTCGCTCTATGTCTGCAGTATGCAGTCCGGTTGTAGGTTCGTCGAAGATAAAGAAAATGTGCTGTGCCTTGTTATTTTGCGACAGATAATATGCCAATTTCACGCGTTGGCTCTCTCCGCCAGAGAGCGTGCTGGAACTCTGTCCCATCTTCACATAACCCAGTCCAACGTCAACCAGAGGAGCGAGTTTTCGTGTAATTCCTATGCATTGCGGGTCTTCCGAGAAAAATGTGAGTGCTTCGTCTATCGTCATCTCAAGCACATCATGGATATTCTTTCCACGATATTTCACTTCCAGGATGTCTTTCTTGAACCTTGTGCCGTGACATGCCTCGCATGGCAACACGAGATCTGCCATGAACTGCATTGCTATGGTTATAGTACCTTCGCCTTTGCATTCTGGACAACGTCCTCCATCAACATTGAACGAAAAGTGAGCAGGCGTATATTCCATTTGCTTCGCCAATGGCTGTTCTGCGAAAAGCTTTCTTATCTCGTCGTAGGCTTTCAGGTATGTGGCAGGGTTGGATTTTGAGGACTTGCCTATCGGATTTTGGTCAACAAGCTGCACATCATCCAGTAGTTTGACTGAGCCTGTCAATGCACTGTAATGTGCTGTTGTCTGGGCAGCAGTCTCTTTATCCAAAGCCTTTACAAGGGCATTGTATAATACGTCTCGGACAAGTGACGACTTGCCGGAACCTGACACGCCTGTAACAGCTGTCATTACGTTGAGAGGAAAACGCACGTCAATATTCTGCAAGTTATTCTGCGTCGCTCCTTTTATTTCAATATAATTGCTTGAACACCTCGGCGCAACACTGTTGCACACGTCAAATTCTCCTCGCAAGGCTTTGCCAGTCAGCGAAGTGGGGTGAGCCATAATCTCTTCCGGTGTTCCTGTGGCAACAATCTCTCCTCCGAGCGAACCTGCCGCAGGACCAATATCTATAATGTAGTCTGCCTGACGGATTATCTCCTCGTCGTGCTCTACTATTATGACAGTATTGCCCATTTGCTGCAACTGTCGCAGCACTTTCATAAGTTTTGCAGTATCTGATGAATGCAGACCTATGCTTGGTTCGTCAAGAACATAGAGTGAACCAACCAATGCTGAGCCCAACGAAGTGGCAAGATTGATGCGCTGACTCTCGCCTCCGGACAAAGTGTTGCTCTGTCGGTTGAGTGTCAGATAGCCAAGTCCGACATTCTGTATGAACTCAAGTCTGGTGGTTATCTCTTTTATGAGTCTGTCGGCTGTCTGATGCTCCGTGCGGTTGAGTTTCAGTTCCTTGATGAATGTGTAGAGGTCATCTATTGGCAAATCAACCAATTCCGAGATGCTTCGTCCACCGATCTTCACCCAGGTGGCTTCAGGCTTTAGCCTTGCACCATGGCAGTCAGGGCAAGTGGTCTTTCCCTTGTAACGAGAGAGCATGACCCTATACTGCACTTTATACACTTGCGATTCTATATCTTTGAAGAATGCGTTCAAGCCTGTGAAGTACTCGTTCCCAGACCAGAGCAGTTTCTTCTGTTCTTCTGTCAACAGATAGTATGGAGTATGTATTGGGAAACCGAATTTCTCGGCATTCATTATCAGTTCGCGTTTCGGGTACCCCATCGTAGGTCCTCGCCATGGCAGCACTGCATCCTGATAGATGCTGAGCGACTGGTCAGGTATCACCAGGTCAGGGTCAATTCCAAGCACTTTTCCATAGCCGTTGCAGGTTGGACATGCACCTAACGGATTGTTGAACGCAAAGAGTTTGTCTGTCGGTTCTGTGAACTTTATGCCGTCTGCCTCGAACGACTTGGAAAAGTTCCGAGTTTCTGTTTCTGTATGTACAGAGAGTTTGTTGCGTCCTTCGTAGAAAGCTGTCTCGATTGAATCATACAGACGATTGGTCTGTTCCTTGCTGTGATCCACACGGATATGCGATATCACAAGTTTGGCGTTCGCAGGCATTGCCTTGCCAATCTCGGAGAGTCTGATGAACTTTCCGTTCGCCATTACACGGCTGAATCCTTGTGCGATGAGTTGTTCCGCAGTAAGGTCGGTATCAACCAATATGCTTGCCGCCGTGCCGTCAGTCAGAGAGTTGATGTATTCAATGACATTCTCGACGGTATGACGTTTCACCTCACGGCCTGAAACAGGGGAATAGGTCTTGCCTATGCGGGCAAAAAGCAAACGCAGATAGTCATAGACCTCTGTGGTAGCGCCTACTGTTGAACGGGGATTGTTATTGATAACCTTCTGTTGTATCGCGATTGCAGGAGGTATGCCTTTTATCATATCCACCTCCGGCTTGTTCATGCGACCTAAGAATTGCCGTATGTACGAAGAGAGCGATTCAACATAACGTCTCTCGCCTTCAGCATATATAGTGTCGAAAGCCAATGATGACTTGCCAGAGCCTGACACACCTGTAATCACGACAAGTTTGTTTCGTGGTATCTCCAGATCTATTCCCTTGAGGTTATGGACTCTGGCGTTCTTGATCGTTATGTATTCTTGCTTGGCCATCTGCTATTGTCTTAGGTCGGAGGTCTTCAGTCTTTTGTCCTTTGTCATAAAACAGGAATGTCTGCTCCGAACTGTTTCACCTCGTCAATGTAAAGTTCTTTTTCAATCTTTTCGTTAAAAGTCACCTTAATCCAAGCATTACCTTTCACATATTCCCATTCATATACCTTTTTAAGCTGTTTAGGGGTAAGTTCTGGTGCTTTCACCCTCTTGCCAGTCAGAGTCATGTATATTGGTTCACCAATCATGTCATCGACATCTACGACACCTTTAGATTTGCTGAAACGTGCGAGCACTTTGTAAGTCACATCTTCGTCAGGTGTCACCACTACATCCTCATAATATGTATAGCTTGTTCTCTTGCCAATGAACAGTGCAACGAGTTCACGCTCCTCGCGGTCTATGCGCTTAAGCATTGTTTTCAGAGCTTCACCGTCGGGCAAGACTGCCATGTCACCCGTTATCAATGCCGTGCGAGCCTCGCGGAGTTGATATATCTGTTTTGCTACGCGTTCGGCCATCTTTGGCATTGAAGTTGCCTGCAGAGCCTCTTCGCCAAGGCAGTTCATGTTGAAACGTATTGCAGTGTCAATCTTCTCTTTTTTTATTTCCACAGGCTCTTTTCCCTGCTCGTATAGGTGTATGTCGTTGAGGGCAAATTCGGTTGATGGCTTTGTTATGGCATCTTTCACGCCCAGATATCTCTCCGCATACTCGGCGAAGATTCCTGGTTTCGAGATCGTACACTTGACCTGCATACGCATCACGACGCGCGTAACCTCTTTTGCCGAAAGCATCTGCAATGCCATTATCGGCAACAGCAATGATATAAATATTCTTTTTCTCATAATAGTTTGTAGTGAGTTTCTAAGCCAACGGCAAATTTTCAATTGTCAATTGTCAATTATCAATTGCTTTTGCTTCATTCCATAGTTCGTCCATTTCACCTAATGTCATTTCCTCCAATCTCTTGCCCATCTCTTTGGCTTTCTGCTCGACATAGTTGAAACGTGTAATGAACTTGCGGTTGGTGTGTTCCAAAGCATTGTCTGGGTTGACGTCATAAAGCCTTGCTGCATTGACAAGCGAGAAAAACACATCGCCAAACTCGTTTTCAATGCTTTCAGGATTTCCTTTGGCCATTTCTGTCTCAAGTTCGGCAATCTCCTCCTTCACTTTTGTCCAGACATCTTCACGTTTCTGCCAGTCAAAGCCCACGTGACGTGCTTTGTCCTGTATGCGGTAAGCCTTTATCATCGAAGGTAGAGAACGTGGCACGCCACCGAGAACTGTCTTTTCGCCGTTCTTTTCTTTCTGTTTTATCTTCTCCCAGTTGTTCAACACGTCTTCGGCAGTGTTGGCTTTCACCTCGCCATAGATGTGTGGGTGGCGGAACACCATCTTGTCAGATATTGCGTTGCATACATCTGCAATGTCGAACTTACCCTCCTCGTCGCCCATCTTCGAGTAGAAGACAATATGCAGCAGCACATCGCCCAACTCCTCCTTGATGGACTGGAAATCTTTGTTTTCCACAGCGTCCGAAAGTTCGAAGACCTCTTCTATCGTGTTCGCCCTGAGAGAATCGAAGGTCTGCTTTCTGTCCCAGGGACACTGCACACGCAGAGTGTCCATTATCTCCAGCAGACGACCGAATGCCTCAAGTTTCTTATTTACAGACTCCATTCAAAACCGTCTTTTTTATCTTTGACAACGAAACCGAGTTTTGCCAATTCATCGCGAATCTTGTCTGATGTTGCCCAGTCCTTGTTCTGTTTTGCCTGCATACGGATGGTGAGCAGCAAGTCTATCGCGGCTTTGTAAGCCTCGTACTGACCACCGTCGTTTTCTTCTGTCTTGAGACCGAGAATTTCTTCAATCATCAGTTTCCAAGTGCTTTGCAGTTCTTCCAAATCCTCTTTCGAAAGTGTGGCCTTGCCATCTGCGACAAGGTTGATTGCCTTTGATGAGTCGAACAGGTGAGAGATTACTATAGGTGTGTTCAGGTCATCGCACATAGCCTCTTCACACTTGTCGCGGAGACCCTTTACGTCAACGGTTGACTCGCTGCCTGCTGTCAGTTTCTGCAGACGTGCGTAAGTCTCCATCAATTTCTGCAAGCCCTTCTCGGAAGCACAAAGTGCTTCTGACGAGAAATCAACCGTAGAACGGTAGTGTGCCTGAAGGATGAAGAAACGTATGGTCATTGGCGAGAAAGCCTGTGTCAGCAGTTTGTGGTCGCCAGTGAAGAACTGGTCGAGTGTGATGAAGTTACCCAACGACTTGCCCATCTTCTGGCCGTTGATGGTTATCATGTTGTTGTGCATCCAGTAGTGCACGCTCTCATGACCAAGTGCAGCAACGCTCTGTGCTATCTCGCATTCGTGGTGAGGGAACATGAGGTCCATACCGCCACCGTGAATGTCGAACTCCTCGCCGAGGTACTTTGTGCCCATGGTAGAGCATTCAAGATGCCAACCTGGGAAGCCCTCGCTCCATGGTGAAGGCCAGTGCATTATATGCTCAGGTGCAGCCTTTTTCCAGAGGGCAAAATCTATTGAACGACGTTTCTCGGTCTGTCCGTCAAGGTCGCGTGTCGTCTCAAGCAACTCATCGATGTTACGGCCAGAGAGTTTGCCATAATGGAATTTCTTGTTGTATTTCTCGACGTCAAAATAAACAGAGCCCTCGCTTTCGTAGGCAAAGCCGGCATCAAGAATCTTTTTGACGAACTCAATCTGCTCGATGATGTGGCCAGAAGCGTGAGGCTCGATTGAAGGCGGCAGCACGTTCAGACGCTCCATAGCCTTGTGGTAGCGCAGGGTGTAGTATTGCACAACCTCCATTGGCTCAAGCTGTTCCAGACGGGCTTTCTTTGCAATCTTGTCCTCACCCTCGTCAGCATCATGCTCCAAGTGACCTACGTCAGTTATGTTACGCACATAGCGTACCTTGTAACCTAAATGCATCAGGTATCTGTAGAGGGTATCGAAAGTAATTGCAGGACGGGCATGTCCCAGATGGCCATCGCCATATACTGTTGGGCCGCAGACATACATTCCTACACGACCCTCGTTTATTGGCTTAAAAACTTCTTTTTTACGCGTCAGCGTATTGTAAATCTTAAGATCCATATTGTTTTTTGTTTTTATTCTATTCTAGTCTAGATTCTAGATGTTCTAGATGTTCTAGATATTCTAGTAAGTCACTAATGTCTTTATTCCAAGGGCTTCTATCCTTGCTGCGATTTGTTCCAGTTCTTCCCCGCAAATCTTTTCCAAACCTTCAATAGGTGTCTTTCTGTCGATGGAATACAGTTGCACTTCGCGGGGCATCACTTTTTTCACCAATTCAACCCAGGCAGTCACCTCTTCATCAGTGGTATTGTCTATGCACCGGCCATTTACCGTTCCTCTCAGGAACATGGTCTGCACTATGCATTCGCCCTTGAAGTCCTTCATTTGTTCAATCATCTTCGCAATGCTGAAATTCGGCTGTTGAGGCTGGTTCATCAACCTGACAGTCTCCTCGATTGCAGAGTCAATCTTGAGGATATTGTTGTCTATTTTGTGAAGTGCTTCGACAATCTCAGGCCTGTGCAGCATTGTGGCATTCGAGAGCAGCGACAGTTTTGCCTCTGGAGCATACTCATTTCTCAGCGCAATCACGTCATCCACTATACGTCCGAATTGCGGATGAGTGGTAGGTTCACCATTGCCGGCAAAGGTTATCACGTCAATGTGCTGCTCGTCAGCCTTCAGTTCTTTCAGCTTGTTTTCGAGAGCCTCATGTACCTGCTCTGGTATAGGCATCTTGCTGTCTGCCACGAAGTTTAGACCACACTCACAGTAAATGCAGTTGAAGGTGCAAATCTTCGCCTCAGGGTGCAGCAGGTTCACTCCGAGACTTGTTCCGAGTCTGCGCGAGTGTATAGGTCCTATGATTATATCATGAAAAAGCATGGCAACGGGAATTAGTCTGCAAAGGTACGATTTTTTTTTCGATTGACAATGAATTTCGGAATAATTATTTTGATACTATTTTTACGAAAAATTTTTTTTATTTTCTTTTGCCATGTTAAAATAATGTCGTACCTTTGCACACGAAATTTGATTAAGTTTCGAGTGTTGCTAAAACGCAATATGCTAATGGCATTCAAACAACATTAATTCAAAATTATATGAAAAAATCTATTTTTGCTGTAATGGCATTTGTGTTTGTTGCCCTGCTTGCTGGCTGCAAGAAAGAATCAAACAGCGAGATTGCTGCGACTGTAAGCGAGGTTACAGATTCCTCAGTAGTAATCCAATTCGAATTTAATCCACAGAAGTCGGTCAGGTATCAGCTGAATTTCGAAGGCTGTAGTTTTATTTATGACAAAAGTCGGTCTGTCTCCTTCAGCAACCTTGCCTCTGGGAAAAAATACAGCGTTGTCGTCACCGCCCAGGATGCTGACAACAACGAAGTTGAGCACAAGGTTGTGGAATTCATGACTTCAGGTGAGCCAGACAACTCATCACTTTTTAAAAATATGCTATACATGATAGGTGATGAATACGAGTTTGAAGTTACAGATACCCTGCCTAACGAGGTCTCAATAACCTTTACCTGCAATTATTCTGCCCCTTATGTCATTGCAGTGAATAATCCTGATGGAGACTATAAACAGAGTCAGAGAATAACGACAGCCGAGAAAACCACTGTAATATTCACAGGATTGGAGTCTGGTGTCGCTTATACCATGTTTGTGGAAGAAGTTTGGAATTGTCTAGCTTTTCTGGGTGGCTTCGAAAAGCAATAATCGAGTGATAAAATCATTGAAAACGATGGGTCTTGGCAATCACCACGACCCATCGTTTTTACTTCATTCACCGGAGGACAAGGCGAAGGCCATAATTGAAATCAGTGAGTGTGGTTGCCATACCCACACGGTGAGTGTTGCGACAACGGTTTGACACTGTGCCGAAACCCCCTCCTCGCAACGGGTGACAGAGTAACGTGTCGGCCAGGAGTTCAGAATCGGCAGGTGGACCCTGCGGGTTGTATTCTGGCGATATTGAATAATAATCAGACAGATACCATTCCTGGCACCATTCCCAGACATTGCCTGTCATGTCATAGATGCCCAACTCATTAGGCTTCTTTCCCTTGACTTTATGAGAAGTGCCCTGGCCATTATCCATTATCCAGCCTATTTCCAAAGGATTGTCGCTGCCCGAGAACATATAGCCATGGCTCTTGCAGCCACCGATGGCTGCCCATTCCCACTCTGCCTCGGTCGGCAGGCCGAACTGTTTACCCGTCATCTCGTTTAGTTTAGCCAGGAACTGCTGGCATTCGTCCCATGTGACATTCTCGACTGGCAATTGTTCGTTTGCCTGGTTATAGCTGTGGTTGCTGCCCATGACTGCATTCCATAGAGCCTGCGTCACCTCTGTCTCTGCAATATAAAATGAAGGAACTGTCACCTGATGTGCAGGACGTTCACGTGGATAGGCATAGACAGTATCGTTAGTTCCCATGACAAAAGTGCCTCCTTCAACGTATATCATCCTGAATTCCACTCCGTTGGCCGAATAGACACCCTCTGATGGAGGATTCTTCGTCTTACATGCCACCAACAATATCACAACAAGCAAGCAATAACAATATTTCATAAACAAAAGTTTTTCAGTGTGCAAAGTTACACATTTTTTCTGACGTGCAAAAAAATTCATTAAGAAATCTCCCACTTCAATTTTTTTTTGTAACTTTGCACCATAATTTTTAACACTGCAAAAAATGAAAAAAATCCTGTTGTTTTTCTTTCTGATGGTGGCTATCTCTCTGAGATTCACCGTCAATGCGCAGACCTGCAAGACCCCGGAGAACCTCAGTATCTCAGGGCTTTCTTCAACATCTGCAACCTTGTTATGGTATCTTTCTGTTGATGGAGATGTCCCTTCGAGTTATTTCTTCCGACTTTCAACCCCCAATTCTGTAGTCTATACGGATTCTAACCTTGTGGTGGCATCACAATCCTACACGATGACAAACCTGACTGCCAACACAACGTACATTGTAGAACTCGGGTCAACTTGCAACACCTCCCATTCTGGCATCTCTGATGTTGCCACCTTCACGTTCACAACCCCTTGTGGCATACAGCCCGCTCCTTATACCGAGAATTTCGACCTTGCCGTACCGTCATGCACATATTCAAGTAATGCAGTATGGGCCAACGGAGGTCGCTCAGGAAAGTGCGTGACTCTTACAACGACAGCTTCGGATCAGGCCTATTTCATATTCCCAGAACTGAACCTCATTTCCGACAACATCGAAGTTGGCATCTGGTTGAAAGCCAATTCTGTGTATGGTGGAAACGTGCCTTTTTACATTGGCATCATCACAGATCCATCAGACGTCGAAGGCTCCTTCGAATCTCTGTACAATGGTCAGCTCACAACAACTACATGGACAGAAGTACGCATGAACACCTCTGCAACGGGAGGTGCAAACCCATCTACAATGATTGCTGTTGTCTTTCCTCAGGGACTTGACCGCACAATCTACATCGACGATGTCTCAATCCACGTAATACCAACCTGCATCCGCCCGGAAGATTTCACAATCTCGAACGTAACAGCCACATCCGCCACTTTCTCATGGACAACGACAAACGCCTCGTCCGTGAAACTTTACCTCTCGTCAGACGTTGATACCCGCACAATCATAGCCAACACAAATCCTTACACCATCACCGACCTCGTTCCTAACACAGATTATACATTCAGAGTCCGCGCAATCTGTTCCGCCACAGATTCCAGCGAACTCAACCCAATCACCCTCACGGCACACACAGAATGTATTGCCGCCGACTCTGCTCTTTTCCTCCAAGGTTTCGAAACCCTGACCACACCAAACGCACTGCCTGACTGCTGGCACGAAGGGTGGTGGACCAAACCTGCAGGCAATACGAAAGCTTTCCCATTTGCCACAGTCAACGACCGTGCGCACACAGGTTCTCGTTCCATGACACTTGTTCAGCAGACTGCCGGTTCAGTCGCTTACCTCTCTTCGCAGGCCCTGCCTTTCGACCAGTCAGGCAAATACACCCTCTCGGTATGGATTTACCGTCAAGAGGCATCCACCGCACAGACGGAAGGTCTGAAGTTCTGGGTTTCACCTTATTCCGACGACACCACAGGTGCCACTTTCCTCGGCTACATTCCACGCCACTACCTTGCCGCACCTGTCGAGCATACGCCAAACGAGTGGTACAATTATGAATTCATCATCAACACTACAGGAGACAAATATGTAATTGTTGAAGGCGTTAGCCAGAATGGTGCTCCAGTCTATTTCGATGACCTCCGTGTGCGTCTCACGCCATCCTGTTTCCGCGTATCAAATGTCCAGTTTGGTACTGCAAACCACAACAGCATCGGCATGACCTGGACTCCAGGCATGAACGAACAGCAGTGGATTATATCCTATTCACTCAACGATGGTGCGTTTATCACAGACACTGTTTCATCGCCAGCCTTCACAGTCCAGAATCTCACGCCTGCAACGACATATGACATCGAGGGAACCATAACCTCTCTCTGCGGTCCTGGCGACATGTCTGATCCTGTATCTTTCAACTCCTATTTCGTGACCACGTGCGAACCTCTGTCTGTCCTGCCATACTCATGCGGCTTCGAGACAGAAGAACTCTCCTCGGCAGCCAATCCTCTTCCACTCTGCTGGTCGCGCTACAACGATGCCTCTGGCTCCAACAACATCTATCCAATGGCTGCATCATCAGCCACAAATTCATATTCAGGCAACGGCTATCTGAGGTTCATGCCTACCACCACCTCCACCGACTATGGCGAGCATCAAGTTGCCGTGCTTCCTCTGCTGAACACTACCTTATATCCTATCAGCACACTCCGACTCATCATGTACGGCCAGGCTACGACCATCAATCCTGCTCCAATGGTTTTTGTAGGTGTGATGACCGACCCTACGGACTTCTCCACATTTGTTGTCACCGACTCATTCTATGTGGGAACGACAGAATACATGCGCCACGAGGGTCGTTTCACCAACTACACTGGCAATGGCAAGTACGTAGCCTTCTACACACGCCGTGTAAACACCTCATTCCTCTCGCTCAATATCGATGATGTGCGTCTTGAGGTAATTCCTGCCTGTCCTGATCTTGACGGAAATGGTGCCATCATATCCGACCTCACTGACCATAATGCAAAAGTCACAGTCTCCGACCTTACCGCCACCACATGGTCCATTGCATACGGAGTTGCAGGAACACCTCTCGCTGCGTGCACTGTAATCGACACGATAACAGCACCATCCATCATTCTCAACAATCTCAATCCTCAGACCACTTACGTAGTATATACACGTCGCCGCTGCGGCACACTGCTCGGCTCCTGGAGCAGTGCAGTAACCTTCCGCACAGCTTGTGGCGCAGTGACTGCCCCTTACAGCGATGATTTCGAGTCATATCCTGCAGGACAGCTTTCCGGCTGCTATTTCGTTGCTGCCGACAATCAATATCTCGACGTCTTCACGTCTGGCGGATCCTACAACCATACTGCCGGCGGAAGCAAAGGACTATCCTCTTCACACAATGCCACAAATCCGTCTGCTGCAACGCTGAACGGTGAAATGACCGCTGCCATCTACATATATCTTGAGGCTGGGCATAGTTATGAGATATCAATGTATGCCAGAGCAGGAAGTGGCAGCAGCTACCGTCTCTCTTTTGTCAATGGTACAAACAGTGCCAACCTGAGTACTCTCTCATCATCAGTCGTGAACACCAATTCCTGGAGTCGCTACAATGGTTTCTTCACACCAGTATCCTCAGGAAATTATTACCTCGGTGTACGCTCATCTTCTTTTGACGAAGGATTTGAATATGCCCCATTCCTCGATGACATCTCCATCCGCGAGGTTTCATGTATTCCTCCTACAGATGCCATTGTCAGCCAGCTTGGCTCGACAACGGCTACCATTAACTTCACTTCTCAAGCCTCAGCATGGGATATTGCAGTATCTTCTTCCCCAATAAACACCTTAGGTTCAGTGAGTGGGGACATCTACCGTGACACAATCACCTCTACCACCGTCTCGCTCTCCAACCTTGCTGCAAACACAACTTACTACTACACCATACGTACTATCTGCGGGGCAAACGATGCCAGCGACTGGATGACCCCTCAGTCGTTCCATACACGCTGCACGACAGCCAATGTTCCATACAGCGAGGACTTCGAGATTCCTACCAACGTCACCTGCTGGACACCTCTCAATGGCATAGGCTCAGTCACATACGAGACATCCACACATAGCTCCGGCTCTGCATCAATGCGTGTTGCTGCCGCCTCTGCCGTTTCCCCTGAATTCAATGTTGCTACATTGGAGCCATACATGCTCACAGGCTGGGCCTATTCGAATACAGACAGCGCAACCTTCTCGATAGGTGTCATAACCGATCCTGACAATGGAGACACTTACGAGTCTCTCACCGACGTCATCGTTTCTCCAGCAAACACATGGATTGACTTCACTGCATATTTCAACATCCTCAACGACCCTGGATATGCTGAATACTACAATTCCCGCTATATAGTCATTGCCACATCAAGCAACACCATTTTCTTCGACGATCTCAACCTTGGCAATGCATCTACCTGCAGCCGTCCGACAAACGGTGTCATTTCCTCAATCACAGACAACAGCGTCACTGCCGACTGGACAGAGAATGGCTCCGCCACCCAGTGGCAGCTCTATGCTGTCAGAAATGACGGTTCCATCACTTCACAGGTTGTATCCTCACATCCATGCACACTCTCTGGTCTCAACACAGCTACCGACTACTCACTCTTCGTCCGCTCGATATGTTCTAGCAACGACACTTCACTTGCATACAAGATTGGAGACTTCCGTACAGACTGCGGCTATGTCATTGCTCCTTATACTGAAGATTTCGAGTCGTTCACAGTTGGGCAGACCCCTACATGCTGGGATATCTCAGCTTCTGACCAGACGATAACATATACAAACCATCCAGATTATCTGTGGGGCGTATATTCATCACGTGGTAACAAATCCATCCGTATGTACGACGCCATGTCGAGCACAGGCGACGTAATAATCTTTACTCCAGAAATAGTCCTTCCACAAGGGGCGAACTACGATTTCCGCTATGATTATTGTCACCAGTCAACCACTGCTGACCTCGTGGTAGGTATCCGCCGTCACAGACAGACTACGTTTACCACCATAGCTGTTCACGAAATGAACGGCATGACCGATGCAGCGACGCCTACATCATTCATTACCGGCTCATACGGACTTCAGGCCTACGTTGGCGATACAGTACAGTTTATGTTCTACGGCCAGACAGGTTACGACCCAGGTTCAACATGGATTGACAATGTGAGAGTGCGTCAACTCTCCGACTGTTCGGAAATTACAGCTGTATCAGTACAAAACACAACTGCAACAGAGATGGAGATTGCCTTTGCCGACACTGCAATGACGCACAACGCATGGCAATATGCTGTTGTGCAACATGGACGCAATGTATCAAGTGCAACTCCTGTAGATATTACGGCAAAGACTTTCACAGTCACAGACCTCAACCCTGCAACGACCTACGACATCTATGTGCGTGCGGTATGTCCTGGCAACGACTATTCAACTTGGGTAAGCGTGACACAAAAGACCGCTGCTCTTCCAGCAGTACTGCCATACATAACCGATTTCTCGAACGCTTCGCAAAACGAAGAGTGGAAACTGTTGGGTGATGGTGCGAACTACTTCACATTCGGCACAAACAGCAATGCGACATTTGGCAACGGAACGCACGCAATGTACGTGACAGACGGCACGACATACGGCTATAACGTCGGCTCGTCTTCAATCACCGGTATCGCACGCTTGTTTGATTTCGACGAATCGACCTATACAATTGAATTTGACTGGAAATGCTCCGGTGGCCAGTACTCTTTCGACTACACGCGTTTCTTCCTTGCCCCTTCATACGCTGACCTTCTCCCTACATACACGACATCGCAAGTCTATCGCTATTATTCATGGCCAGACAACCTCATTCCTCTTGACGGCGACACCTATCATTCCATGGTTGAGGGTGGCATTCAGCATGTCTCTGAGATTATCGACATGACAGGACGTGCAGGTGAATATTACCTCGTCTATATCTGGGTTAACGACGGAAGTGGTGGTGACAACTATCCTCTCTCCGTAGGCAACCTCTCAGTTGCCGAACTGACCTGCGAACCAGTGGTTAACCTGCACATAGATGAAAACTCAATATCACATAACACAGTGACTGCTACGCTCAACAATCCTAACGTAGGTTCAGACATACGCTGGGCTGTCAGCACATCTTCGCTCATAACAGACAGTGTGGCAAGCGGCCTTATTCAGGGCACAACTGTCACAGTGAACGGTCTCCAGCCATCAACAAGGTATCACCTCTTTGTCCGCGCAGAGTGCTCGTCCATAAATTGCTCGCCATGGGTTTCTGTGCCATTCCAGACCGAGTGCGCAGCCGTAAACACCTTCCCATTGACCGAGAGTTTCGAGGATCTGACCTTCCCACCTGTATGCTGGACAATGACAACTCTCAAGTCAGTCACCGAATCTCACGGTGTGGTTGACGGACGTTGGATACAAGAAAACCGCAATGCACATTCAGGCACAAAATCTGCCGGTCTCGAAGGCACACAGCGCACATCGGCTCTGCTCTCGACTCCCGCAATCTCGCTCGACCCAACACGTGAGTATCACGTCTCGTTCTGGCTCATGCAGTCAGGTTCCTCATGGAACGACGACGAAGTCAATGTCTATGTCGGTCCAAACCCTGATTCGAAGAATGGTGCGACACGACTGGCACATTATGTAATTTATAACAGCAGCCGCACAGGCAACGGGCTTGCCTTCTTCGACCTTGACCTTCCAGCAGGTCTCGATGGTGAATATTACGTGATGTTCGAGGCTAATTATGTCAGCAACGGCTATATCTATCTGGACGATGTTACAGTGGATATCTACCCTCCATGCCGCAACATCACCACCCTTCCTTCTGTTGTTGCCACCACATCTTCCACCGTTTCACTCACCATCCCAATCGGCATACGCACAAACATCAAGTACGGCATAGCCCCATACTCTGCAACCTCGCAGCCTTCGCAGATTTTTGCGACACAGACAACAAACACGGGAGATGTCACTTTTACAGGACTCACTCCTGGCACAAGCTATTCTGTCTATGTACGTGGATATTGCGCTGACGGAGACTCTACTTCCTGGTCAAATCCTGTGACAATAACAACCAAGGCTAACGACTGCTTCGCCCCTGAGAACATCCACATTGACGGTTTGATAAGCGATGCATCAGCAACAATTGCCTGGGACATCGTTCCAAACGTCACATCCTACCAGTGCATACTAAACGATGGCAACACCCTTGACACGACATCGGTAACCCAGACACAGATTACATACCAATCACTCACGCCTAAGACAGACTACACATTGATGGTCCGTGGTTTCTGCGGTACAAACGACACCACCGACTGGTCAACATTCACATTCCGTACACTCTCGACACCTGCAACAGTTCCTTACATCACAGGTTTCGAGCCTACGGACGACAATTCCCTCTGGCAGGCATATCCTTCAGGATATTCCAGCAATTTCATCATAGGACGTGATGCCGAGGCTCACAGTTCCGGCACACGAGGACTTTACATATCTTCCGACGGACGCTCATATTCACAGGTGGCACCTACCAACCCTACACCTCAGTATGGCGTGAACCTCTATGGTGTGACTTACTATACACGCACACTCTATTTCCCTGCAGCAGGCAATTACGAGGTATCCTTCGACTGGAAGAGCGACCCTGTGGCAGGTCTCTCCTACGAGGCTTACGGACGCGCATTCCTTGCTCCTCCAACAGCCACGCTACCTATAGACAACGATCTATACAAACGCAACATACCTGAGGGTTCTTATGCAATCGGCACAAATCTCGACGACAGCCGCACTTGGCAACGCACATCGTCAATTGTATCCATTGACCAACCGCAGTACCTCAACCTCGTCTTCATGTGGTTTGCCCAGAACACCAACGGATATTGCTCGCCAGAACACGTGTCGGATATGCCGTTGGCTATAGACAATGTGTCGGTAAACGAGGTTTCATGTCTTCCTGTAACTTCTGTCGTGGCACTTTCTGTCTATGACACCGTGGCAACCGTTCTCATCTCCCACCCTGAACCTGTAGATGTGGAATACGCACTGATGACGACATACTCGCTGGATTCTCTCGACGTGACAACGGTCAGCACCACATCTCTGCGCGACACGATAGTGCTGAACGGCCTTCAGCCTTCTACAGACTATTATTTCGTGGCACGCCAGCGTTGCAACGCCACAGACAGTTCTTCATGGCGTGTTCTCAATTTCCGTACGACGGCAACACCTGCAGCACTCCCTTATATCTGCGACTTTGAGGATGACGACGAGAATGCAAACTGGAACTACACGCAGGAGGGACAGCCGAACCAGTTCGTTATCGGCACAGGGACTTCGTTCGGTGGCACCCATTCTCTCTACATCTCAAATGATGGTTCTACGTACCATTTCGACACTACGGCCCTCTCGTTCGGTTACGCACACCGCATAATCAACCTCCCTGCAGGACTCTACGAATACAGTTACGACTGGATGTGCTACGGCGAAGACCGTGATGACGGTGCACGTGTGTTCCTGATTCCTGCCGACGCATTGCTGTTTGCCGGTTCATGGCTTTATGGCCTCAGCTGGGCATCTGTTCCTAAGAATGCCATAGCACTGGACGGAGGATTCATGTACAACACAACGGCCTACAACAACCATTCCGGTTCGTTTACCATTACCGAGGAGAAACTCTATAACATCGTCATTGCATGGCGCAGTGGCACGAATGGCGGATACAATCCTCCTCTGTCAATCGACAATATCAATATTTCGCCTGTCACCTGTCTGCCTCCTGCCATCTCGCTTATCGACGAGACCTTAAGCGAAAACAGTGCTTCGTTTGCCGTGACTAACGTGAACAATGGTTCCTCACTTGTTTATGCCCTCAGCACGACAGACAATGTTGAAGATGCATTCTTCTACGACACATTGGCTTACCGTGCACAGGACACAATAACCCTCACAGGTCTCAATGCTTCGTCAACCTATTATATAAACGTGCGTTCGCTTTGCTCGGACGATGATATATCCTATTGGACTCCACTCCGATTCAAGACTCTCTGCGGTATGGTGACACAGTTCCCATACGCCGAGAACTTCGAGAATCTGACTGCCTCTAACGGCTATATCCTCAACGCCTCATCGGCTTTCTGTTGGTCATCAATAAATGCAGCATCGGCAAAACCTTACTACAACATCACGTCTGCACAACATTATGAAGGTTCCAACAGTCTCCGTATGGCGTCAAGCAGCACTTCCGCCCTCTACATGCTTCTGCCTGAGATGAATGACCTCAACAACCTTTACCTCACTTTCAAGGCAATGTACGACAACACCTCTGCTTCTGCCGGAACATTGGCTGTCGGATATCTGACTGATCCTGAAGACGGTTCATCTTTCGTCACATTACAGAATATTGCACGCACGACATCGTGGACTGCACAATCTGTCATCTTTACAGACGTTCCTGCAGGTGCCCGGATGGCATTCTGTTATTCTGGTGCTACCGCTTCTTCGTATTACTCATTCATCGATGAAGTCCGCATTTCACGTCTCATAGCAGGATCTGTCTATAACGACACCATCTGCCAGAAAGACAACTACATGAAGCACGGATTCTCTGTCGCGAACTCAAGTATTGCTCTTGGTGACAATACCTTCACACGTATTGCCCAGGGAGCTACAGACGACACTCTCCTCACCGCCCATGTCTATCGTCTCGACAACATCGCTGTCGTCACAGAAGACACAGTCTGCGCCGGAATGCCTTACACCTCTGGTATGTGGAACATTCCAAGACCTTCTACACGTCTCTACCGCAGCACATTCCGTGGCGCTTCGTCTTGCGGTTGCGACTCGACGGTAGAATTGCACCTGGTTGTCACACCTGTCACGACTGTCACCATCGACACTATATGCAATGGTGGATCATACGTATTCCACGACACTACGATAACCAACCCAGGTAAATACATTTACTCTTACATCAACAACCAGGGTTGCACATGTACGGACACCCTTTATCTGATGGTAATACAAGATTCCATAATCGACGAAGTTTCCATCTGCCATAATGAGTTGCCTTATCACTGGCGCGGACAGGACATCACCACCGGTGGTCGTCATACCATGCAGCTTGTGGGTCCTCGAGGTTGCCCTCAGACAGCTATACTCGACCTTACCGTCTTTGCAACCGACACGACCATAAATATCGCCATCTGCCAGGGTGGCCGTGCAGTAGTGGTTGACACAACCATTACTACTGCCGGCACATACACCATAAACCGCATTCACCCTGTCGGTGGCTGCATGGTGACATACCATGTCAACGCAACTGTTGCTCCGGTTGTTCCTGTTGATGTCTATGACATTGTATGCGAAGGTTATACATACACAGGCAATGGAATAAACAACCTGCCAGTATCCGCCGACACTACAGTAACGGTAACAAGACGTACTGTTGACGCTCAATGCGATTCTGCAACAAACGTACATATTCATTACATACCAACCGTCTATAATGAAATCTATGAGACGATTACAAAGGGCGAGACTTATCGCTTCAATGGTACAGACCTCACCGAAAGTGGCGAATATACCGATACGTTCCATACCGCTGAATATAACTGCGACTCAATCGTAACACTCCATCTCACGGTAAAGGATGGAACCGCCGTGAATGACATATTCGACATTTCGATAGATATTGTTCCTAACCCTGTAACGGCTGGCACAACAGCATTCATCTATGGCGATTTCACAGATGTCGTCAGGGTTGAGGTCATCAACGGCATGGGTCAGGTTATCCAGACATTTGTTCCTACAACCTACCCTATCGAGGTTTCCAACATGACAGCCTCCGGACTCTACAACATCCGCCTCACCACCTCCGACGGTCACGTCTTCATACAGAAACTGATAGTCAAGTAAAATTCCCCGTGCGCAAGTGGTGTACACGAGAAAAGGAATTGGGCTGACTCCTTGCAAAGGGTCAGCCCTTTTTCTTGCCTTCGGAATTATGAACATGCGAAACATGAGTGATTTTATAATGCAATTCGGCGAATGTAATCGCCGAATTCAATGTAATATGGCGATTAAAATCGCTGAATTTAATATAATTCGGCGATTTGAAAATAATAAAACGCTATATATTAGACATATAATATAATATAATAAAATACACCATAAATCAAGTGTTATATGATGGAAAATTTGTAACTTTGCAGACGAAAAACTGAAGACAAATATGGTGATAAAAAGAATTATTGAGCAAGAGATAAAGAGGTTGATGAACCATGGAAAAGTGATAAGCTTGATGGGAGCGAGGCAGACAGGCAAGACTACACTCATAAAAGAAATTGCAAAGAAGGAAAAAGATGTTGTATGGATGAATGCCGATGACATGACAGTAAGAAATCTGCTGGCAGAGGTCAGCGTTGCCAAATTCAGAAGTATCATAGGAAGCAACAGGTTATTGGTCGTTGACGAAGCTCAGAGGATAGAGGACATCGGAATAAAGATGAAACTCATAACCGGCAACATTGATAATGTCCAGGTAATTCTGACTGGCAGCTCGTCGTTAGACTTATCCAATAAGATTAATGAGCCATTGACAGGCAGGAAACGTGAGTTCAGGCTTTATCCATTGTCTTTTGGCGAGATGGCTGCACATCATGGAGTCATGGAGGAGATACAACATTTAAAAATGAGGTTGATATATGGTGCTTATCCGGAAGTTGTCTGCAATCCGGGAGATGAGAAAGAAGTGTTGATGCAACTGGCAGACAGCTATCTATACAAAGACATATTGGAGTGGGAAAAAATCAAAAAGTCGGACAAACTGACAAAACTGCTGCAGGCTTTGGCTTTTCAGGTCGGTTCGGAAGTATCATATTCAGAGATTGGAAAGTTTGTCGGGTTAGACAATAGTACTGTGGAAAAATACATCACCATGTTGGAACAGGCGTATGTGATATTCAGAGTGGGATCGTGGAGCAGGAATCTCAGAAACGAGTTGAAATTTGCCAAGAAGGTCTATTTCTATGACAACGGAATACGAAATGCCGTCATACAGAACTTTGCAGACACTGATATGAGACAGGACATTGGCGCATTGTGGGAAAACTATATGATCAGCGAGTTGAAAAAGAAAATCGATTACGAGCGGGGATATGGCAAAATCTATTTCTGGAGGACAACTACAAACAAGGAGATAGACTTCTTGGAAGAAAACGATGGGAAAATCACTGCCTTTGAGTTCAAATGGAATTCAAAAAAGAGAGGTAGAAAACAAAATGAGTTTCTCAATGCATACCCAAATGCCACATTAGAAACCATAACGCCCGATAACTATTACGAGTATCTGGTTTTTATGCAATAACTTACCTACTACCTCTGTTTTCCCATTGTTTTCCCATTTTTTCCCATCGCCGCCCATTCAGATGGGAAGTAATGGGAGAAAAAAAGACCTTGGTAGGACGATGGAAGGACGGTGAATGGGAGACGTATGGGAGACGCTTCGGCAACATTTGGGCAACGTCGTCCTTTCAGGACTTTTTCATGCGGCTGGTTTGATTGCAAAATATGAGTAATTCAAGTTTCGCAAGTATTAGCCCTGAAAGGGCGGCACATACCAGCGCAGGGCGTGAGCCCTGTGTATGAGGTTGTTATCCTGGTTAAGTCCTGTAAGGACGACACATTTATTTTCACCGTACGTACCATCTAAATGT